>CAXTMS010000027.1:0-23336 GCA_964245345.1 uncultured Acetobacteraceae bacterium | reverse complement strand
TGCTGGTCGAGGACCTGTTCTTCGCCACCCCGGCGCGACGCAAGTTCCTCAAGAGTCCGCGGGTCGAGGCCGCCCATGCCGAGGTCGCGGTGCGCCGCCTGGCGCTGGCGGCGCCCGGGGTGGCGTTCCGGCTGGAGGTCGAGGGACGGGTGCTGCTCGACCTGCCGGAACAGGAGCGTGCGGCGCGGGTGCTGGCGCTGCTGTCGGACGAGGGCGGGGACAGCGTGCCGCAGGGCCTGCTCGCGGTAGAGGGCGAGCGGGACGGGATGCGGCTGTCCGGCCATGCCTGCGGCCCCGCGGTGCATCGCGCCACCGTCAACGGCCAGTTCCTGGTGGTGAACAACCGGCCGGTGGCCGACCCGGTGCTGCGCGCCGCGGTGCGCGTCGCCTACCGCGCGGTGATGCAGCAGGGGCGGCACGCGGTGGTGGCCCTGTTCCTCGAGATCCCGCCGGATCGGCTCGACGTCAACGTTCATCCGGCCAAGACCGAGCTGCGCTTCGCCGATGCCGCCGCGGTGCGGGCGCTGGTGATCGGCAGCCTTGGACGCGCCCTGGGCAGCGGGGCCGGCCCGGCGGGGGTGGGGATCGTGCTGCCGACGCCGCGCCGGCCCGGGCCCGCGATCTGGTATCCGCCTGAGCCGGCCGCCGCGCCGGCGGCGGTGGCCGGCGGGTTCGCCGAGGCGCGGCTGGCGTTCGGCGCGCCGGCGGCGCGGGTGCTGCCCGACGCGCGGCCGGACACCTCGCCCGTCGCGCCGGCGGTGGAGCTGGCCGACAGCCATCCGCTCGGGGCACCGGTGGCGCAGGTGCTGGACACCTACCTCATCGCGGTCGCCGCCGACGGCAGCCTGGTGCTGGTGGACCAGCACGCGGCGCATGAGCGGCTGACGCACGAGGCGTTGCGGGAGCAGTACCTCGACGGCGCGATCCGCTCGCAGCGCCTGCTGCTGCCGGAGGTGGTCGAGCTGCCGTCCCGCGACGGCGCCCGGCTGCTGGAGCATGCCGAGGCGCTGGCCGGGTTCGGCATCGAGATCGAGCCGTTCGGCGGCCGGGCCGTGCTGCTGCGCGCCCTGCCGGCGCTGCTCGGCAACCCCGATCCGGTTCCCCTGCTGCGCGACCTGGCGGAACAGCTCGGCGCCGACGAGCTGCTGGCCCCGGGGGAGGCCGGCGCCCTGGCCGGCCGGCTCGACGCGGTGATCGCGCGCCTGGCCTGCCACGGCAGCATACGCGCCGGCAGACGGCTGGCGCCGGAGGAGATGGACCGGCTGCTCAGGCAGATGGAGGCGACGCCGCGCGCCGCCACCTGCAGCCACGGCAGGCCGACCTTTCTGAAGCTGAGCCGGGCCGAGATCGAGCGGATGTTCGGCCGGCGCTAGGGTGCGCGCCGGCTAGCCGGTCACCAGCACGCCCCCGGCGATGGCGGAAAGCGCGACATGCGGCACCCCGAACAGGGTCGCCACGCTGCCGCCCAGCGTCAGCACGGTGCTGCCGCCCGCATCCGCGTCGTGGACCTGCGTCACCGTGGCGCCGCCGAGCACCAGCGTGTCGAGGGCGTTGAAGCCGTGCAGGCTGGTGCTGGTGCTGCTGCGGCCGGTCATCTCGGCCAGGATGCTGACCCGGCCGTCGCCGTTCAGGAACGCGTCCAGCGCCCCGCCCCCGTTGTCGAGCGTGGCCGCCTCGGTGCCGCCCCAGTAGGACGAGGCGCCGCCCTGGATGAAGGCCGCGATCGAGCCGGACGCGTCGCCGGCCAGGGTCGACGACACGATGGTGTCGTGCGCGGTGCCGGTCCAGATCGTTTGCGCGGTGCGGCCGCCGAACACGGTGGTGGCCTGGTTCGCTCCGGTTCCGTTCACGATCGTCTGCACGCCGGAGGCGGCGTGGCTGCCGAGCACCTCCAGGCTGCCGGCGCCGCCGAACACGGTCTGGCTGCCGCTGCCGGCCTGCACCTCCAGGGCGCCGTCGCCGAGGCTGGCCATCAGCTGTTCCGCGCCGCCCCAGATCGCCACCGGGCCGGCGTTGTCGAACACGGTGGCGGTGGCATCGGCATCCGTGCCGCCGTTGACCGTGACGGCGCCGCCCTCGTCGTCGACCAGCGTGCGTTCGCCGCCGAGCTGGAGCGTGCTGGTCGAGCCGGGCTGGGCGCGCAGGGTCAAGGAGGCCTGAGGGCTCGCGTCGTCCGATGCGGTGATCGCGGCGCTGGTGCCGCCGGTCCACAGGGTTTGCGCGCCGTGGCCGCCCTGCAGCTGAAGCAGCCCCGCCTGCGACGCGGTGCCGACCACCAGCTGCGACCCGGTGCCGGTTTCCCCGACCGAGGCGTCGTGGCCGTTGAGGAACACGGTCTGGCTGCCCGAGCCGTTCATGTCCATCGTGTCGTCGTCGTTGAACAGGGACACGGTGCCGCCGCCGGCAGCGAGGCTGTCGCCTTCTCCCGACAGGCCCGCGTCCGCCGGACCGGCCAGGTCGACCTGATCCGCGCCGCCGCCGAGGGACAGGCTGGCGCCCGTGGTCGAGCCTGCGATCAGGTCGCCGTCGGCCTCGCTGTGCAGCGACAACGTGCCGAAGGCCCCGGAGGTGGTGACCGGTGCGGTGCCGTCGATCGCGACCGCGGCGCCGGGAGCGCCGATCACCGTCAGCCGGCTGCCGAGCGCGTGCAGCGCCACCGTCTCGTGTGCGCCCACCGACACCGTGTCGGTGCCGTTGCTGGTCAGCGTCTTCGCCATCCCGTCGCCGGTCGCGAGAGCGATGCTGTTGGTGGTACCGGCAAGCGTGGTGACGATGTCGTCCGTCTCGACGTCGGCATAGCCGTTGTTGTCGATCGACTGCACGGTGGACAGCGGGGTGGCCGACGACACCAGAACGGAGTCGTCGGTGGTGACGATCGGGTGCGCGATGTCGAGCGCCAGCGACTCCGTGTCGCCGCCGCTGCCGGCGCTGGTTTCGACGCCGCCGTAGTAGCTGCCGAGCGACCAGCGCGACAGGTCGAGCCAGGCCGGGGCCATGGCCGGGTCCTGCGCCGCCAGCGTGTCCACCAGTCGGAGCAGCGCCTGGTTCAGGTCGATCCGCACCGCGTGCAGGCCGCCGGTGTCGGTGCCGAAGGACAGGTAGTCGACCGACGCGTTGCTGCCCACGCTGCCGGAGCCGGTCACCACCTGCGAGGACAGGTTGTAGACCTGCTGATAGGTGTTCCCGGCCGAAACGGTGGCGTAGGCGCCCGGCTCGCCGCGGAAGTCGACCAGCGGCACCTGCAGGAAGATCTCGGTGGAGGGCAGGGACGGGTCGTAGGACGGGTTGCCGGCGGCGTTGAAGAACACGGTAAAGGCGTTGAAGGCGATCGCGGTGCCGCTGCCTGCTACGGCGGAGGCCACCCGTTCGTCGGCGGTGAAGGTGAGGGGGTGGTCGAAGGTGGTGGTCGCGGCGGCATAGCCGGTGGTCTGCAGGAAGGTGTCCCTGGTCGACCCGCCGCTGGCGCCGACGCGGAAGGTGTAGGCCCCGGCACTGCCGAACACGGCGAGGCTGCTGCCGTCCGAGGCCGTGCCGGTGGTCCAGGCGGCGAGGGCCGGCCCGAGCAGCGCATCGGCCTCCGTGCCGCCCGGCGCGTCGGGGTCGAACACCTGGCCGGTCGGCGTGTTCCACTGCGTGACGTTCCAGCCGGGATCCGCGGCGCCGGCGATGGACGGCAGGTCCGCTGCCCAGGTTTGAACACCGTTCACGGTAGCGCCGGTGGAGAACAGGATGTCCGGACCGGCGACGCTGGGATCGACGAAGATGGTGGTCTTCACGAGAATGCACTCCCCTGGGCGACAGGCTAAGGCGCGAAGGTGAACAAAGCGTTGGCGGGGCAAGGTCGCGGTCCGGCGACGCCGCCGGCATGCCCGCTCTGGTGCGGGCGGGCGTCACGCCCTAAGAAGGGCTGGCTGTCGCCTCGGCATCCCGAACCTGGCAGCCTCATCGGGACGACGCGATCCGTGCACCTGCCCCTGCTGTCCATTCTCGTGTTCCTGCCGATGCTGGGCGCGCTGGCGATCCTGCTGCTCCGGGGCGCGGCGCCGGCGATCGAGCGCCTGTCGCGGCAGCTGGCGCTCGGCACCGCGCTGCTGGCGCTGCTGCTGGCGGTGGGGCTGTGGATCGGCTTCCGGCCTGGCCGGGCCGTCACCCCGACGGGGTTCCAGTTCGAGGACCATGCCGACTGGGTGCCGGGCTTCGGCATCTCGTACCATCTCGGCCTGGACGGGATCAGCCTGTTGTTCGTGGTGCTGACCGCGGCGATCACGCCGATGGCGATCCTGGGGAGCTGGCGCGCGGTGGACACCCGGATCCGCGACTACATGATCGCGGTGCTGCTGCTGGAGACCACCCTGCTCGGGCTGTTCTCGTCGCTCGACTTCGTGCTGTTCTACGTGTTCTACGAGGCGACGCTGATCCCGGCCTCGCTGTTGATCGGCATCTGGGGCGGCCCGAAGCGGGTGTTCGCTTCCATCAAGTTCTTCTTGTTCACCTTTGGCGGCTCGCTGTTCATGCTGCTGGCGCTGCTGTGGATGTGGCACAGCACCGGCACCACCGACCTGCCCACGCTGCTGCACACCCGCTTCTCGAGCGTGGCGCAGGGCTGGATGTTCGGCGCCTTCGTGCTCGCCTTCGGGGTGAAGCTGCCTTTGTTCCCGCTGCATTCCTGGCTGCCGGACGCCTATACCGAGGCGCCGGCCGGGGCCACGGCGATGCTGTCGGGCGTGCTGAGCAAGGCCGGCGCCTATGGCTTCCTGCGGTTCGCCATCTCCATGCTGCCCGACGCGTCGCACCGCTTCGCGCCGTGGATGATCGCGCTCGGCATCGTCGCGGTGATCTATGCCGCGATCATCGCCCTGGCGCAGACCGACATGAAGCGGCTGGTGGCGTACTCGTCGTTCTCGCACATGGGGCTGGTGCTGGTCGGGCTGTTCACCCTGAACGCGGTCGGCATCGACGGCGCGGTGTTCGTGATGCTGTCGCACGGCATCATCATCGCCGGCCTGTTCTTCGTGGTGGCGATGCTGGGAGCGCGCAACGAGAGCCGGCTGATCGCCGGCTTCGGCGGCACCGCCGCGCGCATGCCGGTGCTGGCGACGCTGGCGATGCTGTTCACCATGGCCAATATCGGCCTGCCCGGCACCGGCTCCTTTGTCGGCGAGCTGCTGGTGATGATCGGCGCGATCCGGGTCGGCTTCTGGGTGGCGCTGTTCTCCGGCTGCGCCATGGTCCTGGGGGCGGTGTACATGCTGGTGCTGTATCGCCGGGTGATGTTCGACGGCGTGTCCAACCTGGTCGGCACCCTGCGCGACCTGTCGGCGCGCGAGGTGGCGGTGCTGGCGCCGCTGGCGCTGGTGACGCTGTGGATGGGGATCTACCCGTCCTCGTTCACCCGGGTGTTCGACCCGGCGGTGGTCGGCATCGCCGCGCCGCGCGTGGCCTCGCCGCAGGCGGCGGTGGATCGCCCGCATCCGGCGCATCGCGCGGGCTGACGGTCCTTCCGCAACCGGCCTGGCGCTCCCACTTGGACCGGATGCCAGACATGTATCCCGCCGCCCTCGCGACCGACCTGCCGCGCCCGCCGATGCCGACCCGGATACGGAGCACGGCGGAGTCCTTCCTGGTCCTGCGACGCAACCCGCTGGAGCTGTGGGGCAGGCCCGCCTACCAGGAGCTGGTGCTGCCGGGCTCGTTCCTGGGCCGTCAACAGCTGCTGCTGAACGATCCCGCGGCGATCCGGCACGTGCTGCTTGGCAACCACGAGAACTACCGGCGCAACGAGGCGGCGCGACGCGTGCTGCGGCCGGTGCTGGGCGACGGGCTGTTCCTGGCCGAGGGCGAGAGTTGGCGGCACCAGCGCCGGGTGATCGCGCCCGCCCTGGCGCCGCGCGTGCTGCCGATCCTGTCGCGACACATCGTGTCGGTGGCCGCCCGGGTGGAGAACGAGATCGCCGCCGCCGGCACCCGCCCGGTGGAGCTGATGCCGGTGCTGCAGCGCCTGACCCTGGACGTCGCCGGGCAGTCGATGTTCTCGCTGGAGATGGGAGCGTTCGGCGCCGACCTGCGCGCCCTGCTGCTGCGCTACGCCCGCGACTTCGCCAAGGTCGGGCTGTTCGACATGCTGCTGCCCGATGGCTGGACCACGCCGCTGGACCGCGGCCGCGGCCGGTTCCGGCAGGACTGGCTGCTGCTGATGGACCGGATCATCGCCGTGCGCGACGCCCAGGCGCCGATCGCGGAAGGCAGCCCGCGCGACCTGTTCGACCTGCTTCGGCAGGCGCGCGACCCGGAAACCGGCCAGGGCTTCGACCACGCCCTGCTGCGCGACGAGGTGTCGACGCTGATCCTGGCCGGGCACGAGACCACCGCGGTGACGCTGTTCTGGGCCTGCTATGCCGCTGCCCGCCTGCCGGCGCACCAGGACGCGATCGCCGCCGAGGCGGACGAACTCGACCTGTCGCCGGACGGCGCCGCGGCCGCGTTGCCGCGCCTGGTGCACACCCGCGCCTTCGTGGACGAGGCGCTGCGGCTGTATCCGCCGGCCTACCTGATCGTGCGCGAGGCCAAGGCGGCGGACGTGGTCGGCGGCGAGGCCATCGAGGCCGGCACGATCGTGTCCATCTCGCCCTGGATCCTGCACCGCCACGAGGCGCACTGGGACCGGCCGGACAGCTTCGAGCCGTCGCGGTTCCTGCCGGGGGCGCCGGCGCCGGACCGCATGGTCTACATGCCGTTCGGCGCCGGGCCGCGCATCTGCGTCGGCGCGCAGTTCGCGCTGGCGGAGGCGACCCTGGTGCTGGCGCGGCTGCTGCGCCGGTTCCGCCTGGACCTGCCCGGCGGCGGCGCGGTGTTGCCGCGCGGCCTGGTTACTACGCAGCCGGACCGGCCGGTCCGGTTCCGCCTCCAGCCGCGCTGAGCGCTGCCGGCGGCGACCGGTGCGACCGGAGGACGAGGCCGACGATCATCCCGGCTCGCTGGCCGATCCGGCGGTGCGGGCGCGGCGGGTGGCGATGCTCGACCGTCCGCACGCCCGTCCGCTGGCCGACCACGTCCGGCGGATGCGGCAGGACCGGGTCGGGTTCGTGCCGGATTTCGACCCGCTGGACGGCGGCATCGCCGCCCGGCTGCTGTTCCTGCTGGAGAAGCCCGGGCCACGCATTGTGCTTTCCGACGGAACCGGCTTCGTCAGCCGCAACAACCCCGATCCGACCGCGCGGAACTGCCATGGCTTCATGATCGAGGCCGGGATCGACCACCGGCAGGTGGCGATCTGGAACATCGTGCCGTGGTGGAACGGGACCATGGCCATCACCGCGTCGGAATGCCGGGCCGGGGCGGCGGCGCTGCGCCTCACCCTCGCGCTGTTCCCACGCCTGCGCGGCGTCGTGCTGGTCGGCAACCGGGCGTCGGAGCATGGCGCGCCGGTGCTGGACGGTTCCGGCCTGAAGCTGTTCCGCACCGTGCATCCGGGGCTGCAGGCGCGTGCCGGACCGCGCAGCCGCGACCGCTGGCTGGCGATCCCGGAGCTGTGGCGGGACGCTTGGCAGGCGGTGGCGTGACGGCGGACGGTCCGCCTGTGTCCCAGGATCGGCCCCTCGAACGCGGCGGACACAAAAAAGGCCCCGGAGCGGTGCCCCGGAGCCTTTCCATTGTCTGTGTCGGCCGGTGCGCGGTGCGCCGGTCAGACCGTCTTCGCGCTGGAGAAGAGGGTCATCCAGGTCGCTCCGCGTGGAGCCGTTGTCAGGCAATGAGACACTGGATCACCTCCTTTCAGTTGGTTTCGTCATGGTGAAGATAGCCTGGCCCGGGGCGGGTCCGCAAGGGCCTCAGCTGGCCGGCGCGGCGCACAGGTCGCCGGCGTCCCCGTCGTCCGGGAGCGCCATCCGGAAGGTGACGGCGACGGCGTCGCTGCCGCTGCAATAGCGGCGCTGCGTGGTCTCGCTGCCGATCGCCTCGAACCGCGCGGCGCTCTCGTCCACCTGCAGCCGCAGGGTGCGGATCAGCATGCGCCGTGCCTCGCCCAGGGGCGCCGGGTCGGTCGGATCGGGCTCCGCCACGAACAACAGGGTGGCCGGCATGCCGCCGACCTTGGCCCGAGCCAGCACCACCGAGCGGCCGCGCCCGCCAAGGGTCGGCCCAGCGCCGTCGGCCGGGTCCATCTGCACCACGTCCCAGCCGCGCACGCCTTCCGCCCGCGGCAGCATGGCCATGAGCAGCGGCGCGCGCGCGTCCGGTTGCCGGCCCTCGACCACCAGCCCCTGGCGACCGTCCGGCGACAGGTGCGGCACCAGGTTGGCGCCTTCCTGCAGCGGCACCGGGATCACGCTGGTGATGCGCGAGCCGCGGGCGACGCAGCCGTCCAGCGGCAGCAGGAGCGAGGCGAGACACAGGAACGGCAGGGTGCGGGGGTTCATCGGTTCAAGACTAGCCCATGATCGCCGCGGCCGCATGCTTCCGCAGTGCCGATGACCGACCGGACCGAGTCGTTGCCGACGATGCCAAGGCGTGCCGTCGGTTCGCGCGGCGACGGACCAGGATGGCCATGCCGCGGCGCCACGACCTCGATGCGTGAACACGTCGCACTGGTCCGCGTCGCAACTGGCGCGGCCGGGGCGGCGTCGGGTTCCCCGTCGAAGCGGTCGTGGCCGCCCCCGACCCGATCAGGTTGCGGGTGGTTCCGGCCAGGCCCGCAGGGCGAGGTCCACGATGCCCAGCAAGGTCGCGCGCCGCACGCCGTCACGCGCCATCACCGACAGCCCCTGCATAACGGTCATCACCAGCCCGGCCAGCGCCGCGGCATCCGTTCGTGCCGGAAGCAGGCCGTTCGCGACGTCGCGCTCGATGCGGGCGCGCAGCCGGTCGCCAACCGTTGCCCGGATGCCGGCGACGACGGCCTGCACGTCCGATGAGGCGGCGGACCCGCTGGCCGTGGCGCTCGCCAGCAGGCAGCCCGGCGGCGTGGTCTCGCCGGTAAAGGCGACGGCGGCGTCCGCCAGCAGCGCGTGGGCCGCGTCGCGGGCGGTCGGCGCGCCGTCGATCGCGCGCGCGGTCGCGGCGGGGTCGCCAGCATACCGGTGCGCCGCCTCGAGGAACAGCTGCCGCTTGTTGCCGAACGCCGCGTACAGGCTGGGCGCCGATATCCCCATCGCGGTCGTCAGGTCGCCGATGGAGGTGGTCTCGTAGCCGTGGCGCCAGAACGCCAGCATCGCCCGGCCGAGCGCCGCGTCGCGATCGAAGGACAGCGGCCGTCCGGTCCTGCGGTTCGGCCGGTCGCCGGGCTCCTCCTGTTCCATAGTGATCGCTCCGAAACAGGTTGACGGCCGCGGACGGGGTCCAGCATAGCTTCCATATCGATCGCTATGGAAGTCACGCGGCATGTCCCTCACCGCCTACCGCTCGCTCGGCCGGTCCGGCCTCGTCGTCGGCCCGCTGGCGCTCGGAACCATGACCTTCGGTTCCGGGGCCTGGGGGACGGACGAGGTGGCCTCGCGGGCGATCTTCGACGCCTACCGCGAGGCCGGCGGCAACTTCGTCGACACGGCCGACATCTACGGCAACGGCGAAAGCGAACGGCTGGTCGGCAGGTTCATCGCCGACCACGGGGCGCGCGACGAGATCGTCCTCGCGACCAAGTTCGCCTTCAACGGGTCGGCGAGCCCGCTGGCCGCGGCGCAGGCCGGGAACGGCAACCCGAACGCGGGCGGGGCGGGCGCCAAGAACATCCACCGCGCGCTCGACGCCTCGCTCAAGCGGCTCGGCACCGACCACGTCGACCTGTACTGGATGCACGTTTGGGACGGCGTGACCCCCGTGGAGGAGATCGTCCAGACCCTGGGCGACCTCGTGCGCGCGGGCAAGATCCGCTACTACGGCTTGTCCGACATGCCGGCCTGGCTGGCGATGAAGGCGGCGACTATCGCGTCGGAGCGGCGGGTGCCGGGCCCGATCGCGATGCAGCTCGAGTACTCGCTGGTCGCGCGCGACGTGGAAGGCGAGCACTTCCCGGCGGCGCGGGAAGGCGGGATGGGGATCATGCCGTGGAGCCCGCTCGCGGGCGGCTTCCTGTCCGGCAAGTACCGGCGCGGGAACACGACCGGAATCGGCCGGCTGAGCGGCCCGAACCCGTTCGGCGACACCAAGTTCAGCGACCGCAACTGGACCATCCTCGACGTGCTGGAAGCGGTCGCGGTCGAGGCCGGTCGCCCGATGGCGCAGGTCGCGCTCGCCTGGACGATGGCGAAGCGCGGCGTCGCGTCGACGCTGATCGGCGCCAGCACGGTGTCCCAGCTCAAGAACAACGTTGCCGCCGCCCGGCTGCGGCTGGACGACGGCCAGATGGCCCGCCTCGACGAGGCGAGCGCGCTTCCGCCGGGATTCAGCTCCGGCCTGACCTCGCGTCCCGTACGACGCATGATCTTCGGCGGCCACGACGTGGCCGGCTGGTGCGAGTGAGCGGTCGAGCGGATCGGGCCCGCCCGCTCCGGCGTCGAGCCGGCCGTCCCGTTCTTGCTGCTCCGTCGCCCGTCTGGCCTCCGGTCGCCGCTTCCCGCCACGATCCGGGCCGAAACCGGCCCGACCCGGGTTTTCCGGCTCGGGCGGCCGGTGCGGACGGCGGGCTTCCGGCGGCGGTCGGGGAGCGACGGCCGGCAGCCGGGCGGCCTTGCAAAGGCAAGCCAGACCACGTTCGGAAAGGGAGAGGCGGCCGGGGCGGGGGCTCCGGGCGCCTGCGGGTCCCGGACGCCTACAGGTCGAGGTCGGCGGTGCGGGCGTTCTGCTGGATGAACTGGAACCTGAGCTCCGGCCGGCGTCCCATCAGGCTTTCCACCCGCTCGGCGGTGGCGTCGGACTGGTCCGGCGCCGACACCACCTTGAGCAGGGTGCGCTGCGCCGGGTCCATGGTGGTGCGCTTGAGGTCGGCGGGCGGCATCTCGCCCAGCCCCTTGAAGCGGCTCACCTCCACCTTGGCTCCGGCCTTGAAGCTTTTCAGCTTCCGTTCCCGGTCGCGGTCGTCCATCGCGTACACCGTGCGCGGCCCTTGCGTCAGCCGGTACAGCGGCGGCTGCGCCAGATGCAGGTGGCCGCCGCGGATCAGCTCCGGCAGCTCGCGGTAGAAGAAGGTCATCAGCAGCGAGGCGATGTGGGCGCCGTCCACGTCGGCGTCGGTCATGATGATGACGCGGCCGTAGCGCAGCCGGGCCGGGTCGTACTGCTTGCCCTGGCCGCAGCCCAGCGCTTCCACCAGGTCGCGCAGCTCCTGGTTGGCGCGCAGCTTGTCCACCGAGGCGCTGGCGACGTTCAGGATCTTGCCGCGCAGCGGCAGGATGGCCTGGGTTTCGCGGTTGCGCGCCTGCTTGGCCGAGCCGCCGGCGCTGTCGCCTTCCACCAGGAAGATCTCGGTTTCGGACGCCTTTTCCCGGGTGCAGTCCACCAGCTTGCCGGGCAGGCGCATGCGCCGGGTGGCGCTTTTGCGCGGGGTGTCCTTCTGCTCGCGGCGGCGCAGCCGGTCCTCGGCGCGCTCTATGATCGCCGCCAGCAGGGCGTCCGCCTGCGCCGGCTGGCCGGCCAGCCAATGGTCGAAGCGGTCGCGCAGCGCGGTCTCGACCAGGCGCGTGGCCTCGGGTGAGGTCAGCTTTTCCTTGGTCTGACCCTGGAACTGCGGGTCGCGGACAAAGGCGGACAGCTTGGCCGCCACCGCGCCCAGCAGGTCCTCGACCGTGACCAAGGCGGCGCGCTTGTTGGCGCGCTGCTCGCCCCAGCTCCGCAGGCCCTTCAGCAGGGCGTTGCGGAACCCCGCCTCGTGGGTGCCGCCCTGCGGCGTCGGGATGGTGTTGCAGAACGAAGCCAGCGCCGGCTCGCCAGAGTCGAGCCAGGCCACCGCCCATTCCAGCCGGCCGGTGCCGCTGCCGTCGCTCGCCGCCGGCAGGTCGGCCTCGCCGGACCACAGCTCCGACAACAGGGCCGGGTTGTCGCCCAGCTCGTCGCGCAGGCTGTCGGCGAGGCCGCCCGGAAAATGCAGCACCGTTTTGGCCGGCACGTCGTCGCGCTCGCGCAGCAGGACCGGGTCGCAGTCCCAGCGCAGGGTGACGCCGCGGAACAGGAACGCTTTGGACCGGCACAGCCGGTACAGCCGGGCGGGGGAGAAGGTGATCGTCCCGAAGATGTCCGTGTCCGGCACGAAGCGGATCTGGGTGCCGCGCCGGTTCTGCGTCGGCCCCACCTTCTGCAGCCGGCCGTCCGGCTGCCCGCGCGTGTAGCTTTGCCGCCACACCGCCCGGTCCCGCGCCACCTCGACCTCCAGGCTGCTGGACAGGGCGTTCACCACCGAGGAGCCGACCCCGTGCAGCCCGCCGGAGGTGGCGTAGGCCTTGCCGGAAAACTTGCCGCCCGAATGCAGGGTGGTGAAGATCACCTCCAGCGCCGAGCGGTTGCGGAATTTCGGGTGCGGGTCGACCGGGATGCCGCGGCCATTGTCGCGCACGGTGAGCCGGTTGCCGGCGTCCAGCGACACGTCGATCATCGTGGCGTGGCCGGCCACCGCCTCGTCCATGGCGTTGTCGAGGATCTCGGCCGCCAAGTGGTGCAGGGCGTTCTCGTCCGTGCCGCCGACATACATCCCGGGCCGCCGGCGCACCGGCTCCAGCCCTTCCAGCACCTCGATGTCCTGCGCGGAATAGCTGGAGTCCGGGGTCGCGGCAGGAGTCGGCTTGCGAGGCCTGGGCGGCTGCGAGAACAGGTCGTTCATGCTTGGTTCTCACTCCCGGCACGGTCGGCGTCAAGACGATCCGGCAAGCTCGGTAATTTACCGCAACGCTTCTTGCCCCGATCGTGCCGCATGGCAACATCAGCGCGGGCGCATGGAACCGGCCCGAAGGACGCCGCAGAGTGGGTTTGATCAAGTTCGCGCTGAAGTACCGCGTCACGTTCTACGTGATGGCGATCCTGATCATGCTCGCCGGCGGTGGTGCTGCCGTCGTCATGCCCAAGGACGTCCTGCCCGAGGTCAACATCCCGGTGGTCACCGTGCTGTGGACCTACACCGGCCTGCCGGCGCCGAACATGCAGAACCAGGTCACCGCCTACAGCGAGCTGGCGCTGTCCAACAACGTCGTGGGCATCCGCGACATGGAAAGCACCACGCTGCAGGGCATCACCATCACCAAGATCTACTTCCAGCCCGGCATCGACATCTCGCTGGCGCTGACCCAGGTGACGGCAGCCACCAACGCCATCCGCGGGATCCTGCCGCCCGGGATCCAGCCGCCGGTGATCCTGCGCTTTTCCGCCTCGTCGGTGCCGGTGATCCAGATCGCCGCCACCTCGGAGGTGGAGTCCCAGGCGTCGGTGTACAACTACGTGCGCTTCCGGCTGCGCTCGACCCTGCAGACCACGCCCGGCTCCACCATGCCGCCGCCCTATGGCGGGGTGCCGGAGCAGGTGATGATCGACCTCGACCCGCACGCCCTGCAGGCGTACGGGCTCACGCCCATGCAGGTGCTGACCCAGGTCAACGCCGAAACCCTGACCCTGCCGTCCGGCCTCGCCAAGTTCGGGCAAACCCAGTTCGTCATGCGCATGAACACGCTGCCGGACCAGATCGCCAAGCTCAACAGCATCCCGATCAAGATCGTGAACGGCTCGCCGATCCTGCTGCGCGACATCGGCTGGGCGCGTGCCGGCGGGCCGCCGCAGCAGAACATGGTGCACGTGAACGGCCATCTCGGCCTGCTGCTGCCGGTGCTCAAGAACGGCGGCACCTCCACCACCTCCATCGTCGACACGGTGAAGTCGATGCTGCCCGGCATCATCGCCGCGGCGCCCAAGGACATCCACATCCTGTCCTTGTTCGACCAGTCGGTGTTCGTGTCCGACGCGATCAAGGACGTGGCCGAGGAGGGGCTGATCGCGGCGGCGCTGACCGGGCTGATGATCCTGCTGTTCCTGGGCTCCTGGCGCCCCACCTTGGTGGTGCTGGTGTCGATCCCGCTCGCGGTGCTGACCTCGCTCGCGGTGCTGGGCGCGATGGGCGAGAGCATGAACGTCATGACCCTGGGCGGGCTGGCGCTGGCGGTCGGCATCCTGGTCGACGACGCCACGGTGGCGATCGAGAACACCTACCGGGTGCTGGAAAGCGGCAAGGGCTTCCGCGAGTCGGTGGTGGAAGGCGCCGCCACCATCGCCAAGCCGACCCTGATCTCGACGCTGTCGATCTGCTCGGCCTTCGTGTCGGTGCTGTTCCTGACCGGGGCGCCCAAGTACATCTTCACCCCGCAGGCGCTGGCGGTGGTGTTCGCCATGCTTGCCTCCTACCTGCTGTCGCGCACCCTGGTGCCGATCCTGATCGACGTGCTGGTCGGGCCGGAGCAGAAGCGCCGCGAGGAGGCGGAAAAGGACGGCGGGAAGAACAAGGGCGACAAGAAGCCGGGCTGGTTCAGCCGCTTCCACAAGGGCTTCGAGAGGCGGTTCGCCCGGTTCCAGCGCAGCTATATCGGCCTGCTGCACGCGGTGCTGGCGCGCCGGCTGGTCACGGCGATGGTCGCCGGCGTGGTGCTGCTGGTCGCCGGCTGCCTGTTCCCGTTCCTGGGCCGGGACTATTTCCCGGCCATCTCGTCGGGCCAGATCACCCTGCACGTCCGCGCCCGCCCGGGCGCGCGGATCGAGGAAACCGCCAAGCTGTTCCAGGGGGTGGAGGACGTCATCCGCCAGCAGGGCGGCCCCGGCGGCGTGCAGACCATCGTCGACAACATCGGCCTGCCGTCCATCACCTACAACCTGGCGTTCAACGACGGCACCTTTGTCGGCTACAACGACGGCCAGATCCTGGCCACGCTGAAGCCCGGGCTGAGCAGCGCCGTGCTGACCAAGAAGCTTCGGGTGGTGCTGCACCAGCGCTATCCGGACTCGGTGTTCTACTTCCAGCCCGCCGACATGATCACCCAGATCCTGGATTTCGGCGTGCCGTCGCAGGTCGACGTGCAGGTGCACGGCCGGCACCAGGCCGACGACCTCAAGATGGCGCTGCGGATCGAGAACCGGCTGCGCAACCTGCGCGGCCTGGTCGACGTGCACCTGCAGCAGATCACCGACAGCCCCGAGTTCTTCACCGAGGTCGACCGGCAGCGCGCCGCCGAGCTCGGCCTGACCGAGGAGGACATCGCCAACCAGGTGAACATTTCCTTGTCCGGCTCCTTCCAGGTGGCGCCGAACTTCTGGACCGACCCGAAGACCGGCATCCCGTGGCAGCTCACGGTGCAAACGCCCGAGTATCGGGTGGACGACTTCTCCGCCGTCGCCAACACCCCGATCTACACCAGCAACAACGGCGTGGTGAGCGCGCAGCCGATCACCCTGCTGCGCAACGTCGCCTCGTTCCATCGCGGCGTCGAGCCGTCGGTGGAAAGCCACGTCAACACCGAGCCGACCTTCGACGTCTACGCCGCGGTGCAGGACCGCGACCTCGGTTCCGCGGCGGCAGAGATCAACCACGCGGTGAAGCTGGAAACCACCCACCTGCAGGCCGGCGACAAGGTGCTGGTGCGCGGCCAGATCGAGAGCATGAACAGCGCCTTCACCCATATCGAGATCGGGCTCGGGGTGGCGGTGATCGCGGTCTACCTGCTGATGGTGCTGAACTACCAGGACTGGGGCGACCCGTTCGTGGTCTTGAGCGCGCTGCCGCTGGTGTTCTCGGGCATCGTGTTCTCCTTGTTCATCACCCACACCACCTTCTCGATCGCCTCGCTGATGGGGGCGATCATGAGCGTGGGCGTGGCCTCGGCGAACTCGATCCTGCTGGTGACCTTTGCCCGCGAGCACCGGGAGGAAACCGGCTGCTCGGCGATCGAGGGCGCGATCGCCGCCGGCGAGGCGCGGCTGCGGCCGGTGCTGATGACCGCGGGCGCCATGGTGGTCGGGCTGATCCCGATGGCGCTCAACCTGGGGCAGGGCGGCGAGCAGAACGCGGCGCTGGCGCGCGCGGTGATCGGCGGCATCTCGGTCGGCACCTGCTCCACGCTGTTGTTCGTGCCGTTCCTTTATACCCTGCTGCGCAGCGGACCAGTGCGGTCTCCGGAGGACTACGTATGACCCCGCCCGACCAGGCCGACGACGGACGCAGGCCGGTCCATGACGGGCACGACGCGGCGCCCGAGGATCATGCCGGCGACGATCGCCCCGGCGGCGGCGATGATCCCGACCGCGATGCGCACGGTGACCGGGACCAAGCGCGCGCGCCCGACGCGCCGCAGCGTCGGCAGGACAAGCCGGCGGATGACGACCGGACCAGCCGGGACGGCAAGAACGAGGATGCGGAGCCCCCCCCGCCGGCCCCGCCGCGCCGCTACGCGATGTATGTCGCGATCCCCCTGGCGCTGCTGATCGGATGGGGGGTGTACAACCATTGGCAGGAGTCGAGCTCCGCCTCCAGCACCTTGTCGCAGTCCCAGCACGAGGTGCCGGAGGTGGAGGTGGCCAAGGCGAAGAAGACCGCCGACGTCGCCTCCACCTCCCTGCCGGGCCAGACCGTGGCCTATGCATCGGCCGATCTATATGCGCGCGCCACCGGCTTCATCGGCCAGCGCTACGTCGACATCGGCAGCCGGGTGAGGAAGGGCGACCTGCTGCTCAGGATCGCTGCCCCCGACCTGGACCAGCAGCTGGAGCAGGCGCGCGCCCAGCTCGGCCAGATGCAGGCGCAGCTGGCGGAGGCGCAGGCCAGCCTGAAGCAGGCGCAGGCGACCTCCAAGAACGCCAAGATCAACAGCGCCCGCTCGCAGATCCTGGCCGCGGAAGGCTGGGGCACCACCCAGGACCGCGACACCCAGGTCACCAACTTCAACGTCAGCACGCAAAGCGTCGGCAGCGCCCAGGCCGGGATCGGCGTCGCGGTGGCCAACATACGCGCCCAGCAGGCGACGGTGGACCGTCTGGTGGCGCTGACCGGGTTCGAGAACGTGGTGGCGCCGTTCGACGGCGTGATCACGCAGCGCAACGTCGACATCGGCACCCTGGTGCAGAGCGACACCAGCAGCGGCACCACCTTGCTGCACATCGACCAGGACGACGTGCTGCGCTGCCAGGTCTACGTGCCGCAAAGCCAGTTCGTCGGCATACGCAACGGGCTGCCGGCGCATGTCGCCGTGCCCGAGCTGCCTGGGGAAGTGTTCAAGGCGGTGGTGTCGCGGTTCTCCGCCTCGCTGGCGCAGAACTCCCGCTCCGAGCTGGTCGAGGTCGACATCGACAACCGCGACCACAAGCTGAGCGCCGGCCTGTTCGTCACCGTGTCGTTCGACGTCAAGCGCCCGGAGCCGCTGGTGGTGGTGCCCGACGCCGCCCTGATCTTCGACACCGCCGGCCTGCACGTCGCCGTGCTGGACGGGAACAAGGTGTCGATGCGCCCGATCGTGATCAACCGCGACACCGGCACCGAGGCCGAACTGGGCCACGGCCTGGAAGGCGGCGAGCAGGTGATCGTCAACCCGCCGACCGACCTGGTGCAGGGCGAGACGGTGCACCTGAAACAGAAGAACGAGGACAAGAAGCCGTCCGGCGCAAAAGCCAACGCGACCGGCTGAGCGTCCGGCGGCAGAAGGGGACCGTGCGCCGCTTCAGGTCCCTCGAAACCTTTGCTTCCGGACCGAGCGATCAGCTCTTGTGGGCGTGTCCCACGGCGCGGATGCGGCGCACCCGGCCGGGATGGCCGGTGGCGCTCGGCGCGGAACACGTTTCGTAGCTGGCCGGCTGGACGATGTCCTTCGCCTCGGCATAGCCGCCCAGGTCGGACGCGTTCCGCAGCACCGACACCTCGTCGAACATGCTGATGCGCTGCTGGCAGAAGGCGGTGCCGGCCTTGAGGCCGCGCTCGGACTGCACGTTGGCGAGTTGGGTGATGTAGTCGTCGTGCGCGACCTGCGCGCCGCGGCCATAGGTGCTGCGGAAGTACCCGTTCAGGGCGGCTTCCTGCGCGTTCAGGTCGGGGCGGAACTTCTCCACGAACGCGTTGTAGCGTTCCTGCGCGTTGCAGGAGAGCGCCGTCACCATCAGCTCGCTCTTCAACCCCTGCACGTCGAAGGCTTGTCGCGCCGACGAGATGCCGCACTGGCCGGCGGCGACCGCCTGTCCCCCGAGAAGCGTGGCGACCGCCATCCCCGCTGCGATACGCCTCATGAGGACCGACATGGTGTTCTCCAGAAACTGCGCCGTTGAGGAGGGACGCCGCAAATCGCCGAGTCCCGCTCATCCGGTGGCTGAAGTTGCCGCCGTAAGATGCGGTTTCGCAAGCATAATTCGATTCGGCCGCCGTGAGCATGACCGCTTGTGGCGAAAATACATCGGTTCGGTGGAGAAAGCCCTCGCGGAATGATGAGGGTGGTCTAGCGCCGTGCAACCAGGCGGGCAAGCCTCCGCCCCATCCGTCCCGACACGCGACTCGCCAGCCGGCACGCGCAACCGTTCGGTGGATCGCGTGCGGTCTTCCGCCGGGCCGGCTTTTGCCCTAAGGCATCCTGCCGCACAGGACGTTCGCATCCCGTCGCGGCTGCCTGACCTTCGGAGCTGTTTGAGTGCACGTGCGAGCTGCCGTCTCCCTTCTGTTGACCGGCCTGGTGATCGCCGGCTGTGCACAAAAGCCGCCACCGGCGCCGGTGGCTGCGATCGCGCCGGACCCGTTCGGCTACCTGAAGCGTTCCGCCGTGTGCGCCGTCAGCCCGGTGGCGGCCGGTCCCGCCGGGCGCAACGTGACCATGGCGGTGCGGTCGGATGACGGGCTCTGCGTCGTGGCCGTGTCGCAGCCGGACGGGACCGCCTACGCGTCGTTCCTGTTGCAGGACCTGCCCGAGCACGGCAAGGCGTTCATCCACAACTACAACAACCAGACCCTGATCGACTACACCGCCACCACCGCCTATGCCGGCCCGGACGGCTTCAGCGTCAGCCTGGTGCCGAGCGATGGCGGTCCGCGCACCCTGCTGCACGTGGCGGCGAGCGTGGATGCGACCGGCGTGCCGCGCCCGGCCGTGGTGACGCCCTATGTCGCGCCGGTCACCAAGAGCACCTCCCACAGGACGAGCACCCGGTCGCATCGCAAGACCACGAAGAAGACACAGAGCTCCTAGCCGCCGATTCGGCCGGTTGCGACGCGGAACAGGTCAGGCGGCCTTGGCACCGGTCAGCGCCAGCAACGCGTCGCGTCCCATCCTGGTGCAGAACGGGCCGAACCCTTCTTCCGGCAGGCCCTGCGTCGCCCAGGCCTCGAACAGCGGCGCGAAGCTGTCGCCGAGACCGGCTTCCGGCACCCGCTCCAGCAGCCGGAACGACAGGGTGTGCCCGTCGAAGTCGCCGCCGACATAGATCGCGTAGTGGCCGGGGATGCGTCCGACCAGCCCGATGTCGCCGCTATAGGAGCGGGCGCAGCCGTTGGGGCAGCCGGTGATTCGCAGGCTGATGCGCCGGTCCTGCAGCCCGTGCCGCCGCAGCAGGCCGTCCAGGGTGGCGACGATCGGCTCGCGCACCCGCTCGGCCTCGGTCAGCGCCAGGCCGCAGGTGGGCAGGGCGGGGCAGGCCAGGGCGAAGCGCGAGAAGGTGGACAGCGCCGTCGCCGGCACCACGCCGTGTCCGGCCAGGATGGCGTCGATCGCCGCGCGGTGCTCCGACCGGATGTTGGACAACAGCACGTCCTGCTGCGCCGTCATCACCGGATCGGTGCCAAACTGCTGCACCACCTCGCGCAGCGCCGTGCGCAGCGCAACGGCGTCGGTGTCCTGGATGCGTCCGGACGGCACCGGCACGCCCAGCCACCACAGCCCGTCGCCCTGCTCGTGCCAGCCGAGCAGCTCGGGGATGTGCAGCCGGTCTGCCGGGCGTGGCGGCTCCAGCACGGCACCGTAGTACGAGTCGAGGGTCTGCTTCACCCACGGGAGGCCGCGGTCCTCGACCACGTATTTCAGCCGGGCGCGCCTGCGGTCGGTGCGGTCGCCGTGGTCGCGCTGCAGCCGGATCACCGCTTCCACCACCTGGAGCAGCCGGTCCGGACCGACGAAGCAGATCGGCGAGGCCAGGCGCGGAAACGTGTCGGCGCGGTTGTGGGTCATGCCGAGGCCGCCGCCGACGGCGATGTTGTAGCCCTGCAGCTGGTCCGCCCCGTCGAACAGGGCGATCACCGCCAGGTCGTTGGCCAGCACGTCTGCGCTGTTGTCCTCCGGCACCGCCAGGCCGATCTTGAACTTGCGCGGCAGGTAGGTGGGACCGTACAGCGTTTCGGTCTCGTCGACGCCGGCGACCGGCTCCTCGTTGAGGAAGATCTGGAAGTAGCCGCGGCTCTTCGGCAGCAGCGCCTCCGACAGCATGTTGGCGTCGGCGCGCAGCCGGGTGTGGCGCGGGTCGCGACGCGGTGCCGCCGTGGTCATCAGGTTGCGCACCACGTCGCCGCAGGCCGACAGGGTGGTCAGCAGGGTGTGGTTGATGGCAGCGATCGACGCCTTGAGCTCGCCCTTCAGGATGCCGTGGAACTGGATGCCCTGCCGGGTGGTGATGCGCAGCGTGCCGTTGGCGTGCGCGTCCGCCAGCCGGTCCAGCCCGAGATACTGCTCGGCCGTCAGCACGCCGCCCGGCATGCGGACCCGGACCATGAACTGGTAGTCCTTTTCCTTCTTCTGCTGCTTGAGCGCGGTAGCGGTGTCGCGGTCGAACTGCTCGTAGCTGCCGTGGAACTTGAGCAGGTTGTAGGCATCCTCGCTGACCTGGACGCCGCCTTCGGCCAGCTCCTCGGCCAGGCGCCCGCGCAGGCCGCGGCTGTCCTGCTTGAGCGTTTCGACGCCGCTGGGCTTCTTGGGCACGGGGATGGTTTGATCGGGCACGGGCACTGGTCCTGCAAGACCGGCCGGAGTTGAGGCTCCGCCGGTCGGGAATGTCGAACGATCTATCGGGCCGCCGGCTGCTTCACCATGCGCAGATAGGGCTTGAGCGTGGTCCAGCCGTCGGGGAACAGGCCATGGGCTGCCTCGTCGTCGACGCTCGGCGCGATGATCACGTCGTCGCCGGTCTTCCAGTTCGCGGGCGTGGTCACCTTGTGCGCGTCGGTCAGCTGCAGGCTGTCGATCACCCGCAGCACCTCGTCGAAGTTGCGTCCGGCGGAGGGCGGGTAGGACAGGCTCAGCCGCACCTTCTTGTGCGGGTCGATGATGTACACCGTGCGCACGGTGACGCCCGGATCCGCGTCGGGATGCACCATGCCGTAGAGCGTGGACACGATGCGGTCCGGGTCGGCGATCATCGGGAAGTCGACCGCCGCACCCTGCGTCTCGGCGATGTCGCCTTCCCAGCGGCGGTGGCTGTCCAACGGGTCCACCGACAGCCCGATCACCTTGACGTTGCGCTTTCTCCATTCCGGCCCCAGCCGCGCGACGGCGCCGAGCTCGGTGGTGCAGACCGGTGTGAAGTCCTTCGGGTGGCTGAACAGCACGCCCCAGGCGCTGCCGAGCCAGGCGTGGAAGCGGATGCGCCCGTGCGTGGTGTCCTGTTCGAAGTCCGGCGCGACCTGGCCGAGCTGGATGGTCATGCGTGGTGTTTCCTCAAGCGGCCGTCAGCGGAGCGGAAACGCCGCCGAGGGGAACGAACCCGAGTGAAAGACGATCCGGCAGCGCGGGTCAAACCAGACCACGACACGGCACAGTGGTTCAGCCGATGGCGCGTCTCTGCGCCGGTCCCGCCTTATATGGAGAAGCTGATCGGCTCTGCCAGGGGGCGGCGCAGCCCGGCGCCTTCCGCGCGGCGCACCAGGTCGTCGAGGGTCAGCTCGTGCAGCTGCGTGCGCAGGCTGTCGTCGAAGCAGCGCCAGGTCGGCTCGACCACGCGCGCGAACAGCTCGCCGACCGGCCCGTCCTCGCCGGCCGCATCCTCCGACACCGCCACCTCGACCACCTCGCTAAGGCGGATGTCGCGACGCGGCCGGCCGAGGCGGTAGCCACCGCGCGGCCCGCGCACGCTTTCCAGCAGCGACGAACGCGACAGCCCCTGCAGCAGCGGCTCGATCCCCCGGCGCGCGAGCCCGGCCCGTTCCGCGATGTCGGCGGCGCTGACCGTGCCGGCCCGGCCGGCATGGAACGCGACGTCCAGCATGATGAGCACCGCGATCATCGCCCTGTCGCGCCGAAGCAGCATCCGGGTCGGTCTCCGTTCGGTGGTGAAGCGATCCGCAGGCGCGGCACGGTCAAGACATAGCAGGACCGGCACCGCTTATCCACGATGGAGATCGGTGCTATCTAGGCGTCATGGCAAGAAAGCACATGCACGCCGTCGAGGCCGCGGCACCGGAGTTCGCGACGCCGCGCGGGCGCATCTACAACAGCATCGTCGAAACGGTGGGCGGCACGCCGCTGGTCGCCCTGCCGCGCCTGACACGCGAGGACGGGCTGCTCGCCCGGGTGGCCTGCAAGCTGGAGTTCTTCAACCCGCTCGGCTCGGTCAAGGACCGGATCGGCGCGGCGATGCTGCTCACCGCGGAGCGCGACGGCACCATCACCCCGGGGCGCACCGTGCTGGTGGAGCCGACTTCCGGCAATACCGGGATCGCGCTTGCCTTCGTGGCGGCCTCGCGCGGCTACCGGCTGATCGTGACCATGCCGGAAGGCGCCTCGATCGAGCGGCGCAAGATGCTGCGGCTGATGGACGTGCAGCTCGAGCTCACCCCGTCGCGGCTCGGCATGGCGGGCGCCATCGCACGTGCGCGCGAGATCCTGGCCGACACGCCGGACTCCTGGATGCCGCGCCAGTTCGACAACCCGGCCAATCCCGACATCCATGCCGCCACCACGGCCGAGGAGATCTGGGCCGACACCGACGGCGAGGTGGACATCGTGGTGGCCGGCATCGGCACCGGCGGCACCGCCACCGGCATCGCGCGCGCGCTCAAGCCGCGCCGCCCGGGGCTGCTGGTGTACGGCGTGGAGCCGGCCGAGAGCGCGGTGCTGAACGGCGACGAGCCCGGCCCGCACGGCATCCAGGGCATCGGCCCCGGCTTCTGTCCCGGCGTGCTGGAGCTGGACTCGCTGGACGGCGTGGTGACCGTGTCGGAGCGGGAATCGATCGCCGCGGCCCGTCGTTGCGCACGCCTGGAAGGGCTGCCGATCGGCATCTCCTCCGGCGCCGCGCTGCACGCGGCGCTGGTCCTGGCGCGCAAGCCCGAGCACCGCGACAAGCAGATCGTGGTGATCGTGCCCTCGTTCGCCGAGCGCTACCTGTCGACCTCGCTGTTTGCCGGGCTGGGCTAGGGTCCCGACCCGGCTCGCCGACATCCTGCGGGGCTAGCGCAGGACGATCTCGACGCGTCGGTTCTGCGGCTCGCG
>CAXTMS010000026.1:21172-23614 GCA_964245345.1 uncultured Acetobacteraceae bacterium | reverse complement strand
TGGCGGCGTTCACCGAACCGATGCCGGTGGCGAAGTCCCAGCCGGTGCTGGTGCCGTAGGCCTTGGCGTAGCTGCCGCTGGTGGTGGACAACACGCCGTTGCGGCCGCCGGGCAGGTAGCAGTCGGTGGTGCCGGTGCAGTTCACGTCCATGTCGCCCTGCGTGACGTCGTAGAAGACGCAAGCGGAGGCGGTGGCGTTGCCGCTGGTGGCGTTGCAGGACGGGTTGCCGGCGCTGCCATATTCGGCGGCGGCGATGGCGTAGTACACCGGGTTCGGGTTGCCCTGCCGGGCGCCCTGCCGCTGGTTCACCAGGGCCTGGATGCCGGCCAGGATCGGCGAGGCGAACGAGGTGCCGCCGGCGCCGGACCAGCCGCTGGGCGCGCCCGTGCAGGCAGCACCGCCGTCGGCGGTGTCGGAGTCGCAGAACACGTAGTAGTGGCCCCAGACGCCGTTGGCGGCGAACAGCGACACGTCCGGCAGGTCGCGCACCCCGTCCTTGGGATTGCCGACCAGCGCCTGCCAGGACGGCTTGGGGGTGCCCTTGCAGGTGCCGCCGACCACGCCGGACCGGGACGGGGTGCCGGTGGCGCAGCCGCTCGGGCCGCCGGAGCCGCTGGCGGTGGTGAGGTAGTACTCCTTGCCCATGGAACTGTTGCAGAAGCCGGCGGCGCCGTAGGGGGTGCTGTAGCCGGCGGCGGTGGTCAGCAGGGCGCTGGCGCAGGAATCGTTCCAGGGGATCTCGGGGACGTAGCTCCGAGCGGAGCCATAGGTCGCGGTGTTGGAGGCATTCCAGTAGGTGGCGGTGGTGCCGGCATAGGTGTCGCCGAAGTCGGTGCCACCGACCGCGACGTTGTAGGGGGTGGAGGCGAAGCCGCTGACGGCGATGCCGTGGCTGGCGGACGTCTCGTCGGCGTCGCAGCTGGCCGCACCCTCGTCACCGGCGGACACGAACACCGACACGCCCATCGCCACCGCCTGCTGGTAGGTGGTGCTGTAGGCGGCGTTGGCGGTGGAACCGTTCAGCGCCTCGCACTCGCCGTAGCTGATGCTGACGATCGCCGGCGGGGTGCCGTTGTTCAAAAGGTTCTGCAGCGCGATCAGGCCGCCGAAGGTGGTGCTGGTGTCCTTGCAGGAGGCGAGCTCGATGGTGGCGCTGGGGGCGGCGGCGCTGGCCCATTCGGCGTCAAGCGTGGCCTCGCTTTCATTGCCCGCCACCACGCCCGGATCGGAACAGCTCTTGCCGCTGCTGGCGGGATGCACCTGCGTGAAGGAACCGGCGGTAAAGCCGGACAAGCCCAGGGTCGAGCGGAAGGTGGTCCAGTCGGCGGTCTTGTAAACGTCGGTGTCCTCGATCACGACAATGGTCTGGCCCTGGCCGGAGGTGCCGGCGGAGAACAAGGGGTTGAGGTTGTAGATCGTGGCGAGGTCGGCCGGGACGACCGCATGGTAGGTGGAGCCGCCGCTGGTGAAGGTGTAGGCCGGGCGGGGCTTGTACTGCGGATGCGGCCGGAAGTCGTTGAGCGACACGATGCCGCGGACGATGCCGGCCAGCGCCGCGGGCACGGTCGGGTTGCGTACGTTGGCGATGTGGGTGACGCCGTTCACCGCGAACCGGTGAAAGGCGGTGCCGAAGGCGTCGCGCAGCGCCCCGGCGGTGCCGGAAAAGTCGATCACCATCCGGTTGGGCTGCACCTCGTTGACCACGAGGCCGTGGCCCTGCAGCCAGGCGACCACCTGCTGCACGTCGGACTCGGCCGGGCCGAAACGGGTGCCGAACTGCGAGGCGGTCAGCCACGCGTGGTAGTCGGGCGAGCTGGGATCGTTCAGGCCGGCGATGAAGGCATCGAGGGCGGCGGCAGCGGCGGCGGGACGATTCAAAAGCAGCTGCATGTGGTCGAGGGGACGGTTGTCCTCGACGGCGCCGCGGTCGTTCGACGCGTTGGCCTCCGGACGCAGGTTCCAGGGGAGAAACACGGTCTGCCGCTCGTCGATCGTCGCCCCGGCCAGTCGTTCCGTAGCCCGTGCGAGGCTTCCCGTCGCGGGAATGGTCATCGCCAACAGGCCAAGGGCCAGAACTGATCGAAGAAAGGACGACATGCGCTTCTCCTTGACCGGTGACACCCTAGGGGATGGTGCGGGGCGGCGCCCCGATCGGCCGGTTCATTAGGCAAAGCTTGCGCGGGCGTTGCAACGACATAAGCCGAAGCGGCGGTCCCATGATTGAGACGAGGTGCCGGGCGGGCACCGCGGCTCGACGCCAGGCGGGGCTTCGCGAACAGGCAGGCCGATCGTGACGTCCTGCGCCGGCCTCGGGCGGCGGCAGGAATGGTGCGGCTGCGCGGGACGGGCTGGTGGCGCACGCCCCAGCCGGGCGCCGCGGCTCGGCGTTGCTGTTGTTGAGCGAGGCGGCGTCGCCCGCTTGTTCCGCCTTGAACGCGTTG
>CAXTMS010000026.1:15922-21072 GCA_964245345.1 uncultured Acetobacteraceae bacterium | reverse complement strand
GACGTCGCCGGTGTTGTAGCCGCCGAGGCCCTTGGCCACGTTGCCGCCGGCCTGGTCGATGTACGACCGGATGATCCGGGCGCCCCTTCGGCCCTTTCGGCGACGTTGGAAGACGAGTTCCAGGCCTCGGAATTGACCTGGAGCAGCCCGCCATTGGCCGCGTCGGTGCTGCCCAGCTTGCCGTCCACGTTGTCGCCGGACTCGACCGCGGCGTCGCCGGCAAGGAGGTAGGAGCTGAGGTCGTTGGCGCTTGCCGACGCGGTGAGCTCCGCGCCGTACTTGATGCCCTTGAGCGGGCCGTCGAGCGCCTCGTACGTTGTGGGATCCTCCGGGCCGATCGCGCCCATGGCCGGACCCCTGCTCATGGGACAGTCTTGTTTAAGCCCAGGCCATTCTTCGGCATCATCGCAAGCGAGGTGGCGTCCTTTCGCGGGGAAAGGACGCCACCCGGACGAGGGAACGCGGTTGCCGATCAATCGTCGTCGGTCGCCTTCACGACGTTGTGGAACGAGGCGGGCGACCGCATCGACGTTTCACCCGGATAGGGACGATGCCAGCCGGTCGCCGAGTACCAGATCACGTGGTTGAGGAAATTCTCGTCGACGATGTCGGCCTTGGTCATGTTGGGCCGCATGATGCGGTCCGACGCCAGCATCCACGACTTCTCGAACGGGCTGATCCTGTGTCGGTTCAGCGTGTAGTTCGCGGGACCGGTGCCCGGGATCGGCACGTTCCCCGGACCGATGTTCAGCGGCGTGTTGGCCGGGACGTGGGTGAACGGGGCGAGGTCGGGCGTGTTCTGGAAGGCGTCGAACATCGGCGAGGCGACGCGGTCGAACTGGGTCAAGGGCTGCACGCCGAGGATGTTCTCGATGGTGCGCTCCATGTTCACCACCGTGTAGGTCGTGTTGATGACCTTGCCGACGCCCGGCGCCTGCGGCGCGACGGCATACGGGCTGATGACGTAGGCCGGCTCGCGGTGGCCGTCGATGTGGTCGACGCCGTCCTGGGAGTCGTCCTCGGTGACGAAGATCGCCGAGCTGGACCACACCTTGCTGTGGCTGATGGCCTCCACCAGGCGGCCGAGCGCCAGATCGTTGTCGGCCTCGTAGTTGTTGGGCAGCGGGTTGCCGTCGGTGGTGCCGTTGGTGTGGTCGTCCGGCAGCCAGATCACCGTCAGGCTGGGGACCTGGTTGGCGGCGTCCTGGGCAGCCAGCATCGGCAGGTAGTAGTCCATCCGGTACTGGTCAGGGATGCCGAGGTTGAAGGATGGGTAGTGCGGGTCGAGAAGCGCGTTGACCGCCGGGATCTGCGAATGCTCGGAGTCGGAGTCCGGTGGGACGACGTTGGCGCCCTGCTTGCCGCCGGTCTCGTTGTAGAGCGAGGTGTTGTAGAAGTCGGCCCAGGTGTAGGGCTTGCCAGTAGCCGGGTTGTTCGCCACCACCGAGGCGTCGCTCCACTCGCCGTAGATCTTGACGTTCAGGCCCTTCTTGACCGCGTTGGTCCAGATGTAGCCCTTGCTGGTGAAGGTCAGGCTGTCGTTGTCGTTGCCGCCGGGATACGAACGGATCCAGTCAGGAGACTGGATGTCGTTGGAATAAAAGGAGCCCGCCTCGATGGTCCAGGGATGGCCGTCCGCGGACTGGCGGCTCGGCGCATAAAGGTTGTCGAACAGCGGGAAGCGCCCGATCAGGCTGTGCTGGTTCGGCACGTTGCCCGCGAACACGGCGAGGGAGGCGTCGCCGGCACCCTGCGTCACGTCGCCCAGCATCTGGTCGTAGGTGCGGTTCTCCTTGATGATGTACCAGACGTGCTTGATCAGCGACGGCTCGCCGATATGCGCCGGGATCGCCACCGGTGCGGCGTTCGGGTCGGCGTTCCCGGCACCCACCTTGGCATACGGGGACAGCCAATGGTTGTTCCGCACCACCTTGGCGGTATCCTCGATCAGGGCGTTGTTGTTCGGGATCCTGATCAGGTTGACGGTGCCGGTGTCCTGGTGCGTGTTGAAGGCCGTGACGCCGTGGGCGGTGCCAACCGATCCCTGCGCGCCCAGGCCCTTGTCGTTGGCGACCACGAGGCGGCCGTTCGCCGGGTCGTAGGCGATGGAGGTGGGGAAGTAGAGGGTCGGGATATAGCCGACCACCGCTTGGTCGTTCGGCTTGGTCAGGTCGACCACGGCGATCGCGTTGGACTGGCCCAGCGTCACGTACAGCCTGTTGTCGACCACAGCGACGTCGTCGGCGCCGGCGCCGAACGCGCCGTTGGGCAGCGGCACGCCGACCGGGATGGTGCGCGTGACCGTGTTGGTGGCCGTGCTGATCACCGAGATCGTGTCGCTGTAAGCGTTGGCGACGTAGACGAAGCCGTTCGCCTGCGCCATGCCGGCCGGACGAAGGCCGACGTCGATGCTGGCGGCGAGCTGGCCGCTGGCGTTGATGACGGACACCGTGCCGGTGGTCGCGGCACCCGTGGTGCGGTCGGCGACGATCGGCGTGCCGTCGGACAGGGTGGTGAAGTCGGACGCGGTCGCCGGGCGGCCACCCTCGTTGGACACGTAGGCGTGGTTGCCGGCGACGATCACGTGGTTGGGGGCGTTGCCGACCGGGATCTGCGCAATCAGCGAGCCGGTGGACAGGTTGATCACGCCAAGGGCGTTGCTGGCGTTGAGGGCGACCAAGCCCTCGTTGTCATCGACCAGGGCGATGCCACCGGGGTTGGCGGTGCCGGGGGTGTAAAGGTTGGGATTGTTCGGCGCCGGGATCGGGATCACGGCGGAGGGCGTCAGCGTGCCGTTCTTCGGATCGACGTTCGCCACCTGGACCTGGCTGTCGTCCTGGCTGAACAGCAGCTTGGAGCCGTCCGGGGTGTAGGCGATGCCGGTGAAGGAGCCGGTCGGGTCGTCCTTGAAAGTGGATCCGTTGACGCTGACCGGCACGTAGCGCTGCAGCACGGCGCCGGTGGTGGTGTCGAAGACGATCACCGACTCGGCGGCACTCATCAGCAGCACGGCAGCGGAACGGGTCTTGGTGTTCGGGTTGATCGCGACCGCCTTGGCGCGCACCGGGGAACCGAGCTGCACCGTGATTCCGGCCGGCGTCAGGAGCTGGTTGTCCGACGCCACCACCGACCCGTTCAGCTGGGGCCCGACGGTGCGCGTCTGGTTGTCGGCCGCCGCCGCGAAGCCGGGTGCTGCGAGCACCATCGCCAGCACGCTCGCAAGCGATCGGTTTGCATATGTTCTCAAGCGGTGAACTCCTCGGGGGCTTCGCCGGCCGGTCGCTGCGGCACATCCGAGGATGCTCACGGCAGGAGCGGTCAAGCGACCGGCATCGGTCGTCCCACCGGCTGGGCCGTTGGTAGCCGCGTTGCCTGACGCCTTCCTGACGGGACGGGTCGCGGCTTCATGAACAAATCATGTCACCGGCCGGGCGCCGGAGGCAGGATGCGGGGATGATCCAGCCACTGCTCGCACGCGCACGGACATGTGTACAGCACGACCGGATCGACGAGGCGATCGGGCTGCTTCGCGAGGCGGCGAAGCTGGCGCCGGCCGAGGCGGCCGTGCACCACGACGTGGGATATCTGTGCCTCAGGTCCGGCCGCTTCGGGGAGGCCGCGGGTGCGTTCCAGGCGGCGATCCTGGCCGATCCGGGCTTCGCGCTCGCGCATGTGCGGCTCGGCGTCGCCCTGCAGGCGCTTGGCGATCCCGACGGGGCGCTCGCGGCGTATGGGCGGGCCGGGGAGATCGACGGGTCGCGTGCCGACGCGCCGTTCCGTGCCGGCGTGCTGCTGGAAGCGCTCGGCCGGCGCGTTCCGGCGCTGGCGGCGCTGCGCCGGGCAGCCTCGACGCGACCGCCCAGCGCGCTGTCGCGTCTTGCAGAAGCCAGGCTGGCGCTCGATGCCGGCCGGCACGACGCGGCGGAGCAGGTGTTGCGGGCGCTGCTCGCCGCGCATCCGGGCCACCTGGAAGCGACCGACACGCTGGGCTCGGTGCTGGCCGATGCCGGCCGCGCCGAGGCCGCCTTTGCCTGCTACGAGCACGTGACGCGAACGTCGCACCAGTATGCCGGCAGCTTCTACGACCTCGTGCGCTGCCGACGCATCGGCACCACGGACGCAGCGCTGGTCGACCGGATGGCGGCGGCGGCGGCACGGCCGGGCCTGCACGCCGAGGCCCGGGTGAAGTTGCACCTGGCGCTCGGCAAGGTGGCCGACGACCTCGGCGATCCCGGGGAAGCGATGCGACAGTTCGACATCGCCGGCGGGATCCGCGGCGAACGCGACGACGAGGACGGCCGGGCGGTCGAGGCGCGCGTCGAGCGGCTGATCGGCCGCTTCGGGGCGCAGCGCCTGGCGCGGGCAGCGGAACGCGGCCACCCGGATGGGAGGGCAATCCTGATCGTCGGCCTGCCGCGATCCGGCACCACGCTGGTGGAGCAGATCCTGTCCTGCCATCCTGAGGTCCATCCAGGCGGCGAGCTGCCGTTCTGGACCGAACGGGCCTCGCCTGCGGGCGAGGAGGACGCGGAACAGCGCGGGCGCCTTGCGACCGGTTATGTCGAGCTGCTGCATGGCCTGGCGCCGGCCGCCGGGCGGGTGACGGACAAGATGCCGCTCAACGTGTTCCAGGTCGGGCTGGTCCATTCCTGCCTGCCGCGCGCGATGATCGTGTCGTGCCGGCGGCGGCCGATCGACGTGGCGCTGTCGATCCGCCGGACCCACTTCAACCGCGGCGTCGGGATCCCGACCGGCGGCGCCGCGCTGGTTGCAGCCATCCGGGCCGTCGAGCGGCTGTCCTCGCATTGGCGCCGCGTGGTGCCAGCGGCGCAGTTCCACGAGGTGTCGCATGAGCGGCTGGTGTCGGAGCCATGCAGGGAGATCGGCGCGCTGCTTTCGGCCTGCGGCCTCGCCTGGAACGACGCCTGCCTCCATCCCGAGCGCAACGCGCGGGTGGTGCGGACGCCGAGCCGGTGGCAGGTGCGCCAGCCGATCACGGCCCCGCCGCCGGATGCCTGGCGTCGATACGAACCCTGGCTTGGGGCGCTCTCCGCGCTGACCTGAGGGGCGGGCAGGTCAGAGGGGATGGCTACGTTGTTGTCGCGCGAGGCGACGGTGCCGACCTTTCGCAGGCAAGGGAGAAGGTCCAG
>CAXTMS010000026.1:0-15822 GCA_964245345.1 uncultured Acetobacteraceae bacterium | reverse complement strand
GATTGTGGACGACGTGGCGTGGCTGGTGGTGCAGCCCGGCAGGCGGACGCCTGAAGAAGCGTCTTGAAGCGGAAGGCCGCGCATGGTGTGGTCGAGCCCATGACGATGCGTGCTTCCGCCTGTGCCGTGGTTCTTCTTGCTTCCGCCGTTCTGGGCGGGTGCAGTTCCAGCTTCGGCAGCGGTGGCGGCGGATCGAGCCCGAGCCGCACCTACGTGGTGCTGCCGAACGGGCAGACGGCACCGGTGCAGACCTATAACCATCCACCCGGGAACTGAGCCCGGGTCACGGGTCTCCAATCGCGCAGGTCGGACCGGCGCGTCCGGCCGCGCGGGCCATGACCTGGTCGGCGAACACGACGCCGAAGGAGCCCGGCGCGAGGCCCGCCTGGTGCAAGGCGTCCTCGGTCCAGCTGTTGCAGGTGTAGAAGCCCGAATAGCCCTGCCGGGCGGCGAAGAACACGCTGCCCGGGAAGAAGCCGGGGCCGATCCGGCGCGGCTGGCCGTGGTCGAGGACGAAGCTGCGCCAAAGAAAGGCGGACAGGCGGTCGGCCTGATCCGGCGACAGCTTCAGGACGGCCTCGGTGCCGTCGGCATAGGCGCGGTCTGGCGGTGCGGTCAGGCCTGCAACCAGAAGCACGCCGTCGCCCGGGAATGGCCCGATCAGCAGGTCGCCGAGGTTCGTCACGGGGGCGGTCATGAAGGTGCGCCGGCCGAAGCCGACCAGCAGCACCGTCATGCCGGGAAACAGCTGCCGGAACGTTGTCATCGGACCGCGCAGGCTGCGGGCCGGGACGGCGAGATCGGTGTGCCAGCCGTGGTCGACCACCCAGACTGCGTCCCCGGGCGGCGCCGGCCGAGCGAGGCAGGCGGCGGGGCGCGGCGTGGCGCAGCCGGACAGGACAGCCAGAAACGGAAGCACCCCCAGCAGGCGGAGGAGCGCGCCCGGAACGGGCAGGCTCAGGGCGTGCCGGCGTAAAGGGCGGCGATGTCGTGCGACAAGGCGGCACGGCTGTCGGGCCTGGTGTAGAGCATGTGGCCGCCGGGGTAGACCTTGAGCCGGACGCGGTCGCGGCCGACCGGCATGTGCTCGATCAGCCAGCGCGAGGAGCTGAACGGGCAGGTCATGTCGAAGTAGCCGTTGGCGATGAACACGCGCAAGGAGGGGTTGAGCGCCAGAAGCTTGCGCAGGTCCGGCATGCCGCGCGACACCAGATCGCCGTCCTGCTTGTAGTCCCAGGCGCCGTTCACCTTGAGGTTCAGCAGGTCGTATTTGAGCTCGGTGTGGTAGCCGAGGGTGTCGCCGACATAGCCGGTGAAGGCGTTGCCGAACGCGAGGCCGTAGCCGGACAGCACCGGCTCGGGGCTGTCGGCGTTGTCGATGCCTTCCGGGTAGGGGTCGGCGATGGAGACGGTGTCGTCGTAGAGGCTGTACAGGCGGCCGTCGCGGCTGCGCACGTCGTGCGCGAACGGGTCGAGCTGGGCGCGCTCCTTGGCCACCACGGCTTCGGGAATGCCGCTCATGTCGGCGACCTTGGCGTAGAAGGCGCGGGCCGCATCGGCGTCGAGCGGGGGTCCGACCAGGGTCGACAGGTAGGGGCCGAAGGCATAGCGGTAGGCGTCGTCGACAGCCTGCGGGGAAAGCCTGCCGGCCTTTTCCAAGGTGGCGGCGGCCAGGCTCGGCAGAAGCATGGCGTTGGTCAGGGGGTTGGTGTTGTCGGTGATCAGGCTCATCTCGATCGCCGGCGAGACCATGACGATGCCGGCGAGCTCGATGTTCTGCTCGGTCTGCAGCGCATAGGCGGTCTTGATCGAGCGGATGCCGCCATAGCTTTCGCCGACCAGATACTTGGGCGAGCGTTCGCGGTGGTTGCGCTCCAGCCAGATGCGGATCGCATTGGCAAAGGCGGAGCCGTCCTGCTTGACGCCGTAGAACAGCTTGTCGGCCTTGTCGGGATGCTCGGGCAGGCTGTAGCCGGTGCCGATCGCGTCGATGAACACCATGTCGGTGAAGCGCAGCCAGCTGTCCGGATTGGGGCCGAGCTGGGCGTTGGCGCCGTCGGTGGGGTTGGAGGCGGGGAAGTTCAGCACCACCGGGCCGGCGGCGCCGAGGTGCAGGAAAGCGCTGCCGGCGCCGGGGCCGCCGTTGAAGAAGAAGCTGACTGGACGATGCTGCGCCTGCTGCCCGTCGGCGACATAGGACACGAAGAACACGCGGGCGGAGGGGGCACCCTTGTCGTCGCGCAGGATCAGGGTGCCGGCGGTAGCGGTGTAGCCGAGCGACACCCCTGGGGCCGAGTAGCCATGGTGGGTGACGCTGTCGGCGGGCAGCAGGTCGATCAGCGGGTTGTCGGACTTGGCCGGCTTGTCGGCGGCGGCGGCGGCGTGCGCCGGAGGTGCGACGGGCGCGGTGGGCGCATCCTGTGCCCGGGCCCGGGCAAAGGGCGCGGCGATCGCGCCGGCCAGCAGGGCGGCGCCGAGAAGCAGGGCATGCCGCACCGGGCAGCTGGAAGCGGGCTGGGCAGAAGGCATAGAGAACATCCGGCGCGTCGTGACGATGGAAACTGTTTCCCGGAACCGGTCGGGCGTCCAGCCCCGGACGGGTTGAAATCCGGACCGGATGGGCCGCGCTGGCACGCGGTGCGGATCGCGACCTTCAACATCAACGGCGTGAACCGGAGGCTGCCGAACCTGCTCGCCTGGCTGGAGCAGGCGCGGCCGGACGTGGTCTGCCTGCAGGAGCTCAAGGCGGCGCAGGCGGAGTTTCCCGAGGACGCGATCCGGGCTGCCGGTTACCAGGCGGCCTGGCAGGGGGAGCGGTGCTGGAACGGGGTGGCGATCCTGTCGCGCGGACGGGCTCCGGTGGTGACCAGGCGGCGGCTTCCGGGCGAGGACCGTGATGCGCAGGCGCGCTACATCGAGGCGGCGGTGGAGGGGGTGCTGGTCGCCTGCCTTTACCTGCCGAACGGCAATCCGCAACCGGGGCCGCTGTTCGATGCCAAGCTGCGCTGGTTCGAGCGGCTGATCGCGCATGCGTCGGTGCTGCGCGGGAGCGGAGCGCCGGTGGTGCTGGCAGGAGACTACAACGTGGTGCCGGGCGCTGCCGACATCTATCCGACGCGGTCATGGGATCGCGACGCGCTGCTGCAGCCGGCGAGCCGGGACGCGTTCGGGCGGCTGTTGGCGCAGGGCTGGATCGATTCGGTCAGGCGGATCCATCCAGTCGGGCCGGTCTACAGCTTCTGGGACTACAAGCGGGACCGCTGGTCGCGCGATGCCGGGCTGCGGCTCGACCACCTCCTGGTGTCGCCCGACCTGGCCATGCGGCTGGAGGATGCTGGGGTGGACCGGGCGGTGCGTGGCGAGCCGGGGGCGAGCGACCACGCGCCGGTCTGGATCACGCTGCGTTTGCCACAGCGGAACGCAAGGCGCCGGCACGTCGTTGAGCGGTCATGACGACGGTGCCGGACGACGAGACCTTCATGCGGCGCGCCCTGGCGCTGGCGCAGGCCGGCGCCCGGACCGAGGGAGCGTCGCCGATCGGCTGCGTGATCGTGCTGGACGGGGTGGTGGTGGGCGAAGGGCACAACGAAGTCGGGTTGCGGCACGACCCGAGTGCGCATGCCGAGATCGTGGCGATCCGGCGCGCCTGCGAAAGCCTGGGGCGCGACGACTTGCGCGGCGCCACGCTGTACTCGACGCTGCAGCCGTGCGGGATGTGCAGCATGGCCTGCATCTGGACCAGCGTCGGCCGGATCGTCTATGGCGCGCGGCGGCAGGACGTGCACCGGATGTATTTCGAGGACCGGCATCTCGACGTGCTGGACATCCTCGACGACGCGTTCCGCAACGACGTGAGCGCGGTCGGCGGGGTGCTGGCCGGGGAATGCGCGGCGCTGTGCTACCGGCCGGACGACGCGCCACCGCTGGACGCGCAGGCGAACGTGTGAGGCTCAGCCCGGTGCGGGCTCGCTGCGGGCCGCCGCCAGGGCATCGTCGGTCAGGCGCTTCTCGTTGCGCTTGAGGAACAGGAAGGCGCTGCCCACCACCGCCATGGCGACGATCCCGAGCGCTAGCCCGAGTGGGCCGGAGATCCTTTCCATCTGGCGTCCGAGCAGGAAGGCGGCAAGCGAGTAGCCACCGGCCCAGCCTATGCCGCCCAGGGCGTTGTAGATCAGGAAGGAGGGCCAGGGCATGCGGTTGGCACCGGCCAGCAGGGCGGCAAAGGTGCGCAGGATGGCGATGAAGCGGCCGAAGAACACCACCTTGCCGCCATGGCGGCGGAACATGTAGCGGCCAAGCGTCAGCCGATCCTCGGTCAAGCCGATGCGGCTGCCCCAACGTGCCAGCAGCCGAAAGCCGAGGGACCGGCCGATCAGGTAGCCGAGATTGTCGCCCATGATGGCGCCGGCAACAGCGACGGCGACGACCCAGCCGATCTCGAGCCGGTGCGTGGCGGCGCAGTACAGGGCGGTGCCGATCAGCAGGCTTTCACCGGGAAGCGGCGCGCCCATGCTTTCAAGCATCACGACGAGACCCACCACGCCGTAGCCGTAATGGGCGAGGAGGTGGTCGAGATGGTGGAACACTGCCGGGCGGTCCGCGGTTGGCCTGTCAGGAACCGGCTGCGACAGGTCCTGTCAAGGGTGCGGCGTGGTGGGTGCGGCGAACGACGCCGCGTTGTCGAGGCGGGACAGCAGGAGGCTGGGCTCCAGCCCTTCGGGAACCACGAGCATCTGGCCGGGATCGGCGCCGTGCATCACCGTGACCGCGTTCTTCGGGCACACGCCGAGGCAACCGACCTCAAGGATCCGCACGTCACGTCGGCGACCGGCCTCGCGCAGCGCGTGCTTGACGGCGCGAGGCAGGGTGTCCGTCCCGTCGGGGCCGAAGCCGCCATCGAGCTTGCGGCTGCACTTGCGGCAGACCAGCAGGGCGTCCCGCCACGGGCCGGCGACGGTCAGGATCTCGCCGCGTATGATCTTACGCTTTCCCATGTTCGTTTCCCCGAAAGCGGAAACAACGCCCGGATCGGGAGGAACGATGCGCCCTGGCCTTGAAGCAGCGGAAAACTGGTGGAGCTGAGGGGAATCGAACCCCTGACCTCTTGAATGCCATTCAAGCGCTCTCCCAACTGAGCTACAGCCCCGGTTCGTCCGGTGGAGCGCCTGCGTGGAGCAGGAGGTCCTTGGGTGGCGCGCATATAGCCGTGGTTTCAGGGACTGACAACCCTGCGGCGGCCGGGCCGCGAGGGGTTCACTCCCGCAGCAGGCCCTGCCGACGCAGGAAGGCGAGCAGCGGCAGGATCGGCAGTCCCAGGATCGCGGCGTGCTCGCCCTCGATGGCATCGAACAGCTGGATGCCGAGCCCTTCCAGGCGGTAGGCGCCGACACTGGACAGGAGTGCCCGGCCCTCGGCGGCGATGTAGTCGTCGATGAAGCGGTCGGACAATGCCCGCATGCGCAGGCGCGGAGTCGCCACATGCTGCCACGCCTCCTGACCCTGCCGCAGCACCACGGTTGCGGTGTGCAGGACGTGCTCGCGGCCGCGCAGGCGGCGCAGATGCGACGCGGCCTGGTCGAGGTCTGTGGGCTTGTCGAACCAGTATCCGTCGCAGGTCAGGATCTGGTCGGCGCCGATCACCAGCGCGTCGGGATCGGAAACGGTCATGGCCTTGAGCCCGGCCAGCCTGAGGGCGGCCGTGTCCGGGCCTTCTCCTGCATCCTGCGCGTCGCGCTTGACCGCGTCCTCGTCGAGGCTGGCCGGCTGCACCAGGACGCGCAGGCCCGCGGCCTGGAGCACCGTCAGGCGCGCGGATGATCCGCTGGCGAGGATCAGGCGCGGAGTCGCGGGAAGCGACAGCGACGATGAGGCGACCGGCAGGCTGTTCATGGCTGGGAGAGTCCCGGGGTACACGGGGATGAACCGGGCTCCGGCCGCACCAAGTACCGAGTCATGTGGATGACGGGTACAGCTTCGGCGGGGAGGGAGTTGTACACAGGCTCGATCGGACATCTCCTGGACAAGTTCGAAAACCGGTGCTGCTTCAATGGCTTGGAAGTTGTACACGCTGTGGGCAAAGCGGGGTACGTTTTCCGCAAAGGGGGTACCCCGACATCCACAGGCTCCCCTAGGACTCCTCCCAATCTTTTCTTCTTCTTTCATGTTTAGATCAAAGCCATGACGAGCGAGACCGGGTGGGCCGGAGCGCCGAACCCGGACAAAACCTTCAGAATGAACGACAAGCGGCTATTGCGGGTGCTGCACGGGGAAGCGGTTTGGCATCCGCCGGTCTGGCTGATGCGCCAGGCCGGACGCTACCTGCCCGAGTTCCGCGCGCTCCGGGCACAGGCCGACTTCATCACCCGCTGCATGACGCCGGACATCGCCACCGAGATCACCCTGCAGCCGATCCGCCGCTTCGGCATGGACGGGGCGATCCTGTTCAGCGACATCCTGATCCTGCCCTGGGCGATGGGACAGTCGCTGGAGTTCGTCGACGGGGTTGGGCCGGTGCTGGATCCGGTGCGGTGCAAGGCTGACCTCGACCGGCTGCGACCGGAGCGGGTGGCGGAGGCGACGGCACCGGTGATGGAAACACTGCGCCGGCTGCGACGTGCGCTGGACGTGCCGGGCGAGGCGGCGCTGGGTGCCGGGCAGGTCGGCGCCACCACCCTGATCGGCTTCGCCGGAGCGCCGTTCACGGTCGCCTGCTACATGGTCGAGGGCGGCGGCTCGAAGGAATTCGCGGAAACGCGTCGCCTGGCCTATGCCGAGCCGGCGCTGTTCGACCGGCTGATCGACCTGCTGACCGAGGCCACGGCCACCATGCTGTGCGCGCAGATCGAGGCCGGTGCGGAGGCGGTGATGCTGTTCGACAGCTGGGCGGGATTGTTGCCGCCGGCGCAGTTCGAGCGACACGTGATCGAGCCCGGACGCCGGATCGTGTCGGACATCAGGCGGCGGCATCCGTCGGTGCCGGTGGTGGGCTTTCCACGTCTGGGCGGGTTGCTGGTCGGCCGGTATGCGGCACGAACCGGGATCGATGCGCTGGCGCTCGACACGTCCGCCGAGCTCGGGCTGGCCTCTGCGCTGGTGCCGCCGGAGGTCGCGCTGCAGGGCAACCTGGACCCGCTCTGCCTTCTTGCCGGCGGGAACGCGCTGCCGTCTGCGGTTGAGACGATACGCAACGCCCTGCGCGGCCGGCCGCACGTGTTCAACCTGGGCCACGGGGTGTTGCCGCAGACGCCGCCGGAGCATGTCGGGGCGCTGGTCGAGGCGGTGCGCGGGCCATGGTGATCGCGGTTCTCGGGCCATGGCTGCAGTGGGAAAAGGCGTTCCACCTGATCTCCGTGATCGCATGGATGGCCGGGCTGTTCTACCTGCCGCGGCTCTACGTGTATCACTGCCAGGCGGAGCCAGGATCGGCGCAGAGCGAGGGCTTCAAGGTGATGGAGCGGCGCCTGCTGAAGCAGATCACCACGCCAGCGATGTTCGCAAGCCTGTTGTTCGGCAGCCTGCTTGTCATGACGCCGGGAGGGGTCGACTGGTCAGCCGGCTGGTGGCACGCCAAGCTCGCTGGAGTCGTGCTGATGCTGGGGTTTCACGGCGCCTGTGCGGCGTGGCGGAAGGACTTCCTGGCGGATCGCAACCGGCGTCCGCAGCGCTTCTATCGCATGGCGAATGAGCTGCCGACGGTGCTGATGGTGGTGATCGTGATCATGGCGGTGGTGCAGCCGTCCTTCGGCTGACCGGTTCATCGGAGGGCGCGCCGCCTCACGCGGTCGTAATTCGGGGTCCTCGCTGGCGTCGCGTCTCCTGCGTCGGCGCGGCGGATGATGCCGCCGTACTCTCCTGGAGGACGTGCCATGGATCGATGCAGCCTGTTCCGCTCGGCCGCAGCAAGCGGCCTCGTCGGCAAGGCAACACTCGGTGTAGAGCCGAGACAGGACATCCCGCTCGTCACCGGGCCGCAGATACCGCTGCCGCCTTTGCCGCTTCTGACCGATCCGGGAGAGCGGTGCGGCGACATGCTTTACCGCAGGCTCGGCCGGACCAGGGAGTCCGTGTCGGCGATCGGCTTCGGCGGCTCGCACTCGCCAAGTCCGGCATCGACCAGGCGCCCTCGATCCGGCTGTGTCACGCAGCGCTCGATCGCGGCATGAACTTCATGGACAACGCCTGGGACTAAAACCACGGCGACAGCGAGGTGCGGATGGGATGGCGCTGTCGTAGGAAGGTTACCGCAGCAAGGCCTTCCTCACGACCAAGGTGGACGGTCGCAACAAGGACATCGCGCAGGTGCAGCTCGACCAGTCGCTGCGGCGCCTGCGCACCGATCACCTCGACCTGTGGATGTTCCACGAGGTGCTGCGCTACGACGATCCGGACCGCATCTTCGCTCGTGGTGGGGCGATCGAGACGGCGGCCGCGGCCAAACAGGCGGGCAAAGTCCGCCATATCGGCTTCACCGGACACAAGGATCCGCGCATCCACGTCTACATGATCGGATCAGGAAAATCATGGTGGGCGCAGTAGGATTCGAACCTACGACCCGCTGATTAAGAGTCAGCTGCTCTACCAACTGAGCTATGCGCCCCCTTGCGGAGTGACGGCGCTATAGCAGCGCCGTCACGGTATGGAAAGGGCGGGGCTGCGCAATTCCGGGGGGCTGATCAGGAGCCGGGCCGGTTCAGCAGCAGAAGCACGCCGTCGAGCTGATCCAGCGTGTCGTAGTGGATGCGCAGCTGGCCACCGCGGCCGTCGAACTGCACCTCCACCTTGAGGCCAAGCGTCTGCCGCAGTTCGCGCTCGAGGGCTGCGAGTTCGGGATCCTTGCCTTCACGTGGGTTGATTGCGGCGCGTGCCGCAGGCGGCGCCACCCGGGCGGCGTTGATGTGGCTTTGTGCCAGCGCCTCGGTCTGGCGCACGGACAAGCGCTTGGCGATCACGGCCAGGGCAGCCTTGGCGGGATCGGGATGGCCGATCAGGGCCCGGGCGTGGCCGGCGGACAGGGCGCCGTTCACCACCTCGCGCCGCACGCTGTCCGGAAGCTGGAGCAGGCGGATGGTGTTGGCGACGTGGCTGCGCGACTTGCCGACGGCGCCGGCGAGCTGCTCCTGCGTCATCGCGTAGTCGCGCATCAGGCGGTGCAGCCCTTCGGCCTCCTCGATGGCGTTGAGGTCCTGGCGCTGCAGGTTCTCGACCAGGGAGGCGGCCATCGCCTCGGCATCGGCCAGGTGGCGCACGTGCACGGGGATGACATGCAGGCCCGCCCTTTGTGCTGCCCGCCAGCGCCGCTCGCCGCCGATGATCTGGTAGCGGCCGGAATGGTCAGGATGCGGGCGGGCCAGGATCGGTTGCAGGATGCCACGGGCGCGGATCGACTCCGTCAGCTCCTCCAGGGAGTCCGGCTCCATGACCTGGCGCGGCTGGAACGGTCCGGCCTCGAGCAGCTCGATCGACAGGGCGTGGATGCCCTCGCCTGAACGGTCCGGCCCTTCAAGGCTGCGGTCGCCGAGCAGGGCAGCCAGGCCGCGGCCGAGGCGCGGCGGAGTGCTCATCGTGCCGGTTCCCGGGTGGTGCGATCGAGCAGCTCGTCGGCCAGATGGACATAGGCGAGCGCGCCGCTCGATCTCGGATCGTAGAGGTGGGCGGGCTTGCCGTGGCTCTGCGCCTCGGAGATGCGGATGTTGCGTGGGATCATGGTCTCGAACACCTGGTCGCCGAAGAAGCCGCGCGCGTCGGCGGCGACCAGCTCGGACAGGTTATTCCTGCGGTCGAACATGGTCAGGACCAGCCCCTGCAGCCGGAGCGAGGGGTTGAAGGCACGGCGGATGCGCTCCACGGTGCGGATCAGCTGGCTGACGCCTTCCAGGGCGAAGAACTCGCACTGCAGCGGCACCAGCACCGAGCGGGCAGCGACCAGCGCGTTGAGGGTCAACAGGCCCAGGCTTGGCGGGCAGTCGATCAGGACGAAGTCGTGGCCCTTCGTGGCCGCTTCGGACAAGGCATCATGCAGGCGATATTCGCGGCGTTCCATCTCGACCAGCTCGATCTCGGCGCCGGCGAGCTCGTTGTCGGCGGGGATGACGAACAGTCCCGGAACCTCGGTTCCGACCGACAGCCTGTGCAGTGGCTGCCCTTCCGCGATCAGGGCGTAGCTGCCTGCGCGCCGGCCGTGGTCGATCCCAAGGCCGGTGGAGGCATTGCCCTGAGGATCGAGGTCGATCAGCAACACGTTCCGGCCCTGGACCGCGAGCGCCGTGGCGAGGTTGATGGCCGTGGTGGTCTTGCCGACGCCGCCCTTCTGGTTGGCGATGGCCAGGACGTGCGGCATGGGAGAAGCGGAGTCGCCAGGCCTACCGGCCGTGCGCCCGGTCGGGCTGTCTGACACGCCTGATTTCACTCAGCCTGAGGATGACGCCATCCGGATCGGTTCGGCTTCGGCGTCGGGAGACTGCCATGTGCCATTCCGCGGCGGCTGCGGTCAATTCGTCGTCGGCGCCGCGGCCCTTGAGGAACAGGCAGATGCCGTCCGCGGTCAGGAACCGCGTCGACCAGTCCAGCAGGCGCGGCAGCGGAGCCAGGGCACGAGCGGTAAGGTGGCGGGTCGGCGGCAGGTCCGCCTGCTCGATCCGCTTGGCAACCACCGTGGCTGTTGTTCCGGTTGCCCGCGCCGCTTCGCGCAGGAAGCTCGCCTTGCGCTGGTCGGCTTCGACCAGAGTAACGGAACTCTGGCTGGCGATCGCCAGCACCAGTCCGGGAAAGCCGCCGCCGGAGCCGAGATCGACAAAGGGAGCGCCTGGCGGAAGCTCCTCCGTGAGCTGCAGGCTGTCTGCGATGTGTCGGCTCCACAGGTGAGGCAGGTCGCGCGGCGAGATCAGGTTGATCCGCTCGTTCCAGCGGTGCAGCAGGTCAGCGAACACGGCCAGCCTTCGCAATGTTTCACGTGAAACATCGGCCAGGATGGGAAGGAGCGGGACGTCGGACATCATGCCGCACGAACATGGGCCAGAAGGGCCATGAGAGCGGCCGGCGTCACCCCGGGAACGCGCTGGGCAGCACTGAAATTGGCAGGTCTGGCCAGGGCCAGCCGCTCCCGCATCTCGCTGCTCAGGCCGCCGATCGCGTGGTAGTCCAGCTGTGGGGGAAGCATCAGGGTGGTGTCGGTTCCGAGCTGGCGGATCTCGCGCGCCTGCCTACCCAGGTAGCCGCGGTAGCGCGCCTCCGTGTGCAGATGCTGCCTCACCCTGTCAGGCAACTCCGACAGCCAGGGTGCGATCGAGGCAAGGGCAGCGGGTTCGGCCTCGGCTGCCAGCAGATCGAGCACCGAGCGTCGACGGCCATCCGCGGTTGTCGGCAGGTTGTGGTGAAGAAGCTTTGCCGGCATGAAGACTTCGCGGTCTGCCCGCTGCATCGCCGCGTCGATCGCCGCCTGATCGGCGGCGAAGAGGGCGGCCCGTGCCGGCCCGACGCAGCCCCAGCCGATGCCGAGGCCGGTCAAGCGGAGGTCGGCATTGTCTGCACGGAGCGTCAGCCGGTACTCAGCACGCGAGGTGAACATCCGGTACGGCTCGGAAACGCCCTGCGTGGTCAGGTCGTCGATCATCACGCCGAGATAGCCGGTTCCTCGGTCCATCGTGACCGGATCGCCTTTTCCGGCGCGCCGAGCTGCGTTGATCCCGGCGAGCAGCCCTTGCGCTGCCGCCTCCTCGTAGCCGGTGGTGCCGTTGATCTGGCCGGCCAGGAACAGCCGGCCGATGCGCTTCAGTTCCAGCGTGGGCCACAGCGCACGCGGATCAACGTAGTCGTATTCCACCGCATAGCCCGGACGCACGATCCGCGCCTGCTCCAGACCGGGCATGGTGGCGACCAGCAACGCCTGGATGTTCGCAGGCAGGCTGGTGGAGATGCCGTTCGGATATACTAGGTCGCCGCCGGGATTGCCTGGAAGGGCTTCCGGCTCGAGGAACACCTGGTGCCGCTCGCGCTCGGCGAAGCGGACCACCTTGTCCTCGATCGACGGGCAGTAGCGCGGACCGCGTCCGGAGATGGCGCCGCCATACACGGCAGATGACAGCAGATTGTCGCGGATCAGCGCGTGCGTCGCCGGCGTCGTGGAGGTGATGCGGCACGACAGCAGGGCGTTGTCGATCCGCGCGGTCAGGCGGCTGAACGGGACCGGCACGGCGTCGCCCGCATCCTCCGGAAGTGCGTCCCAGTCGATGCTGTTCCGGTCGAGCCTGGGCGGCGTGCCGGTCTTCAAGCGACCGAGCGGCAGGCCAAGCGCCTCCAAACGCTGGCCAAGGCCGGTTGCAGGCGCCTCTCCGATCCGGCCGGCCGGCGTCGTCTGGTGTCCGACGTGGATCACGCCGCGCAGAAAGGTCCCGGCCGTCAGCACCACGGCGCCGGATCGGAACTCGCGCCCGTCGTCGCAGGCAACACCGTAGGCGCAGCCCTCGGCATCGAGCAGAAGATCCTCCACCGCACCCTCGATCACCTGCAGCCTGGGGGTCGCCTCCAGCAGCTCGACAATGGCTGCGCGATACAGGGAACGGTCCGCTTGTGCCCGCGGGCCATGCACTGCCGGTCCCTTGGACCGGTTCAGCAGCTTGAAGTGGATCCCCGCACGGTCGGCGGCGACGCCCATCAGCCCGTCGAGGGCGTCGATCTCGCGAACCAGATGCCCCTTGCCGATGCCGCCGATCGCCGGGTTGCAGGACATGGCGCCGATCGTGTCCCAACGATGCGTCAGCAGCAGCGTCCTGGCGCCGCTGCGAGCCGCCGCGGCCGCGGCCTCGCAACCAGCATGGCCGCCACCGACCACGATCACGTCCATCCGGTCGCTCATCCACATTCCCCGTATCGCATGCGGCCTCGCGTGCGAGTCACTTGCCGATGCAGAACTGATTGAACACGGTGTCTAGCAGATCTTCCACGTTGACCGTGCCGGTCAGGCGTCCCAGCGCCTGCATGGCAAGCCTCAGCGCCTCGCCGCGCAGTTCTGCGAGTTCCAGGTGACGTGCCGCCTGCAGGTGCTCGGCCGCTTCCGTGATCCCGGCGCGATGCCGCGCCCTCGTCAACGGCGGCCCGGAAGTGGACGCGGTCAGGCTGCGCACCTCTTCGGCCAATCGATCCTCGAGCGCCGCCAGGCCGGCACCGCTTCGTGCGCTGACACCAAGCCAGCCCGGCGGTGCCGCGGCCACATCCACCTTGTTCCAGACCCGTAGGCCAGTTGGTAGCCGTTCCGGCAGGAGTTCTCCAGCCGCGACGCATACGACCAGATCGGCTTCTTCCGCCTGGCGTCGAGCGCGCCTCACCCCCTCCGCTTCCAGCACGTCCTCGGCATCGCGCAGGCCGGCAGTATCGACCAGCGTCACTGGAACATCGCCTAGCACCAGGCGCACCTCGATCGGGTCACGGGTCGTGCCCGGACGGTCAGAGACGATCGCCGCTTCGCGCCCGGCCAAGCGGTTCAACAGGCTGGATTTGCCGACGTTCGGCGGTCCGACGATGGCGATGAACAAGCCGGACCGGACCCGCCTCGCTCGCTCGCCTTCGGCCAGATGCCCCGTCATCTCTTGCCGGAGCGTGTCCACTTCCCGCACCAGGACCGCCTCGATCTCGGGAGGCAGGTCCTCGTCCGGGAAGTCGATCAACGCTTCCTGGTGTGCCAGCAGCCGACGCAGCCGTTCCGCCCAGTCGACATAGAGCCGGCTCAGCGCCCCGTCTGCTTGGCGTAACGCTTGGCGTCGCTGCGCTTCGGTTTCCGCCTCGATCAGGTCAGCGATCCCCTCCGCTTCCAGCAGGTCAAGCCGGTTGTTGAGGAAGGCCCGCCTGGTGAACTCGCCTGGTTCCGCCGGCCGTGCACCCTGGGCCACCAGTGCCGTGGAAACGGCTTCCACCACCGCCGGCCCGGCGTGGAGATGTAGCTCGGCACAATCCTCTCCGGTGTAGCTGGCCGGTCCGGGAAACCAGAGCACGAGCGCCCGATCCAGCAGATCGCCCCCAGGGGTCGCACGCAAGGCACGCAGCACGGCACGGCGCGGTTCCGGCCGGCCGTCGCACAACCGGTCCAGTAACACCCCGCTTTTGCTGCCGCTGATCCGGATCACGGCGATTGCGGCGCGCCCAGCCCCCGTGGCCCGTGCGAAGATCGTCGCCTCTTCACCCAGCTGCCCGAACCCTTGGCCATCGGCGCGTGGCAGCCCAGCGCTTGACATGGCGCCGGACGTGGACTGCGATGGATCAACGGTGCCGGCGCCAGCCTGAGGGGTACTGCTTGCCACAACTGTCACTGCATTCTCCGCTGGGGTCGCTGACCGTGACACAGGAGGAGGATGCCATAGTCGCGCTGGATTGGGGCTGGAGCAGCGAACAGTCCGGCACTGCCCTGCTTCGCAACGCCCGCGATCAGCTGCATGCGTATTTCGACGGCGGGCTCGCCTGCTTCACCCTCAACTTGGCCCCTGTCTCGTCGACGCCCTATCGAACCCGCGTGTGGGAGGCGCTGCGTACGATCCCGTATGGGGAAACGCGCACCTATGCCGAGCTTGCCCGCCTGGTGGGCGGGTCGGCGCGATCGATCGGTCAAGCCAACGGATGCAACCCGCTGCCGATCCTGATCCCGTGCCATCGGGTGGTCGCGGCAAGGCATCTCGGCGGCTTCTCGGCTGAAGGCGGTGTCGAGACCAAGCGGTTCCTGCTTTCGCTCGAAGCAGCACGACCGCATCGGCAGGCAAGCGACCTGGCCGCATGAGCAAGGCAATCCGTGTCCACGCCTATGGCGATGCGGAAGTGCTTAGCTGGGACGACGTGCCGACGCCATCGCCCACGGCCCAGGAGGTGCTGATCCGGCAGGAAGCGATCGGCCTCAACTTCATCGACATTTATTACCGTACCGGTCTGTATAAGTTGCCTACGCTGCCGGCGGTGATCGGCATGGAGGCGGCAGGCGTCGTGGAAGCAGTGGGCGGCGAGGTCACCACGTTGAAGGTCGGCGACCGCGTTGCCTACCCGACCCAGCTCGGCGCGTATGCCCGCTACCGTGCGCTTGCGGCCGATCTGGTGGTGCGCCTGCCGGAGCTGATCGATACCCGCACCGCGGCGGCGATGATGCTGCGCGGGCTCACCGTGCAGGCGCTGCTGCGGCAGGTGCATGTGCTGGCGGCCGGCGAGACGATCCTGGTGCATGCCGCAGCCGGCGGGGTTGGCCTGCTGCTGTGCCAATGGGCTGCCCATCTCGGGGCGACGGTGATCGGCGTGGTGTCCACTGCGCAGAAGGCCGAGCTTGCCCTGCGCCACGGCGCCACCCACACGATCGTTGGGCTTGATGACCTGCCGCAGAAGGTCAGGCGGCTGACCGGCGGCGCCATGGTGCCGGTGGTGTATGACAGCGTCGGCCGGGACAGCTTCATCCCCAGCCTAGACTGCCTGGCGCCGCGCGGGCTGATGGTCAGCTACGGCAACGCGTCGGGCGAGGTGTCCAGCGTGTCGCTCAGCATGCTCGCCGCGCGCGGCAGCCTCTACGTCACCCGGCCCAAGCTGACCACCTTTATCGGCAAGCGCGAGCAGCTGGAGCAGGCCGCGGCGGAGCTGTTCGATGTGGTGGCGCAAGGAGTTGTGCAAGTCGAGATCGGGCGCAGCTTCCCGTTGTCGCAGGCGGCCGACGCGCACCGAGCGCTGGAATCGAGAAACACCATTGGCAGCACGATCCTGATCCCCGACTGAGCGACCGAAAGCGGCGGAAGGATTGAGCGAGCCGGGCCGCCGTCAGGTGTTCATCGCGTCGAAGAAGTCCTGGTTGGTCTTGCTGTACTTCAG
>CAXTMS010000025.1:0-23792 GCA_964245345.1 uncultured Acetobacteraceae bacterium | reverse complement strand
GCGGCACGATCATGTGCGGGAACACCACGATGTCGCGCAGCGGCAGCACCGCCAGGGTTTCCTCGCTTGCCGGCACCGCCTTGTCGGCAGCCGGCTTGCGTGGCGCTGTGGCACGGGTGGGCGGCTTGGCCGGCTGCTCGCCGGTGTCGTTCGCAGCAATCGTCGAAGGCGGCTGCTCCGACGTGGATCCAGTCTCGTTTTCGGAACGGTCCGACGCAGGCTCCGGGGAGCCCTCCGGCTTGTCGTCGGTTTCATCCACCATGTTGACCTCCTGAAGGACGATCTCCGGTCCGGCGCCCGATCACGGCACGCCATCCGGTTGAGCGCGCATGACGCGATGTCATGGCCTCGTCATGAAGCCATGTCGGAACGGGAAGCCGGCGCCGCAAGCCTGATGGCGCCGTCATCCTCAGGCGGATTGTTCCGCCGTCCGCTCCTGGCCGTAGACAAACACCGGGCTGGCCTTGTTCTCGGCGACGTCGCGATTGATCACCACCTCGTCGACGTTCTCCAGCCCGGGCAGGTCGAACATGGTGCCGAGCAGGATCGCCTCCATGATCGAGCGCAGGCCGCGGGCGCCAGTCTTCCGGGCAATCGCGCGCAGCGCGATGTGCTTGAGCGCGTCCTCGGTGAAGGAAAGCTTCACCCCCTCCATCTGGAACAGCCGCTGGTACTGCTTGACCAGGGCGTTCTTGGGCTTGGTCAGGATCTCGATCAGCGCTTCCTCGTCCAGGTCTTCCAGCGTCGCCACCACCGGCAGCCGGCCGATGAACTCCGGGATCAGCCCGAACTTCAGCAGGTCCTCTGGCTCGACCTCGCGCAGGATCTGCCCGGTGCGCCGCTCGTCCGGCGCCTGCACGTGGGCGCCGAAGCCGACCCCCGCCCCCTTGCCGCGCGCGCCGATGATCTTCTCGAGCCCCGCGAAGGCGCCGCCGCAGATGAACAGCATGTTGGTGGTGTCGACCTGCAGGAACTCCTGCTGCGGATGCTTGCGCCCGCCCTGCGGCGGCACGGAGGCGACGGTGCCCTCCATGATCTTGAGCAGGGCCTGCTGCACCCCCTCCCCGCTCACGTCCCGGGTGATGGACGGGTTGTCGGACTTGCGGCTGATCTTGTCGATCTCGTCGATGTAGACGATGCCGCGCTGCGCCCGCTCGACGTTGTAGTCGGCCGACTGCAGCAGCTTGAGGATGATGTTCTCGACGTCCTCGCCGACGTAGCCGGCCTCGGTCAGGGTGGTGGCGTCGGCCATGGTGAACGGCACGTCGAGGATGCGCGCCAGGGTCTGCGCCAGCAGCGTCTTGCCCGAGCCGGTGGGCCCGACCAGCATGATGTTGGACTTGGCGATCTCGACGTCGTTGTTCTTGGCCCCGTGCGCCAGGCGCTTGTAGTGGTTGTGCACCGCGACCGAGAGCACCTTCTTGGCGTGGAACTGGCCGATCACGTAGTCGTCCAGGACCTTGCAGATCTCCTTCGGCGTCGGCACCCCGTCGCGCGACTTCACCAGGTGCGTCTTGTGCTCCTCGCGGATGATGTCCATGCACAGCTCGACGCACTCGTCGCAGATGAACACGGTCGGACCCGCGATGAGCTTGCGCACCTCATGCTGCGACTTGCCGCAGAACGAGCAATACAAGGTGTTCTTCGAGTCGCTCGTCTTGTTGACCATGGCCACTCCTCCCCCTCATGACCGGGCCGCGCCCATGCCATTCGGGTCAAGCTGGAAACACTAGACCGGCCCCAGAACCTTCATCAAGGCCGAGCTTCCGACGGATCGAGCCTTTCCGCAACCTGCGGCTGCGGTGACGAGCGCCCTCACCACCGTGATGCACGAGTAGCGGCTCCGGCAGGCGGTGCGGCCGCGTTGACGGCCGGTCGCCGAGGCGCCGGGGTCAGCTGCGGGCGGCATCCTCGTTCGCCGGCACCGGACGGTTCTGCAGCACCTCGTCCAGGATGCCGAAGTCGCGCGCTTCCTCGGCCGACATGTAGCTGTCGCGCTCCAGCTTGCGCTCGATGTCCTCCAGGGTCTGGCCGGTATGGCGCTCGTAGATCCCGTTCAGGCGGGTGCGGAGGTAGAGGATCTCCTTGGCCTGGATCTCGATGTCGCTGGCCTGACCCTGCGCGCCGCCGGACGGCTGGTGCACCATGATGCGGGCGTTCGGCAGCGCCACCCGCTTGCCCTTTGTGCCCGCCGCCAGCAGCAGCGAGCCCATGGAGGCGGCCTGGCCGATGCACACCGTGTTCACCGGCGAGCGGATGTACTGCATGGTGTCGTAGATCGCGAGCCCGGCCGAGACCACGCCGCCCGGGCTGTTGATGTAGAAGGAGATCTCCTTCGACGGGTTGACGCTTTCCAGGTGCAGCAGCTGGGCACAGATCAGGGCGCTGACCTGGTCGTAGACCGGGCCGGTCAGGAAGATGATCCGGTCCTGCAGCAGCCTGGAGAAGATGTCGAACGCCCGCTCGCCGCGGGAGGTCTGCTCGACCACCATCGGCACCAGGGCGTTGTTGTAGACCTCGACGGGATCACGATCCCACATCTGCCTTGTTCCTGACCTGGCACGACGGAGACCGGTGCATCACGCGGCCTTCGTCCTCGTTTCGCCCTCTGCTCAGGCACAAGATAGAGATTATCCGACGCGATGCCAGCCCGGCCCGGTCAGATCTCCGCCGACGGCATTTCCGCCAGCTCCTCCGGCGTGACCACCTTGTCCTCGACCCGGGCCAGCTCCAGGACGTAGTCGACCACCTTGTTCTCGAAGATCGGCCCGCGCAGGGTTTCGGCCGCCTGAGGGTTCTTGCGGAAGAACTCGATCACCTGCGCTTCCTGGCCCGGGTAGCGGCTGGCCTCGGCCCGCATGGCGCGCACCATCTCGTCGTTGCTGACGGTGACGCCGTTGGCGCGGCCGATCTCGGCCAGCAGCAGGCCCAGCTTCACCCGACGCTCGGCGATGCGTCGGTAGTCGGCGCGCAGCGTGTCCTCGTCCTTGTTCTTGTCCTCGTCGTCGAGCTTGCCGGCCTTGAGGTCCTGCTCGACGCGCGACCAGATCGCCGTGAACTCGGCCTCCACCATGCCTTCCGGCGCGTCGAACGCGGTCTGGCCGGCAAGCTGGTCCAGCAGCTCGCGCTTGATGCGCAGGCGCGACAGCTGGTCGTATTCCTGCCGCACCTGTCCGGCCAGGGCTTCGCGCACCTGGTCCAGCCCCTCGAAGCCGATCTGCTTGGCCAGGTCGTCGTTGATCTCCGGCTCCACCGGGCGCTTCAGCGCCTTGGCGGTGACGACGAAGCTGGCCTCCTTGCCGGCCAGCTCGGCCGCCTGGTAGTCAGCCGGGAACGTCACCCCGATGGTGCGCGCCTCGCCCGGGACCAAGCCCTCGAGCTGCTCGGCGAAGCCGGGGATGAAGCCCTGGCCGCCCAGCTCGACGTTGACGTCGCTGGCGGTGCCACCCTCGAACGGCACGCCGCCGATGCTGCCCACGAAATCCACCGTCAGCACCTCGCCCGGCTCGGCGCCCCTTGTCTCGTCGATGGTTTCAAACGAGCGCTGACGCTTGGCGATGTCGGCCAGCGCCTTGTCCACCGTGTCCGGATCGGGCTCGGCCTTGAGGCGGACGAGCGACAGCTGCGACAGGTCGGGCTGCGTGATCTCGGGCAGCAGCTCCAGCTCCAGGGTGAACTCCAGGTCGCCGGCCCCATCCGGCTCGGCGCCGCGCACAAGCTCGACCTTGGGCTGCGTCGCCTGGCGCAGGCCGCGCTCGCTCATCAGGTCGCGGGTGGCGTCGTTCACCGTCTGCTCCAGCACCTCGCCGGTGACGGCGCTGCCGTAGCGCTGCTTCACGATCGCCATCGGCACCTTGCCGGGGCGGAAGCCCTTGAGGTTCATGCCGCGGCCCAGCTCGGTCAGCCGTGCCGTGCGCTTGGTTTCCAGCTCAACCGCCGGCACCACCACGGTGAAGCCGCGCTTCAAACCCTGGTTGAGGGTTTCGATGACCTGCATGAGCCCGGCGATCCTTCCGTGAACAAACGACGCGTGCCCTGCACGCCGCGAAGGCGCGCCGGGGATGACAAACAAGGGCGGATGTGCGGTGGCCGGACGATCCTGGTGCGGGCGGAGGGACTTGAACCCCCACGACTTGCGCCACCAGAACCTAAATCTGGCGTGTCTGCCAATTCCACCACGCCCGCGCGCGCCTCGAAAACCGTGACAAGACCCGCTTCCGCGACCGCGCGCCTTTAGCTCACGCGCCTCGGCTCGGCAAGTCCAGGGCTCAGCCAGCCCGGGCTCGACCAGCCCGGGTTCGTCAAGCCGGCGCTTGCCGCCGTGCCAGCGCCGCGGCTTCCGGCAGGTGCAGCGGCAGGTCCTCGGCGATCAGCCCTTCTCCGGCCAATCGCCCGGCCTCGCCGTGCAGCCACACCGCGGCGGAGGCCGCCTCGAACGGCGGCATGCCGGCGGCCAGGCACGCGCCGACCACGCCGGACAGCACGTCGCCGGACCCCGCGGTCCCCAGCCACGGCGGCGCGTTGGCGTTGATCGACACATGGCCGTCCGGGGCGGCCACCACCGTGTCCGATCCCTTCAGCACCAGCACGCCGCCGATGCGTGCCGCCGCCCGGCGCGCGGCACCCACCCGATCCGATCCGGGATCGCCGAACACGCGCGCGAACTCGCCCGCATGCGGCGTCGCCACGCTCACCCCGCGCAGCCGTTCCGGCTCGCCCGACGCTTCCGTCAGCGCCCCGGCATCCGCCACCACCACCCGTTTCGCCCGGAGCAGGGCCGGCAGCGCCGACCGCACCTCCTCCGGCCCGAGGCCTGGTCCGCACACCCAGACCCGGCGGCGTTCGTCTTCCAGCAGGATGTCCAGCGTCGCGTCGTCGACGATCAGGCCGGGCGCGCCCACGCGGTAGATGTCGGCGCCGTGCTCGGCCGCGATCCGCACCAGCCCGGCGCCGCCGCCCCGCGCGCCGGCCGCCGCCAAGCGGGCGGCACCGGTCATCTGCGCGCCGCCGCACACGCTCACCACGCCGCGGCTGTACTTCTGCGTGTCCGCGCCGATCTTCGGCAGCCGCCAAAGACCGGGCTGGTTGCGCCAGGCCCGCACCAGCTCCCGTTCCAGCGCGTCCAGCTCCGGCACGGCGGCGCCGAGCCCGATATCGGCCACTTCGAGGCGGCCGAGCCGGTCGCGCCCCGGCAGAAGCAGGTGGCCGGGCTTGGCGCGGTGGAAGGTGACGGTGAGCTCCGCCGTCGGCGCGCTGCCGCGCACCTGCCCGGTGGCGCCGTCGACCCCGCTCGGCATGTCGATCGCCAACACCCGGCGCGCGGCGGCAAGGGTGTCCGCCGCCAGCCCCTCGACGTTTCGCGACAGGCCGGCGCCGAACACCGCGTCGACCACCAGCCCGGCACGCGCGGCATCGGCCGGGTCGAAGCCGCGCACCGGGCCGCGCCAAAGCGAGGCTGCCCTTCCCGCGTCGCTCCCCTCGGCCGGGGCTGCAAGGGCCGCGACCGAAACCGGCCAGCCGGCGTGCGCCAGCAGGCGGGCCGCCACGTAGCCGTCGCCGCCGTTGGCCCCCGGGCCGCACAGCACCAGCACGGTGCTCGGTCGCATGTGACGCATCGCCGCTCGCGCCACGGCACGACCGGCGTTCTCCATCAGCGGGTAGGCGCCACGCGGCGTTGTCGCCGCCGCACGGTCCAGGGTCGCCATCTCGTTCGGCGTCAGCAGGCGCAGGGCGTCGGGTATCCGGTGCATGCGATGCGTCCTTCCGTGCCGCCGCTCTGCAACGTGTCGGCCCCGCCATGCGGTTCCGCCTTGCCTTGGGCGCCCGAAACCGCGATCAGCGTGCACCGCATCGAGGGAACACCGTTCATGACCGGCCAGACCCTGAGCAACAGCGCCGACACCTTCGGCACCAGTCCGCTATGGGGCCTGGTCCTGGCGGTCCACCTGCTTAGCTGGGCCACCTGGCTCGGCGGCGCCGCCTACGCCCTGTTCGTGCTTCGCCCAAGCCTCGGCCTGCTCGACGTCACGCAGCGCAACTCGGTGCAGCTGCAAACGCTGCGGCGCTTCTTCCGGCTGGTGTGGCACGCGATGCCGCTGGTGCTTCTCACCGGCTGGCTGATGCTTGCCTTCCCGCTCGGCGGGTTCAACAACCCGGACTGGCACATCCAGACCATGCAGGCGCTGGGCGTGCTCATGGCCTTGGTGTTCGCCTATGCCTTCTTCGGTCCGTTCCGCAAGGCGAGACGGGCGCTGCGGCCGCAGCCGGCGACCTTCGACACCATCCGCTCCCTTGTCAGCGTCAACCTGCTGCTGGGCGCCGTGGTGGTCGTAGTCGCCTCGCTCGACCACGTGTTCTAGCCGACGGCGCACGCTGATCAGGCGGCCTCGTCCAGCTCGCCGCGCAGCGGCACCTTGCGGTCGCGCAGGTGACCGGCGGCGGTGACGAGCGCCACGTGCGAGAACGCCTGCGGGAAGTTGCCGACCTGCCGCTTGAGCCGGGGATCATACTCCTCCGCCAGCAGCCCGAGGTCGTTTGCCAGGCCGCATAGCCGCTTGAACAGCGCTTCCGCCTCGTCATAGCGGCCGAGCAGCACATAGCTGTCGACCAGCCAGAAGGAGCAGGCGAGGAACGCCCCTTCGTCGCCGGTGAGCCCGTCGGAAGTCTCGTTGGTGCGGTAGCGCAGCACGAAGCCGTCCACCAGAAGCTCGCGCTCGACCGCCGCCACCGTTCCGACGATGCGCGGATCGTCCGGTGGCAGGAAGCCGATCACCGGCAGCAGCAGCAGCCCGGCATCCAACGCGTCCGAGCCGAAGGACTGGGTGAAGCTGTTCTTCTGCTTGCTGAAGCCTTGCTCGGAAATCGCCTGGTGGATGGCGTCGCGGACCTGACGCCAGCGCTCCAGCGGCCCGGGCAGGTCGTAGCTTTCCACGTCCTTGATCGACAGGTCGAACGCCATCCAGCAGAACGCCTTGGACACGGTGAACTGCTGCCGCCCGCCGCGCACCTCCCACATGCCCTCGTCGGGCTCCATCCAGATCCGCTCCAGGTGCTCGAGCAGACCCACCTGAAGCGACCAGCCATGGGCAGCGTCGCGCAGGTTCTCGCGCCGTGCCAGGTGCAGGGCCGCGATCACCTCGCCATATACGTCGAGCTGCAACTGCCCAGCGGCCGCGTTGCCGACCCGCACCGGCACCGACTTCTCGTAGCCGGCGAGCCAGGGCACTTCCCATTCCATCAGCTGACGCTCGCCGCCGATGCCGTACATGATCTGCAGCTGTTCCGGGCTGCCGGCGACGCTGCGGTGCAGCCAGTCACGCCAGCGACGCGCCTCGTCGTAGTAGCCGCCGGTCATCATCGCCATCAGGGTGAGAGTGGCGTCGCGCAGCCAGCAGAAGCGGTAGTCCCAGTTGCGCGGCCCGCCGACCTGCTCCGGCAGGGAGGTGGTGGCGGCGGCGACGATGCCGCCTGTCTCGGCGAAGGTCAGCGCCTTCAGCGTCACCAGCGACCGGCGCACCGCCTTGTCGTGCGGCCCATCATAGGCGCAGCGCGACGCCCAATCCTCCCAATAGCTCACGGTGCCGGCCAGCACGTGGTCGAGGTCCAACGGCAGTGGCGGCGCGAGGTGCGACGGGCCGTAGCTCATCACGAAGCCGACCCGCTCGCCGGCGGCCACCGTGAAGCGGCTCACGGTCTTCATGTCCTCGCCTTCGAGCGGCACCGAGGTGCGCAGCACGACCTGCGCCGGGCCGGCGATGGCGACGATGCCGGCGTCGTCGGCGAGCCGGGTCACCCATGGCACCGACATGCCGTAGTCGAAGCGCAGCCGCAGCTCGTGGGTCATCTCGACGCTGCCGCTCCGCCCTTCGACGATCCGCACGATCGACGGCGACGGCACCCCCACCGGCATGAAGTCGATCAGGGCGACGCTACCGGTGTCGGTCTCGAACACGGTTTCCAGCACCAGCCCGTTGTCGCGATAGCTCCGGCTGCTGCGCGTGAACCTGTCCGGCGCCACCAGCCAGCGGCCGTTCTCCTCGCTGCCGACCAGCGCCGCGATGCAGGCGGCGCTGTCGAACCGCGGCCAGCACAGCCAGTCGATCGAGCCGTTGCGGCCGACCAGGGCGCAGCTCACGCAGTCGCCGATCAGGCCGTAATCCTCGATCGGCAGGGCGGTATAGGACAATGCGGGTCAACCTCGTCGGAGTGCGGCCCTCCCGGAACGGAACCCGAAACGATAGGTTCCCGGTCAGGCCCCGCTTGACTTTCGGGGGCGATATGCGGATACGCAGCGTGGATAGCCAGCGGCATGCGCGACCCGGGTCGTCGCGAGCGGCCATGTGCCGTGGCCACGCCGGATGGGCAAGCGGTCCGATCGCGCGTTCGCCGAGGCATCCACCGCCGCATCACGTCGATCGCCGCGGCGCCTAACACCCCGAGTTCCGCATACCAGCAGGGTCGAGAACGTTTTTGAGCGAAACCATCACCAGCACGACCGGTCCGACCGCTGGGCTGTCCGACGAGCACGTCCGGGCAGAGCCTGAGCTTCTCCCGCAGGATCGGGAACAGGAGGCGACGGACTCTCCAAACCTCGAAGGGTCGACGGCGGAGTCGCTCGACATGGTGGGCCTGGCCATGCATGTCGGCGGCGCCGGAGCGTTGACCGATCCGGCGGCGGAGCCCGGACCTGTGGCTGCGCCGCTTGCCGAGGTGCTGCCGCCGTTCACCGAGCTCGGGCTGTCCGAGCCGATCCTGCGCGCGGTGGCCGAAATGGGCTATCGCCACCCGACCCCGATCCAGGCGCAGGCGATCCCGTTCGTGCTCGCCGGCCGCGACGTTCTGGGCGTGGCCCAGACCGGCACCGGCAAGACCGCCTCGTTCACCCTGCCGCTGCTCGACATCCTGAACGGGTCGCGCGCCCGTGCCCGCATGCCGCGCTCGCTGATCCTGGAGCCGACCCGCGAGCTCGCGCTGCAGGTGGCCGAGAACTTCGTGATGTACGGCAAGTACACCAAGCTCACCCATGCCCTGCTGATCGGCGGGGAAAGCATGAACGACCAGAAGGCGGCGCTGAACGCCGGCGTCGACGTGCTGATCGCCACCCCGGGCCGGCTACTGGACCTGTTCGAGCGCGGCGGGCTGCTGATGACGCAGACACGCACGCTGGTGATCGACGAGGCCGACCGCATGCTCGACATGGGGTTCATCCCCGACGTCGAGCGCATCGTCACCCTGCTGTCTCCGAACCGGCAGACCCTGTTCTTCTCCGCCACCATGGCACCGGAGATCCGCCGCCTGGCAGACGCCTTCCTGCGGGAGCCGAAGGAGATCACCGTCACCCGCGCCGCCTCGGTGGCGCCGCTGATCATCGCGGGGCTCGCGCTGGTGGAGGAGATCGACAAGCGCAAGGCCCTGCGCAAGCTGATCCGCGCCGAGGACGTGCAGAACGCCCTGATCTTCTGCAACCGCAAGCGCGACGTCGACATCCTTTACAAGTCGCTGACCAAGCACGGCTTTTCCGCCGGCGCCCTGCATGGCGACCTGGCGCAGTCCTTGCGCTTCTCCACCCTGGAGAAGTTCAAGAGCGGCGAGATCCAGATGCTGGTGTGCTCCGACGTGGCGGCGCGCGGCATCGACATCGGCGGCCTCAGCCACGTGTTCAACTTCGACGTGCCGATCCACGCCGAGGACTACGTGCACCGCATCGGCCGCACCGGACGCGCCGGCCGAAGCGGCCACGCCTACACCATCGCCTCGCCCGACGACCGCGGCTTCGTGGAGGCGATCGAGAAGCTGGTCGGCAACCCGATCCCGCTGCTCGCGGTGGACGGGATCGCCACCGCGGAATGGTCCGAAGGCGGCCGTCGCGGGCGCGGGCGCGGCAGGACGGCCGAGCGGCCGGCGATGCGGACCGGAGAGAAGCCGGCGCGGCGGCCGGAAAAGACGCGCGACCGGCAGCCCGAGGTTCGCGCGGAAGCGCCGCCGCAGCCGCGTGGCGAGCGAACCGAGCGTCGGCCGGATCGCGCTCCCGAGCGCGGGCCGGACAGGATGCCCGGGCGGATGGCGGCGCGGGCGGGCGGGCGGCGGGGCGGCACCGTCACGACAGGCTCGACCCGCTGCGGGGCTGGTTCTGCCGGCCGCGCGCGTCCGAACCAGTTCAGCACTGCCTACCTCACGATGCGGCGCCTGGTGACCCGCCTGGAATAGTCGAGCGCGTCCTTGCTGACGGTCATCGGCTTGCGCTTGTTCATGATTACGCCGTCGAGCGCGTAGCGGATGGAGTCGATGCCGTGATTCCACGCGTCGACGATGACAGGCAGGATGTCTCCGGTCATGCGGTCGACCTTGTAGGAGTACATCCGGAACTCCTTGGCGGTGTTCGGGCACCGAGGATGAACCCTGATGCCGCGAAACGCCTTGAGCCGGGATACGCCGTCCTCGACCGACCCGGGCCACTTCTCGGCGGCGCTGATCTTGAAGTCGTGGCGCTTGGCCATGTAGCTGATCGTCTCGGGCCGGGCACCATCGGCCTTGATCGGCCAGCCGTCTGCGCCCGGGATGGATCGGAACAGCGTCGGCAGCTCGTCCATCTCGGTCGCGTAGCCGAAGGCTTCATAATCGACGTGGAGGATGTCGTCCTGGATGAACGAGCGCGTCAGCACCGACGGATCGGCCGCGAAACCCCAGTCGGCTCCGAAGTAGAACCGGACATCGGATGGAGTGTCGAACTCTTCCTCGACGACCCTGTGGCGGAAGATGATCGCTTCCTTGAGGGTGTTGTAGCCACCTTCCCAGACGTGGTCGTACTCATCGCGGCGATACTTGAGGTCGCTCTGCCGCTCCTCCTCCAGGACGCTCGGAAACCACGGGTTATCGCGCCAGTTGGCTTCAACAACGATGCGCTGCTTGGGGTCGAGATTGTCGCCTCGCAACAGCAGGTCGATCGGATCTTCGTCTGTCTCTGGGTTCCAGGCTGCCCAGATTTCCGAGCCGTCCTTGCGCATGGTGGGGCGCAGCAGGGTCAGGCTGCGAGTCGAGATCGCCTGCGCCTCTTCCAGCCAAGCGACGTCGTAGCCTTCCAGCGACTTGATGCTATCGGCGGTGTGGTTCTGCATCCCCTGGAAGATGATGTTTCCGCCGCCAGGCGTGCGGATCACGTCACGCTGGACGTCGAAACTTCCTCCAACGCCGAGCTGCTGGATCTTGTCCTCGATCAGCTGCTTGGCGGACCGGGCGATGCTCTTCTGGATCTCGCGGATACAGACGCCGCGGAAGCCGGGCTCGGAATAGGCCCGCTCGACCATGAGTTCGGCGAAGAAGTGCGACTTGCCGGAACCCCGGCCGCCGTGTGCGCCCTTGTAGCGGGACGGCTCAAGAAGGGGCGCGTAGACCCTAGGGGTTTCGATGTCCAGGATCGACGATGACACGCCGGATCACCTCAATGCCGATTGGGTTGCCGTCCTGACCACTCAGTTCGACCGCCTGCTTCGGCTTGCCGACGGCATAGGCAAGGATCAATTCGGCTGCCCACTCGACGTGCTTGATCTTGTCGCTGCTAAGCCCATCGATCAGGACTTTGACGGCGGCGGGAACGCTGTTCTCCATGGCCGCCTGGAACTCGGTCTTGATCTTCAAGCGACCGCCCGGGTTACCAGACTGTCCCGGCGCGAAAGGCTTTCCGGGCAGCTTACCGGCCGCACTGCCGGCTGGTTGGCTCACCTGCTCCATGATGCCTTCCCCATGACAGCAATTCTGCCCCGCGTCAACGTGTTTTCTTCGGACGCATCCATTGATCCGCTAGTACGGTCAGACCCGCGTTGAGCACCTTGCCGCGGAGGCCGAGGCGCTGGTCCTCGCCACAGACTGCGGTCACCGCTCTGCGCTGCGCCGGCGTGAGCATCTCCAGCGCGGCGTCTATCGCCAGCCGGGCATCGACCCGATACTCGCTTTCCTGCATGGCCGCTGCCGATCCGCCCAAGCGCTGGCCATAGTCGCCAGAAACCCGGGACGCATGCCGGCTGGCGAGCCAGCAGCGACGGAACCGCATGCCGGCGAGGTATTGCTCCTCCGTCATGCCGCCGTTCTCGCGCATGAACAGGCTGTCGAGCGTGCACTCGCACTGGACCCGCGTGCGCTCCACCTTGATCCCTTGCCGGGATGCTGAGCCAGCAGACCGTGCGTCGGCGTCTTCGCGCGTCAGGCCACGTGCTATGGAGGCTGGGCCGGGTGCGCCAAAGTCCTCAGGTGCGTTGAGTGTTCCAAGGAATTTGCGAGCCGTTTCCGCCTGCCGGTCGCTTTCGCAAAGGCTGCGGTTACGGTCGCGATCACGCCGGTATCGCAACTGCCTCTCAGTTGCGAGGCGGGTTCTGATGTCCCGCTCAGTCGCGCTGCTGTCAGCCATCATAGTCCATCCCCCGACGTTCCACACAACAACCCCACCAGATCCACCCCCACGGCCCGCGCGAACGCCTGCACGGCCAGCACCGCGCACTCCTCCAGCCGCGTCACGTCGGTCGCCGGCGCGTCGGGACACACGGCTACCCGCGCCAGCGTCGGGCTCGCCTCCAAGCCCAGCCAATGCGACGGCGCCGAGTGCATCAGCTCGTGGTCGACGCACAGCCGGGCCGTGTCGCTGCCGTAGCCGAGTTGGCGGGCGAGCAGCGCGTAGGCGGGGCTGTCCTCGGGCGCTGCGGCGACGGACAGGGCGCCGATGCGGGTCACGGTCCAGTCGGGGCCGATGTCGACGGTGACGGAGCCGAGGCGGGCGGTGTTCATGGGCGCGCGGCTTTCACGAACCGCCCACCCGCATCCCGCTGCACCAAGCCAGCCCGTGCCCGCTGTCGCTGCACCAAGCCAGCCTCCTTGAAGCGCTGCCGCGCGAAATCGCGCTTGATTGCCCTGATCCTCCTGATCACATCGTCTGCATCGACAGTGCCGCTGATCTGGATGGTGTTGCCGTCCACGACGATGCCCGGAGAAGTGGGCGTTGTGCCAGTCGTCACCGGAACTGCCGCAGTACCCGCCAATGGGACCGGCAACGGCGCATAAGGCCGGGCACGCCCGAGCAGCCGGTCGAGCCAGGTCATCCCGTCGCCCCCGCCCCCTGCCGTTCCTCGACCGCGGCGAGGCGGCGTTCGAGGGCGGCGATGTGCCGGTTCAACTTCGCCTGAACCACAAGCAGATACCCTATCCATGGTATTGAGCAGATCGCCCATGATGAGCCGAATTTCAGAAGCCAAGTGGCTAGGTCCGTCGTCCCGCTACCCGATGTCATACAGATGATCCTCCGCGTGCGTGTCCAGCGTTCCGGTGATGAGCGTCAGACGGTCGGCATCCTGAGCGGTCGTGCCGCCTTCCTCGGTGGAGTTCGGCACCACCAGCCGGATCACCTCCGCAGTATCGAGCCCGTTCTCCAGCACACGGCGCGCGTGCGCCGGCCCTTCAGAGATGAACAGCGCGAATACGGACGCCAGCGTGATGACCTGATTGCCGCTGTTCTTCACATCGTCGCCGGGGCTCATCGAGCCGTAGAGCGCGATGGCGTGAGCCAGGGCGTCGGAGCGGAGTTCCTCGGCGTCGGTCATCCCCTCGCTCCCTCGTCGTAAAGCCCCATTGCCTGTTTCTCCGCCACCATGGCGTCGAGCGGCCCGGAAATGCCCACAGTGGCCGCTGCAGCCGGGTGCGGACGCTGGCGGGTGGTCCAGCGGCGCAGGAAAGCTTGGAGGCGGCGGAGGGGGCTGCGGATGGGCGGTGTCATGCCGGGACCCGCTCGACCGGATCCGCCGAAACGGAGAAGTTTCGCCCGAACGTCCGGGTGAACCTACGCGTGCCGGATCCAGCGACCGCGACGACGGCCTGGAGCTTGACCGGAGTGTCATCACTAATCCGGGTCAGCACCCTCGCCGACAGAATGACGTCCTCACTTCGGATCAGGCCGGCGAACCATGACTTGGCCGCCTCCTGATGCCGCGGTGAATCAACGACCATGCCGGTCCAGTCGGACTTGCGCTGGCGGTCGGTCATGCCGCCGCCCTCACCGCTTGGTCGATCAGCGCCGCGGACCACTGGGACAGGGCTGGGACTGGCGGTCCCACTCGGTCCCACTTCCGGTCCCACCTCTTAGCGCCCTTATTTATATTTCTTTTCAATAAGTTAGATAGATAGATAGAGGGGTGTGGGACCGTGGGACGACGTATAGACATAGATATCCCCATGTATGCCTCTACTCGTATGTGCGTGCTTTTCTGTGGTCCCACGGTCCCACGGTCCCAAGCGAATGGTTCCAATGGCCTAGGTGGGATTTTGCTGGGACTCACGCTGCCTTGACCCCTGCTTTGGGACTGATTTCAGCGGGTTCTATGGTGTCCGACGGGATGAACACCGCCTTGGCTTGGTGCCCGAAGGCAAACCGGACCGCCGTCTTGTGCCGGACAGCGCCGGGAAGTCTGGCCAGGGAGCGGTGCCATCCTGATGACCAAGCCGTGTTCGCGAGCGCGCGTGCCAGCGCTGGGTGATTGGTTGAGACGAACACGCCCTCGGGCTCGTCCGGTCCGTTGCCGCGGCGATACTTGATTCCGATCTGCTTGAGCTCACGATCTGCCGTGTCGCGTGCGATCGACTTGTCCAACCCGGCAAGCGACGAGATCAGCCGTCCGATCGTCACCTCAAGCCGGCCACCATTCGCCGGCGAGATCCCGATCCGCGCCTGGGTCAGGTGCGTTAGAAGCTTGAATTCGTCGCGCTCCTCGCCCTGCTCGACCTCGGCATCCCATTGCTGGCGCCGGATGAAGTCTTCCGCCTCCTCCATGGTGACCAGCCGGTCCGTATGCAGCGAGAACGCGCCGGCCAGCAGCGTGCCGAGTTGATCTCCGAGGCGCCGGGTGCCGAGGTGGATGCTCACCGCGCGTGCGAAGGTCTCCGCGTTCTGCCGGATGACGGGCAGCAGCCGAACCGAACGGGCCAGGAGGGCCGCGGAGAACTGCGGCGTAATCGTCTCGGCCACGGTCCGCTGCAGCACCGCGAACGCGGCGTCGGAAGCGATCCGGTCATCCTGGGTCATCTGTTCGGGCGGCCGGAACGCCAGCACCGTGATGCGGCTCTCATCGGCGCCGTGCATGATGCCGACGTTGATGCTGGAGAAGGCGAAGCACGACCGGACCCGGTAGCGTGCCACGCCGTCTCCTTGAGCCGCCTTCAGGATCTCGCCGCCACCTTCGCTGGACGACTGCCGAACAAGCCCCAGCACGGCTTGGAAACGCGTGACCGATGCCGCGTCTTCCTGCTCGGCCTCGTCGAACAGAACCGGCCGCGCATCGGACGCAAGCGCGCGTCGGATGCCGGGCTCGGTCGTCACCGACAGCACCCGAAGCGCGATCCGGCCAATTGCCGGCGCCAGCACGTTCTCTTCGGCCCAGGATTTGCCCGAGCCCTTGCTGCCAGTGACCCAGATCGACGGGCGCCACGCGAGGCCGCCGCAGACGGGCGCGATCGCGATGAACCCGGCCAGCAGGGTGCCGCTGATGCCGCGCTCCCAACGCAGCGCCTTGCAGATCGTCACCAGCTGATGCGCCTGCCGGGTGGACAGAGGCACGGCGTCAGTCACTTCCGAGAAGCGCTGCGCCGCCTCATAGACGTGGCGACTGCCGGCAAGACGCAGCTCGCTGCGCTGGTCGCCGACGATGAGGTGGTCGCCCATGTGCAGCACCGGCCGGCCCTGGTCGAGCCAGGCGCCGCGGCCGCGCACGATGCCTGGATCATAGACGCCGGCCGAACGGCATTCCTGCATCAGCCAGTCGGTGGCCTCGTCCCACTTCACCCCAGCCTTCTCGCGCTTGAACCGAGTACGCTCCCAATAGTGCGGCACTGACGCCATGGCAGTCAGGTTGTTCTGCGTGTGCTGCGACGCCGTGAGGGCGAACACCTGCCGCGCCGCCCTGCTCAGATAGAAGAACACACCGCGATCATAGCCCAGCGGCACCACGCCCTCGGTCGCGTTGTCGTCCGGTTCGGCAAACGCGTGCGCCACCGGCGGCTCGTAGGGGGGCGGCTCGGTGATCGGCGTCCCCGTCTGAGCATCCCACTCATCCCAGGCCGGCTCGGTCGCGTGATCCGGCATCATCGGACGCTCCCGATGCGGGAGCGGCTGGCAGCGACCGCCTTGCTGACTTCCTGCCTGCAGATCTCATAGACGACCCGATCGTCCAACGTCGGCAGCCCTCGGTGCCCAGGCGTCGCCAGCCCGCGCGGCCCGAGCAGGTTCTCCAGCCGGGCCACCGCGAGGATGACTTGGCGCGGCCGACGGTCCGCGATCGCGCGAGCGATCGACCGCCGGATGGCATCGGCCGCGCGGTGATCGATCCGGATCGTCGCCTGGATCATGGTGTGTTCAAGCCGGCCGCACAGCGCCTGGAACGCTGCATCGTCGAGCCGATCGAGCGCGCCTTCATCGATCGCGGCAAGCGCCAACGATGAGGCGGCTTCCGTATAAGACAGCGCGCCGGACCGGACCGTATAGGCCATGGCCGCAGCCGCGAGGTGGAGGTGCGGCGGATCCTGCACAGCGACGGGACGGGCCAGGCGCTGCTGCGAGGACCGGGTGACGGCGTTCATGCTGCGATCGCTCGGACGGCGGCCAGGGCGTCGTCGACCGAGCGCGCCAGGACGTAGATGCCCCCAGCGAGCTCGACAGCTGCCTGAAAGCGGCGCTGCTGAGCCGATTGCCGGCCGATGGGGGTCTTGACCTCGATGCCCACGAAGCGGCCGCGAACGCAGGCGGTCAAGTCGCAGCAACCGGGAACGTTGGAGCGCATGAGGTTGCCGGACGCGGTGCGGCCAACACCCGAGTTGGACCTCCAGGCCAGCACGCCCGGCACCGCGGACACGGCGACGAGGATGTCACGCATGATGGTGGCTTCGTCGACCCAGGTTTCGGTCATGGCGCACCGATGAGCATCAGGGCGTGCGTCGGCCGGGTCGCTGCCACGTAGAACAGCTGTTGCGCCTCCAGCGTGTTGCTTTCGACCCGACGCCGGATGTCCGGCACGTCGATGAATGCGTTCTTGAACGTGCTGCCCTGAGAGGTGTGGACCGTTAGGGCATAGATGGACTGCAGCTTGGCAAGGGCGTTCTGCAACGCGTGACGGTCGCCCCATCGAGTCTTGCAGTCGCCAGCCTCGTCGGTCAGGCGATCGAGTGCCTTGTTCAACGCACCGTCGTCGGCGGCCATGTGGACCGAAAGCTTGGTCCCATCGGTCTTGCGAACCTCAACCCGCCACGCCGGCAGTTCTGCCGTCCAGCCATCGACGCAATCTCGCGTCGAGAAGTGCATTTGGAACACATCGCGATCGATGCTAAGGACGTCCGCCTCCTCGTTCGTGTTGACCAGGATGCTGTTGTCAATCACCACCGGACCACGAAACAGCGCCCTCTCGCCGGCAACGAACGGAGTCGGAATGTTGTCGCCATAGCGCCACTGGCGGACCTTCCGATTCACGTCGGCGACCTTCTTGTTGGTCCAGCACAGGTAGCGATGGCTATCCGGATCGGCAGCGAACTCGTCCGACGTGAAAGCCTTGCGCATCCACATTTCGGCATCGCTGGGCCTGAAGATGCCGTAGGGTGGCGTGCTCTTCGACTTGCACCACGACCAGTCCATCGCTTTGCCTTGGCTCAGCCGAATCGTCTGCGCCGCGTCAAGGATCGGGTGCCCCTCGGCTTGGCGGATGATCGTCTCCAGGTGGCTTCGGCTCTTCGTGTCGAAGGTTTGGCTGGCTACCTCGCCGACAGGCGGCAACTGCGCCGGATCGCCGACGAATAGCACGAAGCTCTGCTGCAAATGCCGCTTGATGAACACCATGAGGTCGGCGCTCACCATCGAGCATTCGTCGATCACCACGATGTCCTCAGTCACCGGGTCGGCGTTCTTCTTGCGACTGAAGACCTGCCGATCCCCCTGAACCTTCGGCGATAGGCTCAGGAGCGAGTGGATCGTGCGACAAGGCACGTCCGAGATGCCTGCCTCGCGCAGCTTCCGCAGTAGAACGGCAACCGCCTTGTGAGTCGGCGCCGTCAGAATGATCCGCTGGCGCCGGTCCTGCGCCGCACGCGCGTAGGCCTGCATGAGCGTCGTCTTTCCCGAGCCGGCATACCCGGTCAGGAGGTGACGCTCGCCGGCGGCCGTGACGGCCTGGATCTCGACAAGGGCGCGCTGCTGGTCGGGCGTGAGCGTGATCACGCCGCCACCTGCTGCTGCCGCTGCCTGCGCTCGTTCATCACGTGCCAGACCCAGCCGGCGGCATACCCCTTGGCCTTCCGGATCTCCTCCAGCTCAGCGCGCGTCTCGCGCCCCGTAAGGATCTCCCGCAGCGGCTTCGCCTTCAGGTGCGCCAACCGCTCGGCCGTCATCGCTTCCAGCTCGCCGGCGACGACCTCGACCTCCATCGACGGTTTCTCGGCCACCACCAGAATCGGGCACGGATTGCCCTCGCACCGGGCAGCATCCTTGCGCGCCGTCTCGGCGGCGAACGAACGGAAGCAGGTCGTGCACGTCCGGATGCCCGGTGCCTTCGGCTTGCGCTTCTTGGTGTCGAGCGACCACTCGCGCACTTGGTCGGGCATCCCGTGCCGGTGCACCGACCCGACGTGATCCAGGATCACCGCGCGCGAGCCGTCCGGCTTGATCCGCAGCACCCGCCCGACCTGCTGCAGGAACATGGACAGCGACTTCGTCGGCCGCAGCAAGATCGCGCCGGCCACCACGGGGATGTCGGTGCCTTCGCTGATGATGTCGCACGACGTCAGGATGTGCAGCCGCCCGTCGCCGATCGCGGCGATCCGGTCGCGTCGCAGGGCCTTGTCCATCGAGCCGTCGACCGCAGCAGCGCGGATCCCGGCGGAGGCGAACTGCGCCGCGACATGCTCGGCATGAGCAACGGTGACGCAGAACACAATCGCTGGCCGACCGGCGAGGTGCTTCTGGTAGTGCGACACCGCATCCCCGGTGATCACTGCCTTGTCCATGGCGTCTTCGAGCTCGTCGATCGCGAAGTCGCCGGCGCGAGTGGTGATGCTGGACAGATCCGCCTGCTGCGGCGGTGCCAAGTAGTCGAACGGTGCCAGGAACCCGGCCTCGATCAGCTCGGCCGGCTGGGGCCCTACGATCATGCGGTCGAACGCCGTGCCGAGGCCGCGACCGTCTAGCCGCTGCGGCGTGGCAGTGACGCCGAGAATACGCGCTCGGGTCCAGGCGGCCGCGACACCAGCCCACGTGCCGGCCACCGCGTGATGCGCCTCGTCGATGACCAGCAGGTCGGGCTCGAGCACGCGATCGAGCCGCCGTGCCAGCGTCTGCACCATAGCAACCTGGATCCGGTCGTCGGTCATCGAGTGGCCGGGTCGGATGCAGCCGTGACGCACGCCCATGCGATCCAGAGCCGCGCTGATCTGCTCGACGATCTCGACGCGGTGCGCGACGATGACGACCCGGCTGCCTTTCTGGGCGGCGAGGCGCGCGATGTAGGCGAAGACGAACGTCTTGCCGAAGCCGGTGGCCGCGACAAACAACACTCGGCGTGTCGCGGCCATGAAGGCGCCGCGGATCTCGGCGATACAGGCTTCCTGGCGGCCGCGCGGCTGCATCATGGCCGCGACACCTGCAGCCCCGCCTTCTCCATCGCCTCCACCAGCCGCAGCGCATCGTTCGGCGTCGCCTCGCGGGTGACGGTGCTACCCGGTTCGGTGAATAGGCACCCGGCCGCGCGCAGGACGGCGGCGAGCTTGATGAGGTCGGGGGAGTTCATGGCTTGACGACCGATAACGCGGCTTTCCGCGGCGGCTTGACGACGATCTGCCGAGCGAAGGCTTGATGCTCCATCTCGCTCTTGAACTCACCACGGAGTTTACGGCAAGTGTCGGACAGCTCTGCAATCTCACGCTCGATGTCAGCCTTCTTGGCTTCAAGTGACGCTAGAGGCCGATGGCGCTCGCGAGCCCAGGTCCTGAGGTAGCCGTACGGCTCCATGAACGCGCCGCAATCCTGACACTCCAGCTTGGCTTCTTCCGGATGGATGAAGACCTTACAGTGCAGACAGAACTTCCGCGGTTGCTTCAATGCTTCAGGCAAGCGTGCGATGTCCCGCGCGACTTGCTGGAAAACGACGACGTTCTCGTCTGGAGTGTCCGTCATCCCCGCGACCCCCGCCGCGCTCGATCCGCCCAGCGCGTGAACCGCGCCGTTGCCCGGTCGATCCGCGCAGCCCACACATCCGCGCGCCAAGCGGCGAACAGCGCCGACCGCAGATGCCAGTACGCAACGAGCGATGCTCTCATAGGCCGCTCCGAAATCGTTCAACGGCGAGCCGCGCCTCGAAGGCACGACGCTCGTGTTCATTCATCCGCGCCTTAATGGCCGCCTCGCGCTCCGCCACGATCCGGTCGACCTCGACGCGCACCGCCGGGCAGCTCGCCATCAGCTCGATCAGGTTCGACAGCGATGGCGCCGACAGCCGCGCCAGCCAGTTGCGGCTGGTCTTCGGGCTCACGTCCCCGCCGCGGCGTGCCAGGATCTTCGTGCCGCTGCGCACCGGCCGGAACTCGCGCCCGATGGCGTCGAGCACCCGGTCGTCGTGGTCGAGGACAGCGGCGGTCATTGCCGGCGTCCGCGGTTGTCGGACCCTAACTTGGGCGTCCTGGTAGCGATCATTCCCCACGCGTCTGCTCCTATGGTTCCCGTGTCAGGGAGAACTGAGGAACCGATGGAGGCGCCACCGAAACACACACCCGCAGCCCAAGCCGCCGCCACCTGCATCCGCCCCACCTTGGCCAACAGCTCGGCACCCGACAGCGGCTTGCGACCGCTGTCCGTGGTGCTGGAGCCGCTGCTGGCGCGGCTGAGGGCGGCGGCGAGCCAGGGGGAGGCGGCGGCGCTCATCGGGGCGATGTACCGGAGGGCGGATGAGCAGGCCGGGCGGCAGAACGTGCCGTAGCCGGCTGATGGCACGTCGCGCACACCGCAGCTCCGGCCAGCAGCGCCTCGGTGTTCATCAAGCCGCCCGTGTGGCAGATGCAGCACCGCACGATCCATCGCCCGTCGCTGCGCGGTTCGATCAGCTGGAGCGTGTTGACCTGCTGTCCGGACACCAGCGGCGGAGGACTTTCGGCGAACAGGCCCTCTGCCCGCATCCGGCCTACAGCCCGGTTTCCGCACAGCTTGCACTGCTTGGAGCTGCCATTGACCAAGCAGGACCTGACCCTGATGTGCTGCGCGCCGCACCCGCATGTCACGTGCCATTTCGAATTGCCGCCGCTGTCGACGCCAGCCTGCGGGCCGACCGTCCAGCGGCCGAACACCCGGCCTTCCAGGTTCTGGCGCGCGCTCACGAGACCACCGCCCAGACCGCGAGCCCGACCGGCAGCCAGAACGCCGGGATGACCAGCAGCAGCCCGACGCACAGGCCACGGAAGAAGGGGACATCGGGCGCCGGTGTCATGCTGTAGCCACACAGGTCGCGGCGATCGGCGCCAGCCTGTCGGCCTGAGCCAACTCAACCCGACTGAGAGGAGCGATCACCTGCTCGAACGTCAGCCCCATCACGTCGGCGATCTGCTGCACCGTCTCCAGCTTGACGACGTGCCCGGCCTCGTACCGATAGAGCGCCGCCCGGGACACGCCGAGGTCGGCGGCGACGGCCTCGGGGGTCTTGCCGAGGGCGATGCGGTAGAGGCGGAGGCGCAGGCCGGCGCGGTGGGATTGGGGCGGCATCAGGCTGCGCTCACTTGCGCCATAACTAGGCGCTCTACACATCCGCTGATCTTCGCGAGGGTCTTGTGGTTGGGCTGGCTCGTTCCGTTTTTCCACCGAGTAAAAGTGCTCGGGGCAACACCGGACTCGATAAAAACACGCGCCATCCTAATGCCGTGGTCTCTCGCGCGGTCCTCTATGTCTAATAGTGATGCGTTCCAGGAAGCTTGCGGCAACATGGCCCTAGAACCAGGAAAGGCCGGGGCCTTAATTTGCTCCAAGCCTACATCTCCAAGCATCAAGCGAGAGAAAGAAAACCAATCTCCTCTGAGATGCAGGTCAGCAAAACGCAGGTGCAACATGGCTTCTTCTGCCAAGCCACCGCGCCACAGTCTGGTGAGCTCAAGGTTTTCCCAATGAGCTATTTGAAGCTCAGACAACCTCTTCTTTGGATCGTCTGCCTTACCGATCTTCACCGGTCCGTTCTTGCCGGCGCGGATGAGATAGATCGACATCAGGACGAAACCTGCCCTGTCGGCGCACCAAAAATACCAGCAAGATCAGGTCGAAGCTCGCGCCTAGGTATGCCAAAGGTCTTCTCGATTGCCTCGACGTGCTGGGGCGGGATCGTCTTCCAGCCCAGGACCGTCGTGCGGTCGCGACCGACCGCCTCTGCGAGCTTTACGGGGCCGCCAGCGCGACGGATGAGTTCACGAGGATCCATAGGCGCATGTTGGCACACCCAACACATCCGACGCAAGGGGCTAGTTGGCGGTTACAACACATCATCAGCAGCCGTCTGCTAGGCCAACAGTATGAAGGACGACAGCACTATCGGAAGTCGATTGCGAACCCTTCGCAAAACAAAGGCCGTCTCACAGGTCGAGGCTGCCGACGAGATCGGGATCGCTCGCCCGACATTGGCTGGCTACGAACGAGACCACGATCCGCCAGGTCGGGAGAATGCGGTCAAGATCGCGGCCTACTATGAGGTGTCAGTCGACTTCATCCTCGGTCGAACGGACGACCCGAAGATGGCCCCCGGCCGGAAGCCGCGGCACTTCGCTTCTGCGGCTATAACCAGCAGCAGCCCAGCTGTCGCTGAGACGGTTGAAGATCCCGACGAACTGGCCCTTCTTAACTTTTGGAGGGACCTGAACGACGAGGGCAAGGCAATCATGGCCGCTACGCTCGATGCGCGCATGGCTGGTCGTAAGGCTGGTTGATCTAGGCAAGATCAAGCTCCCGGTCGGGTTTCGTTCTTCTTTCGTCCTCTTTAGGGGGCGTTGATCTCAAAATGGTCATGTTTTTCTAACGCTACAACCGAAAAATTTCTATCCCAGGTTGCATCCAATGAGATGCCGTAAACGTTAGGCCGCGTTGCTCTCGTTCAGTGAGCAAATGTCTTAGCCAACAACAAATATTTCTTTCCCGTGTTGGCTGTGCCAACTTTCTTGTTGACGCTCAATGTTGGTTGGGCCAACATGTCTCCATCAGCCGCCCCTCGCGGCACGGAGACGACCGATGGCCCTGAGCACCCGATCCATCAACACCAGCCGCTTGAAGGCGCCGAAGCTGTCGAAGCAGCAGAGGGCCGCCAACCACTCGGCCGCTGCTGAGATGAACATCCGCACTCGTGTCGCCGGCAAGCGCGGCGAGCGTAATCGCAGCATCCTGGTCGAGTTTGAGCGCGACGGCGTCGAGCACAGCTTCCACGCCACGAAGGGCTGGCGTCACACGCGCGTCCGACTTGCTGCGAGCGACATCGGTTTCTCGGTCGATCACCTGCCGCGCAAGCCGTCGGGCGCCTTCGATCTGCCGGTGAAGCTAGATGACGAGGCGGCTTACGTCGCCTGACCCCCAACACCCACGCTCAGCAGCAGGATACGTGACGATGGCCCTCTTCCACCAGCACCCCGACCTCATGGCTCGCGCCGACGCTGCGCAGAACCACCCGGCGCACGCCAACCAGGACGTGCTGTCAATCATCGGCTGTTTCACCGACCGCGATCAGCTCGACCAGCACGTCACGCGTCTGGAGCGCAAGGTCGCCGAC
>CAXTMS010000024.1:0-25514 GCA_964245345.1 uncultured Acetobacteraceae bacterium | reverse complement strand
GAAGATGGGGCTGAAGCCGGGCGAGGCGATCATCCATCCCTGGATCAACCGCGCGCTGGAAAAGGCGCAGAAGAAGGTCGAGGCGCGCAACTTCGACACCCGCAAGAACCTGCTCAAGTACGACGACGTGAACAACAGCCAGCGCAAGGAGGTGTATGCCCAGCGCCGTGAGTTCATGTCGTCCGACGACGTGTCGGACATCGTCGCCACCATGCGCGCCGAGCTGGTCGAGCAGCTGGTGCGCGTCCACGTCCCGGAAAAGGCCTTCGCCGAGCAGTGGCAGAGCGCCGAGCTCGCCTCCGAGCTCAAGCGCCTGCTGGCGCTCGACCTTCCGGTGCAGGCCTGGGCCGCCGAGGACGGCATCGGCCAGCCCGAGGTGCTGGAGCGTGCGCTCGCCGCCGCCCGGGAAGCCGCCGCTGCGCGCGCCGCTAATTTCGGCCCGTCGGTGATGCGCTACATCGAGAAGCAGCTGTTGCTCGGCACGCTGGACACGGTGTGGAAGGAGCACCTGCTTCTGCTGGACCAGCTGCGCCAGGGCATCTCCTTGCGCGCCTACGGCCAGAAGGACCCGCTCAACGAGTACAAGAACGAGGCCTTCACCCTGTTCAACGTCATGCTGGACGAGCTGCGCGAGCGGGTGACGACCATGCTGTCCCGCGTCGAGCTGGGGCCGCCGCCGGACGACCCGTTCCCCGGTCCGCCGCCGGTCCAGCCCGTCCCCATGCCGATGCACCCGCAGGACGCGGCGCGCGAGCTGGCGATGGCGGGCGGTCCGGACGTCCATGCCGGTGCCAGCCTGCTGGCCACGGTCGAGCCGCCGCCGGAGGCCGTGCACCTGGCGCCGCGCCACCCGACGGTGACCGCCGACCCGGCCAGCTGGGTCGACACCCCGCGCAACGCCCTTTGCCCCTGCGGGTCGGGTGCCAAGTACAAGCACTGCCACGGCCGCGTCGCCTGACGCCGCCCGTTCGGAACCCAAGCGATCATGGCCGGCCATTCCCAGTTCAAGAACATCATGCACCGCAAGGGCGCGCAGGACGCCAGGCGGGCGCGGCAGTTCGCCAAGGCGATCCGCGAGATCACGGTGGCGGCGCGCTCCGGACTGCCCGACCCGGCTTCCAACCCCCGCCTGCGCGCCGCGCTGTCCGCGGCGCAGAAGGTCAACATGCCCAAGGACACGGTGGAGCGGGCGATCAAGAAGGCGACCGGCGCAGGCGGCGGCGAGGACTACGTCGAGGTGCGCTACGAGGGCTACGGCCCGGCCGGCGTGGCGGTGATCGTGGAAGCGCTCACGGACAACCGCAACCGCACCGCCTCCGACGTGCGCGCCGCGTTCTCCAAGCACGGCGGAAGCCTGGGCGAGACCAACTCGGTGTCGTTCATGTTCACCAGGCTGGGACTCGTCGCTTATCCCGCCTCCGCCGCCTCGGAGGACGACATGCTGGAAGCCGCGATCGAGGCCGGCGCCGACAACGTCGAGAGCGGCCCCGACGGCCACGAGATCACCTGCGCTGCAGACAGCCTGTTCGCGGTGCGCGACGCGCTGGAAACACGCTTCGGCGCTCCGGAGCTGGCCAAGATCGACTGGCGCCCGGGCACCGTGGTGACGCTGGACGAGGAGCGCGGCGCCGTCCTGCTCAAGCTGATCGACGCGCTGGACGACAACGACGACGTGCAGGCGGTGTACGCCAACTTCGACCTGCCCGACGCGGTGGCCGAACGCTTGTCCGCGTGAGCGCCACCCGCCTGCTCGGCATCGACCCCGGCCTCCGCTTCATGGGCTGGGGCCTGATCGAGGTCGACGGCAACCGCCTCCGCCACCTGGCCGACGGCGTGATCGCCACCGACGGCGCCGACAGCGTGCCTGACCGCCTTAAGACCCTGCATGCCGGCCTGAACGCCCTGTTCGAGGCCTGGGCGCCGCGCGAGGCGGCGGTGGAGGAAACCTATGTCAACCGCAGCGGCTCCTCCACGCTGAAGCTCGGCTACGCCCGCGGCGTGGCGCTTCTGGCCCCGGCCCTGGCCGGCATCGCCGTGTCCGAGTACGGCGCCATGGAGGTCAAGCGCGCCGTGGTCGGCACCGGGGCTGCCACCAAGGACCAGGTGGAGATGATGGTCCGCCGCCTGCTTCCCGGCGCCACCATCCGCCGCGCCGACGCCGCCGACGCCCTGGCGGTGGCGATCTGCCACGCCCACCACCGCGCCAGCCGGCTGCGCATCGCCGGCGGCACCCGCATGGCCTGACGCCGGCCTCGCCTCAGCCCGCCGCCCAGGCCGCCACCGCCGCGCCCACCTCGCGCAGCGCCGCTTCCTGCGGCGCCGTCTCCAGGCCCGGAGCATGATAGTACGCCGCGACCACCAGAGGTGCCCGGCCCGGCGGCCAGGCCACCGCATAATCGTTGCACACCCCGTCGGAGGTGCCGGTGCGGTCGCACGCGGCCCAGCCGGAGGGAAACGCGGCGCGCAGCCGGTGCTGCCCGGCAACGTTGCCCGTCATCCAGCGCACCATCAGCGCGCGCGACACCGGCCGCAGTGCGCGGCCGAGCACGACGGTGTGCGCCAGCCCGGCGATGGCGCGCGGCGTGGTGCAGTCGGTTGTCAGGGAGTTCTCGACCAGCTCGTAGCTGTTGAAGCGCGTCACGCCGTCTCCCAGCCGGCGCGCATACGCAGTCAGCGCCGCCGGGCCGCCGACCCGGGCCAGCAGCAGGTTCGCCGCCGCGTTGTCGCTGCGCTCCAGGATCGCCCGGCACAGCGCGCCCACCGTTATCCGGCCCTCCGCCACGTGGGCGCTGGTCACCGGAGAGGTCGGCAGCAGGTTTCCGGCGCCATACGGCACCTCCCGGTCCAGCCCGTCCACGCCGTCATCGACCCGCGACAGCACCAGGGCCGCGAGGACACCCTTGAACGTGCTTTGCAGTGGAAAGCGCTCGTCCGCGCGATGTGCCAGCGTCCGCCCGCTGCCGGTGTCGAGCGCGAACACCCCGAGACGCCCGCCCCGGGTCCGCTCGATCGCGCCGATTGCCTCCGCCCCGGCCGCTCGCCCCGGCCCGGCGCCGCCCGCCAGAACCGCGGACAGGCCGGCCACGACCGCGCGGCGGGTGAGGGCAGGGAACATGCCGGATCCTTCGCACGATGGGATTGGTGTCCACGCCGGGAGGCCAAACCACCGGTCCTGTTGCTAGAACACACCATGACAGCAGCGGGTCAGGCGCAGAAGAACGTCGCGATGGAAGAAAGTTCGCTCGTCGCAAACGACGCCTGGCCGCCAAGCCTCGTGTGCCGGCGCTTCTCGGCAGTCCATTCGGACCATCGTCAACGCATCTTCAAGGCCCTCTCCATGTCCTTTCCCACCCTTGAAACCTCCCGCCTGATCCTGCGCCTGCCCCAGGAAAGCGACCTGGATCGTTGGGCGGACTTCATGGCCGATCCGGAAGCCTCCCGGTTCCTCGGTGGTCCGTTGCCGCGGGCCGTCGCCTGGCGCGGCATGGCGACGATGGCGGGCAGCTGGATGCTGCGCGGCTTCGGCATGTTCTCCGTTGTCGAGCGTGCAAGCGGTCGCTGGATTGGTCGCGTAGGTCCTTGGCAGCCTGAAGCGTGGCCGGGACAGGAAGTCGGCTGGGGCCTCGCGCGGGATGCCTGGGGACAGGGCTATGCCACCGAAGCGGCGACCAGGGCCATGGAATGGGCCTTCGAGGAGCTGGGCTGGCCGGAAACCATCCACACGATCAACCCGGAGAACGCTGCATCCATTGCCCTGGCCCGAAGGCTGGGATCGGTGAACCGTGGGCCGGGGCGTATGCCGCCTCCGTACGAGGACCAGCGGGTCGACGTCTGGGGCCAGACTGCGGCGCAGTGGCGATCCGTCGCCAGAAGAAACTAGACCCGCTCCGCCCAGCGCTCGTTCAAAGCTGCCTGCGGCTGCGAGGCGCGGATCATCAGGAACGTGCCGGACCAGCTTCCTGGCACCGTCCAACAGCCCCAGATCTCGTCGCCTTCCGGATCCACCTCGCCCTCATAGTGAACGGCATCGTAGCTCGAGCTCTGCCGGTCGTAGGTCTTCAGGAACGTGATGTGCTGGCCGTTCACCTTGCCTGTCACCGTCGCCGTCATCAGGGAGCTCCTAGGCACCTCAACCGTGGCGGCTTCGGCGGTGGACCCTGTCAACCAGTCCTGAGCGTGACGAAGCCGAGCCGTGAAAGGCACCGGATCGTAGGCGACGGGATAGCTGTAGAGCCCCCGCCATGTGCCGCTGAGGTTTCGCATGGGACGGGAGGCTACTTCAGGGGAGAAGAGAGGCACATCCCGCCGCTACGGCACCGTGCACGGTTGCACGTTCACGGGGCTTCCGTCACCGCGCCACCGGGAGACCATCAGCCCCGATTTTGAACGGGCGGTGTCCCGGCAGCGTCAGGGTTCCCGCTGCGATCGTCGGGGCCCCCTCGAAGCTGGGGCTGGTCCACTTCACGGCACAGGTGGCGGCATCCACCACGTAGACCCGGACCTCGCTGCCGGAGTACGTCGTGACGTAGAGCAGGTGGCTCCGCGTCATGCTCAACGGCCTTTCCACGATCGCCACGTCCTCGTTGACCGTGCAGGCGGCCGTCCCGGCGCTGGTGATCCGGATGGGGCCCTGCCAGGCGCGTGATGCCCTGGAGCCGTCAGGCTCCCCCAGGTCGAGATGATAGCCGCCGGCTTCGACCGAGGAGCCTGTGGGAACGAGCGCAACGAGCGCCGGTCCGGTGCCTGATGCGAGAACGCGTCCCATGACGGCGACGCTTCCGAGGACACCTAGAACGCCCGCTTTCACGGCTTCGCCCTCAGGCTCGGCACCGGCTTCACGAAGTACTCAACCCCTGCCAGATCGGCACGCTTCCAGGCGAAGTTGAGCCCCTTGTTCTTGAACCCGATGCCGCCCAGCCGTTCCCAGTGACCCCTTGCTGTCTTGTGCGGCTCGTCGCCCGGCACCATGACCATGACCATGACCAGCCTCCTTCTTGCCGGCAACAGGCTTGCCTTGGCGGAGTCGTTTCAACGAGCCTCAGGGACTCCGAAGCGGATGCGCCACGTATCCTCGCATTCGAGCAGTGACGCGGCGGCAGCACGGGCAGGCAGGGCGAAGTGGCAGCTGTGATGGACCATGACATTCGGCAGAAGTTGCTGCCTGGCCCGCTATCTTGCACGACGTTGCGGGAATTGGTGTCCGCGGCGGGATTCGAACCCACGGCCCCAGGATTCATCCCACTTCGGCTTTCGCCGCCGCCGCCCACCGGGCCGCGTTCGTGGTCTGGACTGTCCCTTCACCCTAGGCCGGAACCCTTAGGTGCCGCCCGTCCAGTCTCTACACCTTCCCGAGCCCTTGGCAGGGTCCGGGCTTGGCTCGGGATCGGCATGGCGCGAGCGCACCGCAGCTTTCCCCGACTTTGAGCGGATCCACCACGCGGTTTCCCCTCGTGGCGCCCAGTTGGTGACAAGGAATCCTGTGCTCTATCCTGCTGAGCTACGCGGACAACCAGGGCGAGCCTATACGGCAACTCGGGGTCCCGCGGCAACCTCAGCGGCGTGCGCGTGCCTGCCCGGCAAGCACGGCCACATGCCGCCGGCACAGCAACAGGTCCGGCGCGCCGCTCTGCTTGCAGGCGAGCTCGAGCGCCTGCGTCTGCTCCGCCGCACGCAACAGCGCCGCCGCGTCCCACAGCGACAAGGCCTGCCCGAACGCGTCCGCCCGCTTGAAGAACACCGGCGGCCGCAGCGCCCGCATCGCCGCCGCAGCGCTCTGCCCGCCATCCTCCATCAGCAGCCTCGCCTGTCGCAGGCGGTGCAGGTGCCCGAGCAGCGCGCGCGCCACCGCCACCGGGCTGGTGCCCTCGCCGAGGCTGCGCTCGATGGCGAGGTCGGCGCCGGCGCGGTCTCCGGCGGTGGCGGCGAACGCGGCCTCGTCCAGCGAGGCGCCGGCGGCGTCGCCGGTGCAGGCCATCGCGTCGTCCAGCGCGATCCGCCCCGTCTCGCCCGCATACAGCACCAGCTTCTCCACCTCGCCACGCGTCGCCGCGCGGTCCGCACCCAGCCGCGCGCACAGCCACGACAGCGCCTCGGCGTCGATCCGCACCCCCTGCGCCGTCAGCATCCGCTCGACCTGCGCTTCCAGGGCCCGCCCTTCCTCCGGGTAGCAGGCGATCGCCGCCCCGTCCGGCATCGCCTCCACCTGCGCCCGCAGCCGCGAGCGCCCCGCCAGGCCCGGTCCTTCCAGCACCACCAGCGTGTCGCCCGCTCCGCCCAGCGCCCGCTTCAACGGCCCCGCCAGCGCGTCCGTCGCGTCCCGGACCCACACCACGCGCCGGCCGCCGGTCAGCGACAGCGCGCCCACCTCTTCTTCCAGACGGTCATGCGCGTCGCGACCCAGGGTCGCCAGGCGGAACGGGTCGTCCAGCGTGCCCGCCGCCGCACGCACCGCCTCCGACGCCCGCTCGCGGATCAGCCCGTTATCCTCGCCATGCAGCAGGATCGCCCGCAGCGGGCCGGGCGCCCCCAGCACCCGGGCCGCCTGGCGCGCGTCGACCTTCATCGCCGGCTACGGGTTGAGCGGGCCGCGCCCGATTGCGCTGGCCGGCAGCCCGTCCTCGCCGGGTGCTGTGAGCGGGGACTGGTCGGAGTCGCCCGGAACGTTGCTCGGCGCCAGCGTCGGCGCCGCCACCGGATGCGCCGGCGCGCTGGCCGGCGGCCTGTGGTTGGTGAACCAGGTCGCGAGCTGGGTGGTCATGATGTCCGCGAGGTTGCCCGCCAGCCGCTGCTGCGTGGTCTCGGTGGCCAGGTTGCTGGCGAAGTACTGCTCGTTGATGACGTTGAACCCATCCACCACGCGGGCGTCGCCGCTGGTCACGGGAACCGCCGCCGGCGACACCGAGGCCAGCACCCAGTGCGCCCGGCCGACCAGCCGGGTGCGCTCCGAGCTGTTGTCGCCGTTGATGCCGACCGCCTCGCCGGAGATCGAGTACGACACCGCCAGGGTATATCCCTGCGGTTCCGCGTCGCTGGTGCCGGCTAGCCGCTGTTGCAGCGCCAGGCGCAGCTCCTGGCCGCTGCGGTCCCCGATCGGCTGCACGAAGATGTCCGGCAGCCGGGCGATGGCCGCCTGGTCGCCGGCACCGTAGAGCGGGTGGAAGCCGCAGCCCCCGAGCCCGGCGAGCAGCAGTCCCGGCACCAGCCGGACGGCGAGGCACGACCGCGTCATCCCGCCACCACGAAGTTGACGATCCGGTTCGGCACGTGGATGCGCTTGACCACGCGCCTGCCGTCCAGCAGGCGGGCCACGTTCGGCTCCGCTTCCGCCGCCGCGATCACCGCCTCCGCCGCCTGGTCCGGCAGCGCCTCGATGGTGCCGCGCAGCTTGCCCATCACCTGCACCGCGATGGTGACGCTCCGCGCCGCCAGCAGCGCCGGATCCGCCTCCGGCCACGGCCTGGACGCGGCCAGGGCGCTTCCCGGCTCCAGCAACGCCAGCAGCTCCTCGGCCAGATGCGGCATCATCGGCGCCGTCAGCAGGCACAGGGTCGCCGCCGCCTCGCGGCGCGCCCAGTCGAGGTCCGGCGCCGCCTCGTGCCCGGCCGCGTCCGCCAAAGCGCTCGCCAGCTCGTGCAGCCGGGCCACGGCCACGTTGAAGGCGAACCCGTCCAGCGCCTCGCTCACCGCGGCGATCGTGCGGTGGGTGGCGCGTCGCAAAGCGTCCGCCGCCTCGCCGAAGCGGTCGGGCGCGCCGCCCGGCCGCGTGTCCGCCACCGCCGCCGCCAGCCGGAACAAGCGCTGCCCGAACCGCGCGGCCCCCGCGACCCCGGCCTCGGTCCATTCCATGTCCCGCTCCGGCGGGCTGTCCGACAGCACGAACCAGCGCGCGGTGTCCGCCCCGAACCGGTCGATGATCGCCTCGGGCGACACCGTGTTGCGCTTCGACTTCGACATCTTCTCGACGCGGCCGACCTGCACCGTCGTCCCGGTGTCGCGCCGGGTGGCGCCGTGGCCGGTGCGCTCGACCTGCTCCGGATACAGCCAGCCGCCGTCGGCGTCGCGAAACGTTTCGTGGTTGACCATGCCCTGGGTGAACAAACGCCGGAACGGCTCGTCCAGCCCGAGATGCCCGGTCCGGTGCATCGCCCGGGTGAAGAAGCGGGCATACAGCAGGTGCAGGATCGCGTGCTCGATGCCGCCGACGTACTGGTCCACCGGCAGCCAGCCATCCGCCGCCGCCCGCAGCGTCGGCGTGCCGGCACGCGGCGCGGTGAAGCGCGCGAAGTACCACGAGCTGTCGACAAACGTGTCGCAGGTGTCGGTTTCGCGTGTCGCGGCACCGCCGCAACGCGGGCACGACACGTGCTTCCAGTCCGGATGATGGTCCAGCGCGTTGCCCGGGCGGGCGAAGTCGAGCCCGTCCGGCAGCCGCACCGGCAGCTGGTCGTCCGGCACCGGCACCGCGCCGCAATCCGAACAATGAATGATCGGGATCGGGCAGCCCCAGGCGCGCTGCCTGGAGATGCCCCAGTCGCGCAGCCGCCAGTTCACCACGGCGCGCCCGGTTCCGTCGGCGTCCAGCCGCCTGATCGCCGCCCGCCTGCCGTCCTCTGTAGACAGCCCATCCAGGAACCCGGAGTTGATCAGCGTCGCCGGCCCGTCATGGGCGACGGCGCCGATCGAGAACCCGTCTGCCGCCTCGCCGGGCGGCAGCACCACGACCGGCACGGCAAGCCCGTACCTGCGCGCGAAGTCGAGGTCGCGCTGGTCGCCGCAGGGGCAGCCGAACACTGCCCCGGTGCCATATTCCATCAGCACGAAGTTGGCGATCCACACCGGAAACGTTTCGCCCGGCATGAACGGGTGCGCCACGCGCAGCCCGGTGTCGTAGCCCCGCTTCTCCGCGCTCTCGACCGCCGCCTCGCTGGTGCCGAGGCTGCGGCACTCGGCCACGAACGCTGCCGCCGCCCCGTCGCGCGCCGCGACGTGCGCCGCCAGCGGGTGCTCCGCCGCCACCGCCAGGAACGACATCCCGAACAGCGTGTCCGGCCGCGTGGTGTACACCTCCACCTCCGGCCCGACCGCCTCCGCCGCCTGCGCGTCGGTCAACGGGAAGCGCACCCGCGCCCCTTCGCTGCGGCCGATCCAGTGCGCCTGCATCACCCGCACCCGCTCCGGCCAGGCGTCCAGCCCGTCCAGCGCCTGCAGCAGTTCCGGCGCGAACGCGGTGATGCGCAGGAACCATTGGCTCAGCCGCTTGGTCTCCACCACCGCCCCGGAGCGCCAGCCGCGCCCGTCCACCACCTGCTCGTTGGCCAGCACGGTCTGGTCCACCGGGTCCCAGTTCACCAGCGCGTCGCGCCGCTCCACCAGGCCGGCGGCCAGGAAGTCCAGGAACAGCTTCTGTTGCTGTCCGTAGTACTCCGGCAGGCAGGTGGCGAACTCCCGGTCCCAGTTCAGCGACAGCCCGAGCCGCTTGAACGTGCCGCGCATGGTCTCGATGTTGGCCAGCGTCCACGCCGCCGGGTCCACGCCGCGCTCGCGCGCCGCGTTTTCCGCCGGCAGCCCGAACGCGTCCCAGCCCATCGGATGCAGCACCGCGTGGCCGCGCGCCCGCTTGTAGCGCGCCACCACGTCGCCCAGCGTGTAGTTGCGCACGTGCCCCATGTGCAGCTGCCCGCTGGGATACGGGAACATCTCCAGCACGTAGTATTTCGGCCGGTCCGCCGGCGGCACGTCGGGCACGTCGAAGCAGCCGCGCGTGATCCATTCCGCCTGCCAGCGCGCTTCCGCCGTTCTGAACTCGTAGCGGACCGCCCCGTCGAGGCGCGCCGCCTCGACGCCTGCGATGTCGGCGCCGCTCATCGGCGGGGTGCCGCCGAGGTCAGCCGGCGCCGCCGGCATCGGCGCGCAGCTGCCTGGCGCGGGCCAGGATCTTGTTGGTGATGTCGGCCGCGGTGTTCGGCGCCACCGGCTGGTCCACCCATTGCCCGTCCTGCAGCACCTGTCGGAACACCGACACCCGGATCGCGTCCGAACGGAGCTGCTTGCCCAGGATATAGGCGTTGGCCTTGAACCGCTCGCCGGTGACGGTGGGCGGGGTGTACCAGTCGGTGATGATGATGCCGCCTTCCGGCTCGGCGGACGCGAACGGCATGAAGGACAGGGTGTCGATCGCGCCGCGCCACAGGTAGGCGTTCACGCCCACAGCACCCTGGTCGCCGGCGCCGGCGCTCTTGTCCTCGCCGAGCAGGTGGTTCTGCTGGCTCGGCGTCGACAACGGCGTGCTGTCGCCGGCCAGGGGCTGGCTGCGATCGCCCGAGCCGTGCCCGCAGCCGGCCAGCCCCAGCACAAGGCCGGCGGCGATCGAGCGCCACCGGCGGCGCGTCGCCTGAACAGTCACGGGGTCATGCGGGCGGAGCGTCATGGTGCCTCTGAGCGACCTGGGATCGGCCAACCCCCGATGCGTGCAAACGGTGTTGGCAAGCGGGGAAGCCCTTGGGAAACGGCCTGCCGGAACAGCCCGCCTGTTGAGCCGCCTGTCTATCCTGCCCGCCGGGCGTCGCCAAGCGGCGCGGCTGTGCCGATCGCCGGCGACGCCTCCATCCCGGCCTTCGCGTCCGCAGCCTCGGCGGTCCCGGTTTCCGCCAGCCCGCTTAGGCGCAATCCCGCCGCGTATCGCTCCTGATCGGCTGCGCGGCGCAGCCCCGCCGCCTGCACCAGCTGCGCCACGCCGCAGCCCGGCCAGATCGCCTCCAGCTGGCCGCGCACGCGCGCCGCCTCGCCGGCGCGCCGGAGGTGGCCGAGCGCCGACAGGTAGGGCCCGAGCGGCGGCCCGAAGCCGGGACGAAGCTCGGACAAGGTGAGCCCGATCCGCGCCGCCTCCTCGTCCTGTTCCCCCAGCAGCGGGATCATGATCGCCGGCAGGTCCAGCAGCATCTCCATCGGGTGGGTCGGGAACAGCGCCTTGTAGCGGCCGAAGCAGGTCGCGGCCTCCTCCAGCCGGCCCAGCCGCACCAGCGGGAACGCCGACGCGGCCCAGCTGGTGGGCGATTCCGGCTGCAGCGTCCTGGCCCGCTCCGCCAGCGCCAGCGCCGCCTCGGGCATGTCGCCGAGCTCGCTGCGCACGATGCAGCGCAGCGCCATCGCCACCGGCAGCAGCGGCGCGCACTCCACCGCGGTGCGGGTGCTGGCATCGGCCAGCCCGGCTTCCCGGTCCCGGTCGGTCCGGCGCTGCAGGGCGCGGAGCAGGTGGGCGAGGCCGGCGGCGACATGCGCCAGCGGATCCTCCCCGTCGCGGCTGATGCTCTGGTCCAGCAGCGACAGCGCCTGCTCGTTCTGCGACGCGTCGCCGCTCAGGATGCAGGAGAAGGCCCGCACCACCAGCCCGTGCGGGTCCAGCTCGGACAGCGGCCGGCGGCGCATCCGGCGTCCTTCCACCAGCATGATCTCGGTCGGCAGCCGCGCCGACACCACCGTGGCGATCTGGTCCTGCAGCAGGAGCGACTCCGCCTCGGCGGCATCGAACCGCTGCGCCCAGACGATCTGGCCGTGCTGCCGGATGTCGGTCAGCCGGACGATCACGCGCAGGCGGCCCGCGGCGCGCTGCACGGTGCCGTCGAGCACGTAGTCGAGCCCGAACGAGCGGCGCAGCACCGCGTCCTCGCGTCCCTGCGACAGGCTGCTCTGCAGCTCGCTGCCGCTCAGCAGCTTCAGCTGGCCCTGGCGCACCAGCCCGGCGGTGATCGCATCCACCACCCCGGTGGTCAGGCCGGCCCCGCCGCCGTCGACATCGAGCAGCGGCAACACCGCCAGCAGCGGATGGCTGTCATGGGGATCGCGCCTGCGCGTTTCGGACGGGTCCGGCAGCCGGCTTGCGCCAACCGCCTGCGCCGCGGCTGCAGGCTCGGTCCGCTGCTCCGACGCGGAACCGGATCCGTCCTCCACCGGTGCCGGGTCGTCCGAAAAGGCGCTGGCGACGTTTTTCAGGATGTCCCCGGCCGGCGCGCCGGACTGGGAATGGCCGAGCTCGGACAGCAGGCGTCGGGTTTCGGGGCCCGGCTCCGCACCATGCCTGGCGGCGAAGGCGGCGCTGCAGCGTTCCCCGGTCTGCAGCGCCAGCCCGGTGTCGCCCTGCTCCAGCTGCGCCCGTATGGTTGCGCGCCAGGCACGCTCGTGCAGCGTGTCCAGCAGAAGCAGCTGCCGGGCCGCCGCCAGCGTACCCGCCGGCTCGCGCTGTCGCAGCAGCATCTGCTCGAACAGCCCGATCGCGTGCTCGCGCAGCCGGTCGCGCTCGTTCTGCAGCCAGCTGTCGAGCGCCGGATCGGTGCCGTTCAGCTCCTCCAGCAGCACCCCGTCGATCGGCGGCAGGGTTTCGGCCTGGTTGGCGCTGGCGTTCAGGATCCGCTCCGCGTCCACGGAGGTGAGGGCGGGCTTCAGCGCCAGCGTGTGCCGCTCCACCGTGATCACGTCCACGCCAAGCGGCGACAGCGCTTCCAGCAGGCGGTGGATCTCCTGGCGAAGCGAGGCGCGCGCCTGCTCCTCCGAGCGCCTGCTCCACAACAGCTCGGCCAGCCGGAGCCGAAGCACCGGCCGCCGTCCCGACAGCGCCAGGATCGCCAGCAGCCCGCGAGTCTTTCGGCCGAGCGGCAGCACGCTCTCGTTGGCGAGCGTCAGCGCCTGCATGCGGCCGATCAGGCGCAGCCGAAGCAGCACGGCGTCCGGCCTCGGCAGGCCAGGCCTCAGCGTTTCCAAGCGACCACCCCGCGATCACGCGTCACGGAATCATCATGCCACGTTTCGTTGGCCGCGTCATCGTTGCACAACCGGTCCGGTCTCCTCGATTTGATCGGGCTGGGGCAGGATCGCTGCTCCCGCCCGGGCCCGCCTTGTTCCGTCCGGCGGGCTCCATTCCAGGGACAACACCCGATACCTTCTTCCCGGCGATCCCGCTACCGGCGACGACACCGGACGCCGTCCATCGGACCGGACCCGAGCCGGGCCCTGGGCCGACGGCACCACACCAGCCCAGCTTCACCCACAACATGGCAGCACCGTGGCCGACCCGTCCGATCCGTGCCCATCCCCCGGATCCCCGGGCTTGCCGCGTCCGCCTCGCCCTGTGCATCCCGGCGGACCTGTTTTCGCCGTCCGGGAGCTGCCGATCGCGCCGGTGGCTCGGAGCCCGGGCCATCCTGCCGCGTTCCCCGCCTGCCCGACCCGCACGCGGCCGGATCCGTCCGGCCCGAATCGTCGTCCTGCCCGCGATCCCGCCTCCTGGAGTTGTTCGATGGCCGCCTTTCAAGACAGCCCGCTGTTCAAGCCGTTCCGTGCCGGTGTTCTCGACCTGTCCAACCGGATCGTGATGGCGCCCCTGACGCGCAGCCGCTCCAGCGACGACGGCATCGTCCCGGACTACGCCCCCACCTACTACGCCCAGCGCGCCGGCGCCGGGCTGATCGTGTCCGAAGCCACCAACATTTCCCCGCAGGCGCGCGGCTATGCCCTGACCCCTGGCATCTGGAACGACGAGCAGGTCGCGGCCTGGCGCCGCGTCACCGACGCCGTGCACGCCAATGGCGGCCTGATCGTGTCGCAGCTTTGGCACACCGGCCGCATCTCGCACCCGAGCCTGCAGCCGGACGGCGCGCTGCCGGTGGCGCCGTCGGCGATCCGGCCGACCGGCCAGGCCTTCACCAACACCGGCATGCAGGAGCACGTCACCCCGCGTGCGCTCGCCGCCGACGAGATCGAGGCCATCGTCGACGACTACCGCAACGCCGCGCGATGCGCCCGCGACGCCGGCTTCGACGGGGTCGAGATCCACGCCGCCAACAACTACCTGCTGGAACAGTTCATCCGCGACAGCACCAACCAGCGCACCGACCAGTATGGCGGCTCGCTGGAGAACCGGCTGCGCCTGCCGCTCGCCGTGGCGCAGGTGGTCACGCAAGTCTGGGGCGGGGGAGGCCGCGTCGGCATCCGCCTGTCGCCCACCACCACCATGCCGGGCGAGACCCCGCTCGACGGCAACGTGATGACCACCTATGGCACGCTGCTGGACCGGCTCGCCCCGCTCGGCCTGGCCTACGTGCACGTGATCGAGGGCATCACCCAGCAGACCCGGGACCATCCCGCCGACGTCGACTTCGCCGTTCTGCGGTCCCACGTCACCGGCGCCTATGTCGCCAACAACAACTACACGGTTGAGCTGGCGGAAAAGGCGATCGCCGAGGACCGGGCCGATCTGTTCAGCTTCGGCCGTTCCTTTATCGCCAACCCGGACCTGGTGGACCGCCTGCGCACCGGCGCCCCCCTGGCCGACGCGCCGAAGCAGTACTGGTATGGCGGAGACTCCACCGGCTACACCGACTGGCCCGGCATGTCCGGCCAGGTCCGCCTCGCATCCTGATGCCCGAAGCTCCGGGGGCCTCCTGCTCCCGGGCACCCGGCACCAGGCCGCGGATCAGAACTTCCGCGGCGCCTCGTTGAGCGGCATGTCGCGCATGTCGCTGCCGCGCTCGCCCTCCTCCAGGTCGAAATCGTCCAGCCCGTCCATGCCCACGGTGCGGTCGCCGCCATGCAGCTCGACCTCGTGCTCGCGCGGCCCGGCGGTGCGGTCGATGCGGTAAAGCCGCTCGATCCCGGCCTCTTCCGCATCGCCGATCACCCGCTGCTCCGCTTCCTCCCACGGCATCGGCAGCCCGTCCGAGGTCAGCAGGCGGCTGGTGCGCTCGGTCTGGTCGGAGTCGATCACGATCAGCTCCATCATGTCGTGCTTGGGGTCGTCCTCCTCGAAGCGGCGCATGAGAATGATGGCCGGCCCGTCCGGCAGCGGGTCGTGCGGGTCGAGGTGGGTGATCTCGGTCATGGAGTGTCTCCTTCGGCGGAGAAACGACGGCCGGCTGCGGCGGTTCAGCCGCCCGGCGTGACCACCATGCAGGGGATGTTCCGGTCCCGGAGCACGGCGCAGGCACTGCCCGCGTCGTTTCGCGCCAAACCCGCCAGCCGGGCGCGGTAGAGCACGCCGTGCCCGAACGGGCTGGTCTGCTGCACCACGCTCTGGCTGCCGGCGAGCAGCGGGAAGTCGGCCTGCCGCGCCATGGTGGTGGCAAACCGCGCCTGGTCCACCGACACGAACGCCCCGACCTGGATCGCCCAGGCCCCGGTCGCCCGCGACGGCAGCGCGGCGCTCGCCAGCATCACGGCCGGCCGCGTCGCCACCGACCGGGACGCATAGGCCGGCTGAACGAGAACCGGTTGCGCAGACGCCCGCTGCGCATACGCCGGCGCCCCGACCGATCGGCACGGCGTGTCGAACGCCGCGTCGGGATCGGACACGCAACCGGATCCTGCCGCTGGACGCGCAAAGGCGAGCGCCGAGCCGACCGGCACCGGACGGGGCGCGCCGCAGGGCGAATCGAACGCCGCGTCGGGATCGCGCACGCAGCCGGCCGCGGCGACCGGCGCCGCCGGCGCAAAGGCGACCGCAGACTGCACCGCCGCCGCCTGCGCCACCACCACCGGCGCGGCCTGGCACGGCGCGTCGGGATCGTATGCCGCGTCCGGATCGTGCCAGCAGGACGCCGCCCGTCGGCTCCGGAAGCGGCCGCGACGCGCCGGAACCCGGTAGGACGCGAGCTGCACCGCCGCCGCGCCGTCGCCATCCTGCGCATAGGCGCTGCCGCCGCCGGAGGCATACGCTGCCAGCGGCCCGGACATCGCGATCTCCGTGCCGAGGTGGGGCGCGATCGCCGCGACGTAGTCCACCGTCTCGTTCGGCAGCGGCCGGCCCTGCGACAGGTAGTCGTCCAGCCGCTGCGGCCCGGCGTTGTAGGCGGCCAGAAAGGCGGGCGCGCCGTACTTCCGGTACATCTGGCTGATATAGGCGGTGCCGGCCATGATGTTGTCGTGCGGCTCGAACGGGTCGCTGCCGAGGTCGTACTGCCCCTGCAGGTCGGCATAGGTCGCCGGCATCAGCTGCATCAGCCCCATCGCCCCGGCCCCGGAGGTGATCGGCTCGCCGTTGCGATATTCGTGCCCGCCCGACTCCTGGTGCATCACCGCCCGGATCCAGGCCTGCGGCACGCTGAACCGGTCCGACGCCTGCTGGATGTATGGCCGCCACGGATCTTCCGGCGGTCCCGGCTCGGGATAGCTCATGCTGCCGGTGCCGTAGCCGGTCCGTGCGGCATAGCGGCCCCCGCCGCCGCCGCACGCCGCGAGCAGGCACAACAGCGGCAGCAGCCAGAGCAGGCGCGGCGGGACGGCGATGGCGTGCGGCAACGGCATGACGCCGGGCATGGTGACCAGGGCTGCCTTCCCGATCAACCTGAGCGTGTGGCCGCACGCCGAATCCTCCCTCGCCGTGCCGATATGCCACAGGCCGGCCGCGTCTGGACCAGTACCGAAGCGGTCGATAGCCTCCCTTCGGCAACGGGAGATCCAGGTGTCGAGCAAAGCGCTGCTGGCCGCGACGCTGGTTCTGGTCTCAGTTCTGGCCCTTCCGCTCGCACCGGCAGCCGCGGTTCGCCTGACGGCGCAGCAGACACGGGCGATCGACGACGGCATACGCGACTGGCTGGCCCGCACCGGCGCGCCGTCCGTGTCCATAGCGGTGGTGCAGGACGGCCGGCTCGCCTATGCCCGCGCCTACGGCCGTGCCCGCCTCCACCCGTCGCAGGCTGCCACCACGCGCACCCGCTATGCCGTCGACAGCGTGTCCAAGGCGTTCACCGCCGCCGCCGTGCTTCTGCTTCAGCAGGACAACAGGCTGCGGCTGGACGACCCGGTAGCCAGGTACTTCCCCCAGCTGTCCGGCGCCGACCGCGTCACCATCCGCCAGCTGCTCGATCACACCGCCGGCTACCGCGACTATTGGCCGCAGGACTACGTGCCGATCGAGATGACCCGGCCGACCACCCTCGACGCGCTGCTGGCGGAATGGGGCGGCAAGCCGCTCGACTTCGCCCCCGGCACCGATTGGCAGTACTCCAACACCGGCTATGCCATCGCCGGGGCCATCGTGCAGAAGCTGTTCGGGCAGCCGCTGCTCCGCGTCCTGCAGGACCGCATCTTCGCCCCGCTGCACATGCGCCGGGTCACGCAGGACGACACCGCGCCGCTGTCCGCCCCGGATGCCGAGGCGATCACCCGCTACGCCCTCGGCCCCCTGCGTCCGGCCACCAAGGAAGCCGCCGGCTGGCTGTTCGGCGCCAGCGAGCTGGCGATGGACCCGTCCACCCTGGCGCTGTGGGACGTCAGCCTGATGGACCGCTCCCTGCTGCAGCCCGCCTCCTACGACGAGATGACCAGGCCCGCGATCCTCCGCAACGGCGTGAACACCCATTACGGCCTCGGCCTCGAACTGTCCGAGCCGGGCCGGCGCGAATGGAGCCACGACGGCGCCGGCTCCGGCTTTCTCGCCGCCAACGCGGTGTGGCCGGACGACAAGGTGGCGGTGGTGGCCCTGACCAACAACGACTGGGCCAGCCCGGCCGCCGTGGTGGACCGCATCGCCTTTGTTGTGCTCAAGCCCGGCGCGGCCGAGGCACGCGCCCGCGCCGTGTTCGCCGGCTTGCGCAAGGGCACCGTCGACCGCCGCTTGTTCACCGCCAACGGCAACGCCTACCTGTCCCGGGCCGTGCTGGCCGACGCAAGGAAGGGGCTGGCCGGCCTCGGCCCGACCCGCCTGTTCCGGCTCGACCGCGAGTCGCTGCGCGGCGGCATGCGCACGCGCATCTGGACCGTCACCACCGCCCGTCGCACCCTGCGCGTGGTCGAGCGCAGCTACCCGAACGGCCCGATCGAGCAGTTCATGGTCATGCCTGCCGCTTGAACAACGTTCACAAAAGGCAGAGCGCCAGCAGCTCGCGTCGCAGCGTCGGCGGCAGCTCGTCGCCGGTCGCCGGGTTGCCGCCCAGGTCCGCCGGCGTGTCCGCTTCCGACAGGTAGCGCCAGCCCTGGAACGCCCTGACCGCGCGCGGCACCACCGCCACCACCGGCCCGTGCAGCACCACCCCAGTGCAGGGCGTGCCGTCGTCGCGGCAATCGAGCACGATGTCGTGGATCGACTGCCGGCACAGCAGCAGCCCGGCCGTCACCCAGTAGATCGAGCCGCCCGCCAGCAGCTCCTCCGACCGCCTGGGAAAGCTGCGCGTGCGGAAGAACGGCCGCCCGCCATGCGCGCCGGTTTCCAGCGACCGCGCCCGCTGCCGTTCCCCCAGCGCGTCCGGCGTGGCGACGCCGACCGCCAGCTTGATCAGGTTCAGCGGCACCGTGCGCCTACCAGGGCACCGTCTTGTTCTCGTGCGTCACGAACGCGACCCCCGCCTGCCCGCGACGGTCGTCCAGCATGTCGACGATGCCGCGCGTGCTTGTGCCCACGTCGAGCGGCGCGTCCGGGCCGCCCATGTCGGTCAGCACCCAGCCCGGATCCACCGCGAGATAGCAGATCCCCGTGGCCTTCTTCCTCGCTGCCAGGGAGCGCAGCATGGTGTTCAGCGCCGCCTTGCTGGCCCGGTATGCCTCCAGCCCGCCGCTCTCGTTGTTCGCCACGCTGCCGAGCCCCGACGTCATCACCGCCACCGTTCCCCCCGCCGGCACCAACTCGCCAAGGCGTTCCACCACCCGGATCGGCCCGTAGGCGTTGGAACGCAGCACGTGCATGAACTCGCCGTCTCCCATCTCGCCGATCGGCTGCGCCGGGTTGTGCGTGACCCCCGCGTTGACGAACAGCAGGTCGATCCGGGTGCCGGACAGCCGCTCGGCCAGCGCCGTGATCTGCTCCGGATCCGTCACGTCCAGCGTCTCGATCGCAAGCCGCCCGTCGGCTTTGGCCGCCAGCGCCTCAAGCGCCTCCGACCGGCCGCGCACGGTGGCGATCACCCGCCAGCCACGCTCGAGGTGCCGCTGCACCAGCCCCAGACCCAGTCCGCGCGACGCGCCGACGATCAGGACGGTGGATGCTTCGGACGACGTCATGCCTGTTCCTTCAATGCCTTGAGGTCGACTGCTCGTTGTCTGCAACAACGCCGGCGGGCCGCCTCGTGTCGAGCCGTCGCATCATCGTGACGCGACCCGGATGATGCGATCCCGTCGTCCGGATCCATGTCGACCCGTCCTACCTCACCAGCGCACCCAGCAGCGCCTCGAGTCGCAGCCGACCCGTGGGGGTTGCCGCGAGGCAGGCGCCATCCCAACGCAGGTAGTCGGCCTCGATCGCCGCTTCCAGGATCGCCGGCTCCAGCGCCTTCAGCAGCGCCGTGCCGGTGCGGGCAGCGAAGCGTTCGGCATCGATCCCTTCCGACAGGCGCAAGCCCATCAACAGCATCTCGCGCTCCGGCTCCGGAGCCACCAGCCGTGTTTCTTCCGTCAATCCGTGGCCGGACCGCTCCACACGCTCGGCCCAGGGCTCCGGCGCCCGGTGCCGCCGCGTGGCGAAGATCGCAGGCTGTCCGTCCGGCCCCGGCCGCGTGATCCGGCCGTGCGCGCCCGGGCCGATGCCCAGGTAGTCGCCATAGCGCCAATAGGCGAGGTTGTGCCGGCTTTCCGAGCCGGGAACCGCGTAGTTGGACACCTCGTAGGCCAGCAGCCCGTGTTCCGCCGCGACCAGGGCGGTTTCCTCGTAGAGCGCGGCACCCAGATCCTGGTCCGGCATCGCGAGCAGGCCCTGCCGGTGCAGCCCCTCGAAGCGGGTGCCGGGCTCGATCGTCAGCTGGTACAGCGACAGGTGGTCCGCCGCCAGCGCCAGCGCCCGATCGAGTTCCGAGCGCCAGGCCGGCAGGTCCTGCCCCGGACGTGCATAGATCAGGTCGAACGAGATCCGCGGGAAGATCCCCCGCGCCAGCTCCAGCGCCGCGACTGCCTCCTTGGCGGAGTGCGCCCGGCCGAGCAGGCGAAGCGCCTCGTCCTCCAGGCTCTGCACGCCGAGCGACACCCGGTCCACCCCGGCGGCACGGAACGAGCGCAGCCGGCCGACCTCCACGCTGGTCGGGTTGGCCTCCAACGTGATCTCGAGGTCGGGCAGGGGCCGGAACAGGCGGCAGGCGTCGTCGATCAGCTCGGCCACCGTGTCCGGCGCCATCAGGCTGGGCGTGCCGCCGCCGAAGAAGATGGACGCCAGCGGTCTCGGGCCGAGCCGCGCTGCTTCCGTCGCAAGCTCGGTGCGCAGGGCACGGGCGAAGCGGGCCTGCGGGACCACCTCGCGGACGTGGCTGTTGAAGTCGCAGTACGGGCATTTGGCCAGGCAGAACGGCCAGTGGATGTACAAGGCAAAGCCGGGGCGCTGCCAGTCGGTTCGCTTCGCGGCCCGATCCGCCAAGAGCGCGGCCCCTGGAACCCGATCGTTGAGCATGCGAGCTAGATGGCGACGCGGACGCCGAGTTCGACCACGCGGTCGGACGGGATGCGGAAGAACTCGATCGCTGGCACCGAGTTGCGCGCCATCAGCAGGAACAAGGAGATGCGCCACAGCCGCATCTTCGGGATGGTGCCGCGCACCAGCACCTCTCGGTTGACGAAGTAGGACGCCTGCATCGGGTCGAAGTCGACGCCCTGCGCCCGCAGGCCCTCCAGGGCACGCGGCAGGTTCGGGCTTTCCATGAAGCCATAGCGCAGCGTGACGCGGTGCATGCCCGGCGCCAGTTCCTCGATCAGCATCCGGCCGCCCGGATCGGCTTCCGGCTGGTCCAGGTTCTGCGCGGTGACGAACAGCACCCGCTCGTGAAGCACCTTGTTGTGCTTGAGGTTGTGCAGCAGGCACGCCGGCACGTAGTCGGCGTTGGCGGTCAGGAAGATGGCGATGCCGGGCACGCGCAGGGTGCGCGACTGCGGCAGCCGCGCCAGGAACGAGGCCAGCGGCAGGCTGTCCTGCTTCCAGCGCGACAGGATCAGGTTGCGGCCGGTCTTCCAGGTGGTCATCAGCGTGGTCAGCACCACGCTCAGCATCAGCGGCACCCAGCCGCCCTGCGGGATCTTCAGCGCGTTGGCGGCGAAAAAGGTGCCGTCGATCAGGAAGAAGGTGCCGAACGTGCCCAGCGCCGCGAACCGCGACCATTTGTAGACACGGCGGAACACCACCGCCGCCAGCACGCAGGTGCACATGAAGGTGCCGGTGACCGCGATGCCGTAGGCCGAAGCCAGCGCCGCGGAGGAGCGGAACGACAGCACCAGCAGCACCACGCCCACCGCCAGGGCCCGGTTCACCTGCGGCACGTAGATCTGGCCTTCCTCGTCTGCGTTGGTGTGCAGCACGCGCAGGCGCGGGAAGTAGCCGAGCTGCACCATCTGGCGCGAGATCGAGAAGGCGCCGGTGATCATCGCCTGGCTGGCGATCACCGTGGCGCAGGTGGCCAGGATCACCATCGGCACCTGCAGCCAGGGCGGGCACAGCAGGAAGAACGGGTTCTTGATCGCCGCCGGATGCGCGATGATCAATGCGCCCTGGCCGAGGTAGTTCAGCGCCAGCGCCGGCAGCACGAAGCCAAGCCATGCCACGCGGATCGGCTTGCGGCCGAAATGCCCCATGTCGGCGTAGAGCGCTTCGGCTCCGGTGACCGACAACACCACCGCGCCGAGGGCGATAAACGCGATCCAGCCATGGTCCCAGATGAACAGCACCGCGTGGTACGGCAGCAGCGCGTGCAATATGAAGGGCTGGTGCGCCACCTCGATCGCGCCGAGCACCCCGATCGAGCCGAACCACAGCACCATGACCGGGCCGAAGATCCGTCCGACGCTGCCGGTGCCGCGCCACTGCATGCCGAACAGCACCACGATCACCACGATCGAGGCCGGCAGCACCACGTCGGCGGCACTCGGGATGCTGACCTCGATCCCTTCCACCGCCGACAGCACCGAGATCGCCGGGGTGATGGTGCCGTCGCCGAAGAACAGGCAGGCGCCGATGATGCCGACCAGCCCCAGCGTTGCGCGCAGCTTGCGGCCGGGTGCCACGCGCTGCGCCAGCGCCATCAGGGACAGGATGCCGCCCTCGCCGTTGTTGTCCGCCCGCATGATCAGGGTGATGTACTTGATCGTCACCACCAGGATCAGCGACCAGAAGATCAGGCTCTCGATCCCCAGCACCTCCCACGGCGTGGGCGGGGCGCGGTCGCTGATGATGTTGATGGTGGCGCTGAGCGCGTAGAGGGGACTGGTGCCGATGTCGCCGTAGACGACGCCGAGCACTGCCATCACCGAGGCGATCGTCACGCCGCGGTTGCGGATCGTGCCGTGGCCGCCGCCGGGTGCGGGCTCGGTCGCGACTTCCGACAGGTTCCCGCCGAACAGGCCGGGGCCGGATGCTCCGGCGATGTCACTCATCCAGCCATGCTCCGGCACCGAGGGCAACGCAGTCTGGAGCCCGACGCTGCCCCATACGACCTAGTTCCTCACCGGTGCAAGCGACTCCGGCGCAAGCGATCCCGCCGCGGATCTGCCGCCGAAGATCGCGGTGCCGATCCGGACCGAGGTGGCGCCGCACGCGATCGCCTGCTCGAAATCGCCCGACATGCCCATCGACAGCCGGGCCAGTCCACAGGCCGAGCCCATCGCCGCCAGGCGCCGGAAGAACGGCAGCGGATCGGCCTCGGCCGGCGGGATCGCCATCAGGCCGACCAGCCGGTTCCCGAACCGCCGCTGGCAGGTGCCGATGAAGCGCTCCGCGTCGTCCGGCGGCACGCCGCTCTTTTGCGGCTCCGCCCCGATGTTGACCTGCACCAGCAGCTCCGGCAGCCGTCCGGCCTTCTGCGACGCCTCGTCCAGCGCGTCCGCCAGACGGACCCGGTCCAGCGTCTCGATCACGTCGGCGAGGCGGACCGCATCGGCTGCCTTGTTGGTCTGCAGCGGCCCGATCAGGTGCAGCCGAAGCCCGGGCCAGCGCGGGCGCAGTCCGGGAAACTTCGACTGCGCTTCCTGCACCCGGTTCTCGCCAAAGGATTGCTGGCCGGCTGCCAGCGCCGCGGCGACCGCCGGGCTGGGATGGGTCTTCGACACCGCGACCAGGTCGACATCGCCCGCCGAGCGACCGGCGCGTTCCGCCGCCTGGGCGATCCGCTGGCGGATCCGCCCGAGCGCCGCAGCGATTGGGTGGGGTCCGGCGTCGTCCGGCTCGTTCCCGGCGTCCGGCTGCGCCTCCTCGTCCGGCTCGGAGGTGATCATGCGGCGCACGCTCCCGCGGCACGGCGTCCGGGTCAAGCAGCCCGGCCGCGAGCCGCGTCGGCGTCAGGCAGCCTGGAGCTCAAAGGTCAGCTCTTGCGCCCTGACCCGCTCGTTGCGTGTCAGCCTTTGCCGCTCCCAGCTGGACGTGGCGCTGTCGTTGTCCCCGACGACCGCGTCCGGCTCGCTGCCACCGGTCAGCCAGCCGTCGCCGCTGCTGGTGCGGGTGAGGGCGGCGATCTCGGGGATCAGCAGCTGGCGCAGCCGCGGGCTCCGGGCATCGAACCAGAGCAGGCAGATCCGGTCCCAGCCATCCAGGGCGGATTCGAGCCCGTGCAGCCAGCTCGACGCCACCAGGCTACCGGCACGCCAGGCTTCCAGCAGGGGAAGCGGGTTGGCCAGCATCGCCCTGATCTCCGGCAGCAGCTGCGCACATTGGCGGATGCAATGGTCGGCCGCAGCCATGATCCGGCCGAGCAGGACCGCGTCGGTGCCGCCACGGCTGAACTGTTCTTCCGCCAGCGACCCGCGAAGCTTCTGGACCAGGGACAGCAGGCGTCCCCAGCGGCCGGTCTCGTTGCGCCCGATCTCTCCGGAGATCCGCAGCGTCGGCTGCGTTCCGGGCACCTGTCCCGCACCGACCGCGACCGACGCGTAGTGCACCGAAACGTCCTGCAGCGCCCCGGCGAGCTGCGGTCCGCGCCAGCCGAGTCGCGCCGCCAGCATGTTGAAGCCGTCGCGGTCCATGCAGCTGACCGCGTCCTCCGGACGAACGAAGCCGCCCTGCCGCGCCAGCGACATCAGCAGCTGCGCGCGCAGCCTCAGGGCGGCGATGTCGAGCGCGTCCTGCGCCTGGCGTGCCGCATCGGCGGCCTGGTGGCCGGCATGGCCATCCAGCGCCACCAGCCGCGCTGCCTGGCGCACGTCGGCCGGACCGATGCTGTCCAGGCCGGACAGGCGGCCGACCAGCAGCGTGTCGTGAAGGTTGGGTGCGGCGAAGCCGGCAACGACGCTCCATGCGGCGACATAGACGCCACGTCCGCCGGACGGGTTCGGCAACACGAACTCCAGGCCGTTCGGGCCGGAACGAAGCCGCACCGCGCCCAGCATCGGCGCCAGAAAGGGAAGATGCACACCGGAGTCGGGCTTCTGCTCCGGTCGACGAGCCGCCGGCAGGGTTTCTCGGCCCGGCATCGAAGCCTGGACCGCCCGGTATGGCCTGGGCCGGGATTGAACTGCCTGCAGAGCACCCATGGATCTTCGCCCCTTCGCGGTCCGCGCGGCGTCAAGCCGCTTCGTGCGTCGTTATCCAGAATGGCCGAAGACGATAAACAAAACGTGAAGTTGGGCGCGGCGTCACGCGAGGCCGAGAACCTGGATCGCCCTCTCGCTTCCGACCAGCAGCTCCGTGACCCGCATGCGATCCGCCCGGGTCATGCCGCTCTTGACGCCGTTGCGGGCATAGCGTGCGGCTGCCTGTTCGAGCAGGCGGTCGTAGTCGTCCGCATGCCCGAGCCGCGACGCCGCCAGCGCGAAGGTGCGCAGCTGCCGCGCTTCCGCTTCTATCGCGAGCACCGCTTCCGTCGGCATCACCGCAGGCGCCGGGCCTGCAGGAGGCTGATCGAGCTCCACCAGCCGCGCCTGCAGCGCCTGCTCGAACAGGGTGCGGTTTTCCGCCGCCAGCCCCTGCCGCAACCGGCCTATCCGTTTCTGCTCCTCGGCCGGCCGGTTCTCCAGCTTGCGAAGCTCCTCGATCCGGTCGATCAGGTGGAGCCGCCCGAGCAAGGCGCCTGGATCGGGCTGCTCCGCCGTCTGGCCCGGCTGCGGCGCCTCCATCCGGTCGAGCATCTCCTCGATCGCGCCGTCGAGACCGCCCTGCAGCGTGGTGCTGAAGCGGCTGCCGCGCGCCATTGCCAGGGCGAGGCGTGCCACCTGATCGGGTGCCGCCGCCTCGAACAGCAGCCTCAGCATGATGCCCCATCCAAGCGGTCCGACCCTGATCGCTTCGGACAAGAGCGCGGTCAGCGTTGGCTCGCAGTCCGGGTGCTGGCGCGGCGGCAGGGTGCGGATCGCGACCGCCTGCTCCAGCACCAGCCGCAGCACCGGGATGAGCGGCATGACCATCGGCACCGTCAGGCCGTTCTGCTTCTGCCAGTCCGGCGTTTCCCAGGCCGAGGGAATCGAGATGGTGGCGAGGCAGGCGGCGGCAGCCTGCCAGAGCGGCGTGCCGGTCCGCGTGAGCTCCGCCTCGTCGCCCTCGTCAAGGGTTGGCGGGACCGAGGGGATGGTGTCGCTGGACGCGAAGATCAGCGTCGAGATGGGAGCCAGGATCGAACGCGGGATGCTGAGGTCGCCGG
>CAXTMS010000023.1:0-27973 GCA_964245345.1 uncultured Acetobacteraceae bacterium | reverse complement strand
CGTGTCGGAGGAGGCGCTGGCTAACTCGCGCCGCAAAGCCGAGTCGGCGCATCCGTTCGTGGCGCCGCAGATACCTCCGGGCGTTCCGGCCGCAGCGAAGCAGCTTGCAATGGACGACGCATCGGGCGGTCCGATGGCGTGGGCTGCTGGCGTGGTCGGGTCCGGCCTGTATGAGGAAGGGTTGTGCTTCCTCGGCTATCCTTACCTTGCCGAGCTCGCTCAACGGCCCGAGTATCGCCAGATCAGCGAGACCATTGCGCGTTGCATGACCCGCAACTGGATCAAGTTCAAGTCCAAGAGCGGCGAGGACAAAAGCGAGAAGATCGGCCAGATCGAGGAAGCGTTTCGTCGCTTCGGGGTGCAGCAGACCATCCGCAAGGTAGCCGAACAGGATGGCTTCTTTGGCCGCGGCCATCTGTATCTCGATCTCGGCAACACCGCCAACGCGCCGGAGCTGAAGACGCCCATCGGCGATGGCTGGGACAACGTCAGTCGCGCCAAGGTCAAGAAAGGGTCGCTGAAGGCCATCCGTACCGTCGAGGCGGTCTGGTGCTATCCAACGGGCTACAACTCGACAGATCCGTTGAGCCCAGATTGGTACAAGCCACCGGCTTGGTATGTGATGGGCAAGGAGATCCACGTCACCCGGCTGCTCCCGTTCGTTGGCCGCGAGGTGCCCGACCTGCTAAAGCCGGCCTACTCGTTCGGTGGCCTGTCCCTGTCGCAGATGATGAAGAAGGACGTGGACTTCTGGTTGCGAGACCAGCGCTCCACGTCTGATATCATGAACGCGTTCTCGGTCTTCGTGCTCAAGACCGACGTTACCGACGCTTTAGCAGCCCGAGGCGATACCTTGTTTGCCCGAGCCGAGGCGTTTAACAACTACCGCGACAACAGCGGCCTGATGATGGTCGACAAGGAGAACGAGGACTTCGTCAACGTGTCGGCGCCCCTCGGCACGCTGGATGCGCTCCGGGCGCAGTCACAGGAAACCTTGGCATCTATCAGCGGCATACCTCTGGTGGAGTTGCTTGGGGTCCAGCCCGCAGGCCTCAACGCCTCGTCCGAAGGCGAGAAGGACACGTTCGCGGGCCGGATGCACGCCGCCAATGAGCACTTCCGCCCGCAGATCCGCAGCGTGCTCGGCTTTATCCAGCTGAACGAGTTCGGCGAGGTCGACGAGGACATCGACTTCGAGTTCAACCCAACCTACCCGCTCGATCAGAAGGAAATGCGGGAGAAGCAGCTTGCGGAGGCGCAGACGGACCAGATCCTGGTCGATAGCGGCCTGGTGTCGGTCGAGGAGGCTCGCAAGGCGCTGGCGAGCGATCCGGACAGCCGTTATGCTGGCATCGACGTGGACGACGTGCCGGTGCCGCCAGCGGGTGAGATGGACGACGAACCGCCCGCTCCGAAGAAAGCGCGCGAGGATGATGGGGCTGAGGGCGCTTGAACGAGTGGCAACCAATTGAGACGGCTCCCGAGGATGGCACCCCCGTGCTTGTGTGGGACCCGTACTTCCTGATGCGGATAGGCCGTTTTGATGATGAGGAATGCCGTTGGCGAACGGATGGTCCCTGCATGGAGGACCTGAAGACGCCGAAGCGGATTTTCTCTCTTGAACCGACGCACTGGATGCGGTTGCCGACAGCTCCAGGTGCATAGGATTCTGTGGTGTCGTGATGCGTCTCGCGCTCGACGCTAACCGCCAGCGGCCCCGCAGCTTCGGCGCCTCGCATCGCGCTGCCGAGGCGTATGGCCGCCAGCTCCGCAAGATCGCCCGTCACATCGCCGATATCGTGCGCGGCCTGTCGCCAGATGGCGAGGTGACGCCGCAGGTCGACGGCCAGATCAGCGACGCGATGAGCCGCTATTCCCAAATTCTCGGACCATGGGCGCAGGCGGTCGGCAGTCAGATGCTGGTCGACGTGAGCCGCCGGGACGCGCAGACGTGGGCCTCGCATAGCGAGCGCATCGGTCGGGCTTTGAAGCACGAAGTCGCCAACGCGCCCACCGGGCAGGCCATGCGGGAGCGACTGGCGGATCAGGTCACGTTGATCAAGAGCCTGCCGCTTGATGCCGCCAAGCGGGTGCACGATCTGTCGGTTAAGGGGCTGACGGAAGGTCGGCGGTCGAGCGAGATTGCCGCCGAGATCATGCGGACCGGGCTGGTCAGCGCCAGCCGCGCGACTCTGATTGCCCGGACGGAAGCGGCTCGGACGGCGAGCGTCCTGACGGAGGTACGGGCCAAGTCGATCGGCTGCACGCACTTCGTGTGGAAGACCAGCAAGGACGCGCAGGTCCGACCGAGCCACAGGAAAATGCAGGGCAAGGTGTGCGAGTTCGCTGCCCCGCCGATCGTGGATGGGTCGCCGCTGCTGCCGGGCCAAATATACAATTGCCGCTGCTGGATTAGTCCGATTCTGCCGGACTAGCAGAAAGCTTTAGTTCTGCCTCGGTTAGCCGTCTGATTAGTTCAAGCATGACTGACGGGCTGACTGCGGCAATGTATGCAGCGTTTGCCTGCTGCTGATAGTCCATGCGGCACGTGTGATTGCATGAGCAGTCGGCTATTGGATGCGAATGGCAGTCATCGTCCGCGTAGACCCAGACTGATCCATTGTCGGAGTAGGCAGGCTTTCGATAACACTCATCATCGGTCGACCAAGGACCGGGCGTCGCTTGGGTTGCGAGATGAGCAAGCTTAGTCAGATCGACGGTTTGCATTGAGCCTGTATTCCTCTTTCTATGATTGCCTGAAGTAGTTGATGTCCGCTTGGCTGATCGGCTGTCTCAACCCTCTGCTTCGTCGGTTCCAACTGGTCCTGATGACCGATCAGCAAGGATGCGAATACAGTTTCGTCGTCAACGAGATCGAGGCCGACCGAGGCTGCTACCTACGGATCGATACCGCTTATGGCACGATTTGCTCGTATCGGCCGCGCTCATTCTCCAACATGCTGTCCGTATAACTTGACCGACGCCTCTCTCAGACGCTTAACGATTCGCTGTGCCAGAGCCGCCTTCGCCCCGCCAGCGCTGATCGCCTCGTCCAACATCGCCGCCACCTCGGCCAGCGTGTCTGCCAGATCCCACTCCAGCGTCGCCTGCGCCGTGATGCCGTCGCGCGCCGCGGCGGACAGCGCCTGGATGCGGAGTTCGTCGATCAGGTAACCGAGGGTTTCGACGGTCAAGGCAGAATCAGCAGTCGCCTAGACCCGCTTGATGCGCGGTGTCCATCGCGTAGCGCACCCATTCAGCTACGTCGAAGGGGCCGCTCTGGCATTGCACCGCCATGGCGGCGATCCACGCTTCCGGATCTGGGTTGGTGCGCCAGAGGCTGTAAGCAGGATGCTCCTTTGGGCATTTGATTGTCACGGTTTCGCTCCGTTTGCTGAGCTAGGAACTATACCCCATGTCCGTCGGCACCGAAATGCGCCAGGACCGCATCCCGGCGGCGATGGCGCTCGACAAGTCGGTGCGCCGGGTCGACCAGGACGGACACCTGTTCATCGAGACGGCGATCCTGTCCGCCAGCGACGTCTGCCCCTATCGCGGCGACGAGATCCCGGATTGGCAGGATCTCGGGCTCAAGGCCGACCGAGTCTACCAGCTCTACCGGGACGCCGATTCCCTCGCCGCCGCCGCATCCAGCATCAACGGCAAGCCTATCCTGATGGTGCATCAACCCATCAGCGCCGACGACCATCCACACGAGATCGTGGTCGGCGCGGTTGGCAGCGATGCCCATTTCACCGAACCGAGCCTGACCAACTCGCTGAGCATCTGGGCGGCTGAAGGCGTCGAAGCCATCGAAAGCGGCCAGATGCGATCCGTATCTGCCGGCTACCGATACACGCCCGTCATGGAGCCGGGCACGCATAACGGCATTCGGTACGACGGCAAGATGATCGTCGAATCCTTCAACCACCTCGCGCTTGTCGTCGAGCCGCGAGTCAAGACCGCCGTCATCGGCGATTCAGCACTGAAGCCCACCCCCAACCGCCAGGAGATCCTCATGGCAACATCCAAGGTGTCTCGCCAGGCTCTTCTGGCGACCGGCGCACTGCGCGCCTACCTCCGTTCCAAGCTCGCGACCGACGCCAAGATCGACCTCAACCCGATCCTGTCCAACGTGACGGGCAAGACCTGGAAGGCCGACAAGCCGCGCATCAAGGTGGCGCTCGACGCTGCCGTGGTGGGCAAGCTGGCGCAGGACGCCGACCTCGAAGACATCACCGACATGCTCGACCAGCTGGAGGAGATGTCCGACGAGGAGGTCGCGGCCAACGCGACCGACGCCAAGCCGGACGACCAGCGCGAGGGTGAGTCCGACGAGGACTACGCCAAGCGCAAGAAGGCCGAGGAAGCCAAGGACAAGGGCGCCAAGGACGATAAGCCGGAGACGGTGACGAAGTCCGCCATGGACAGCGCCATCGCCGCGGCCACCGCCATCGCGGCGCAGAACGCCACGTCCGCCACCATCGCCCGCCTTCGTGCCATCCAGGCGGCCGAGCGCGACGTGCGTCCGTTCATCGGCGAGATCGCGGTCGCGCAGGACAGCGCGCCAGCCGTCTACAAGCTGGCGCTCGACCACCTCGGCGTCGACCTTACCGGCGTGCCGGCCGAAGGCTACGGCGCCCTGCTGCGCGTTATGCCAAAGCCGGACGAACGTCCCGTCCGCATCGCTCCGATCGCGCAGGACGCGGCGGCAGTGACCGAGCGCCACAAGCGCTTCCCGCACGCCAACCGTCTCGCGACGAACTGAGGAGCCCCGCCATGTCGTTTCAGCGCGTCGTCAACATCGCTCAGGCGCCGGCCGTCGCCGGTGACTTTGCGTCATCCAACCCGCGTCACTCGCAGCTGTCCGTTCCCGGGGGCTTCGTCGCCGGCCCGAACGGGCTGACCGTCGGCCTGTTCGCATGGGCCGACACTGCGACCGGCACCATCTTGAGCAACACCGGCACCGGTCTGCCCACCTGCTTCGTGCATCGCAACCAGCAGGCGATGCTGACGACCTACCTGCAGGAATACGGGATGACGATTCCGGCCGGCTTCGGCGTCGGCGAGATGTTCAGCGGCGGCGACTTCTACGTCGTCAACGCCGGCACGTCCGCGACCACGATCGGCATGAAGGCCTTCGCCAACACCACGAACGGCACGGTCTCGTTTGCGGCGGCAGGCACGTCGGTCACGGGGTCCGTTGAGACCAAGTGGTATTGCTACACCATCAACGCGGCAGGGGAGCTGTGCAAGATGTCCTCCACGGCGCCGGGCTAAGGGAGAGACGACCATGGCACGCAATTCACAGTTCGCCGCCGACGCAGCTTGGCTGGAGCACGATTGGGGCATCATCGCCTCGGGCGCCGTCGACTACATGAAGCCGGAGTGGCGCCGCAACTTCTCGCTCGCGCTGGACGCCCAGCCGACGCTCGTGACCAACCCGAACAGCGGCATCCCGTCGTTCTTCACGCAGTTCGTCGATCCCGACGTCGTGCGGATCCTCCAGGCCCCGAACAAGGGCGCCGAGATCCTCGGCGAGGAGAAGAAGGGCGACTGGACCACGCAGACCGCTTGGTTCCCGGTGATCGAGAACACCGGTGAGGTGTCGAGCTACGGCGACTTCAACGAGAACGGCCGCTCGGATGTCAACACCCAGTTCGAGTCCAGGCAGTCCTACCTGTTCCAGACCGTGATCGAGTACGGCGACCTGGAGGTGGAACGCGCTGGCGAAGCCCGCTTCAACCTCATCTCCGAGAAGCAGATCGCGGCGGCGAAGACCCTGGATAAGTTCCAGGACTATTCGTACCACTTCGGCATCGCGGGTCTCGAGAACTACGGCCTGCTGAACGATCCGTCCCTGCCGGCGGCCATGACGCCCACCACCAAGGCGGCTGGTGGCGTCAAGTGGGTGAACAACAACCAGGTGATCGCGACCGCTCAGGAGATCTACGCGGACTTCCAGCTGATGTTCAACCAGCTGGCCGCCACCACTTACGGCACGATCGACATGAATTCCCGGTTCCGGTTCGTGTATCCGAACTCGGTCGCCGCGGCCCTGACGGCGGTCAACTCGTTCGGCATCACGATCCGCGATTTCATCAAGGAGTCGTTTCCGAACGTCGAGTTCATCTCTGACCCGCGCTACGCGACCACGGCCGGCAACGTCGTGCAGATGATCGCGCTGGAGTTCGGCGGCCGTCCGACCGGCTACTGCGCGTTCAACGAGAAGATGCGCGACCACCGCATTATCGCCGCCAAGTCGGCCTTCTCGCAGAAGAAGACCGGCGGCACCTGGGGGGCGATCTATAAGTATCCCCTCGCCGTCGCGCAGCTCCTGGGGGCCTGAGCGATGCCGGACACCGTCTCGGTCGGGTGCAAGATCCCCAACGGCCTGATGCTGCAGCTCTACCGCGTCGAGACCTACGACGAGCAGCTGATGGCCGGTGGAACCCGCAAGGCCAAGCGTGCCATCCCGGAAGGCCTGCCCGTCAAGCTGAATGGATGCGCGCGCCGGGTGGGCAAGGACATGCCGCACCAGATCCTGATGGGCGCCGGCATCACCCATGGGGTCGACGCCGACTTTTTCAACGAATGGGTGCGGCGCAACGCCGACTCCGACGTCGTGAAGAAGGGCCTGGTGTTCAGCCAAACCAAGCCCGGCGAGATCGAAGCGCAGGTCAAGGATCACCGGACGCTGAAGAGCGGCATGGAGCCGATCGATCCGCGCAATCTGCCGGCCGAGTTCAAGCACAAGATCGAAACCGCAGACGCGGCATAGGAGAGACCCGATGACCGACACAGTGACGGTTGCCAGCCGCGCGCCGATGGCGATCCAGATCCAGGAGCCCTTGCCCGACGAGTTTCGCGAGAAGCCGGGCGAGGCCCCCCTGCTGCGCAGCGCCACGCTGAACGGCTCCAACCACCCGGGCGCCAAGGGCGGCGTCGGCTTCACGCACGGCGTCGAGGCCGAGGTGTTCGACCTTTGGCACAAGGCCCAGGTGAAGGCGAAGTCGGCGCTGGCCGGGATGTTCTCGATCGTCGACCCCAAGGAAGCCGACAAGCCCGTGCCGCTCGAATACGGGTTCGAGCCGGGCCTGGAGCGGATGTCCGAGAACGCCGAGAACACATCGGCTGCCGAGGAAGGCAGCACCGTCACCCATGAGGGTCCGGTGACGTCCGAGGAGATGGCCGCGCGCAGCGACACCCCGAACGACGACAGCCCGCGTGGCCAACCCGACATCCTGCAGGTTGCGCACACGCAGGAGCCTGCGACGGCGCTGGTCGACGGCCACGAGGCCGAGCACGAGCACGAGCACGAAGAAGGCTGAGCCGTGTCGGGTGCTGCGCCGGTCTATCCGCAGCCGGCCGTCGCGCCGGTCCAGTATGCGGACTTCATCGGCGTGTTCCCCGAGTTCAGCGACGCCACCAATTATCCGGTCGCGCAGGTCACCTTCTGGCTCGCGCAGGCGTACTTGGCGCTCAACGCGTTCCGGTTCGGGCTTCAGCTCCCGCTCGCTGTCATGCTTTACGTCGCCCACAGCATTACGCTCTCGGCTCGTGAGGTCCAATCGGCAGCCGGCGGCAAGTTGGTCGGAAACGTGCAGGGCCCGCTGCTGTCCAAGAGCGTAGGCCCCCTGTCCGCCAGCTATTCGGGCGACACCGCGCTCGACGGGGCGGGGGCTTTCAACTTCACAACGTATGGCCAGCGGCTCTACAGCCTGATGAAGGCCTACGCCATGGGACCGAAATACGTGCCGCGCACCGCCCGGTTCGCTGGCTACCGCTGAACCCCTCCAAGCAGACGGAACCGCCATGAGCAGCCACATCCTCGTCACCAACCGCGGCGACGCACCGATCCACGTCCAGGCGATGAGCCGCGACACGGACGGGCGGTTCACCCACGCCTACGTGGTGCAGGTCGAGCCCGGCAAGTCGAAGACGTTCTCGTCCGAGCAAGGTACGCGGTTCATGGTGCACGAGCAGGCGCCCGAGCATGGCGTGCTGCTGCCTCGCGGTGTGCCGCCGGCCGACGTCGAGAAGCCGGACGACGTGCCGGTGGACAAGGACGCCGCGGCCGAGGTCGAGCATGTGGCGGATGCGACGGCGCCGGACGAGGCGGTTCATCTGGCGTGACAAGTATGAACGAGCACGATTTCGACCGTTGGTGTTGGTGCAGAAGGTGTGGTGAGTCGGAACGTAATGTCGTTGGTCTTAGACTAGAGTGTCACGACGTTTGCGCGGAAGTATTGGTAGGTCGGAAAGTTGCGCAGATCGCTGCAAGATTGCCATTAGTTCAGCTGGAACAAGTTGTTCTTGACAAGTTAGGAGGACGATGATGCTACTTCGCCTCCTGGCTTGGTGGCGAAAGCCGCTCCACCCGATTATGACCGGATATCAGCCAACCCCTGCTCCGCAACCAGTGCCGCCGCGCGGCGGATCAAGCGCGCGTCGACCTCCGCCGCCGCCAACCCCTGAGCTTCCGTGCCTTTTGCTTAAGCCATTGTGGCCGGCCAAGTGACTGTCACCATCACCAAGGACATCGCCGCCGACGTCCTCCGCCGCGTCCGCGACCTGACCGCCAAGCGCGTCCTGGTCGGCATCCCGCAGGCTGAGAACGCGCGCGACGATGGCAGCCCGATCGGCAACGCGGCAATCGGCTTCATCCAGGAACACGGCGACCCGGAGCATAACCTGCCGGCTCGGCCTTTTCTGGTGCCGGGTGTCGAGTCGGTGCACGACAAGAGCATCGCGCGGCTGCGCAAGGCAGGCGAGGCAGCGCTGCTCGGCGGTGATCCGGTGCCGCAGATGACCGCGGCCGGCTTTGAAGCCGAGGCGTCGGTCAAGAACCTAATCGCCGACGTGATCCCGCCGCCTCTGGCGCCGCGCACGCTGGCGGAACGCAAAGCAGCCGGGTTCAAAGGCGAGACGCCGCTGATCCGCACTGGCGAGCTCAGGAACTCGATCACGCACGTCATCGAGGATCGGCGGAATGGCTAACCTCGACGTCTCGGACATCCTGCTAGATCCGGACTTCAGCCAAGCCGTCATCATTCAGCGCGCCGCTCAGACCGTAACCGATCAGGGACTCACCGCCACCAGCGCCGATCGCGCACAGATCACGGCCGTCATCGTCCCGGCTGGCAGCCTGGACCTAAGCCGCGGCGCCGATGCCGAGATGCTCAAGGGCAAGATCCACGTCTACACGCAGTTCCCGCTCACGGCTGGAGACGAAACGGTCGGCGCCGACGTCGTGTTCTGGCAGGGTCGCCGTTACACCGTGAGCGCGGTGGACGACTACACGCAGTTCGGGGTCGGGTTCGTGGACGCTACGGCGGACCTGGTGCCGACGCATAATCAGCTGGGGTCGTGATGTCGAAACCACCATATGACCAGCCCAGGCGGTCAATTGTGTCACGAGGATCGCCTAGCAAGAACCAACGCGGTCCTGGGTGGGGCTATCAGCCCGGCTCCGGTTTGAGTCAAGAGCCCGTTCCTCATCATCCACCCAGTCTCACGCTCTGGCCCATGGCTGGCCTGATGCTCTGGACCGGCACTTGTTTCGGCCTAGTCCTGGCTCGTGGACTCATTGACGTTGGTTGGATGCGCTGAACATGACCAACACTTCCGCAACCGGAGGCCCGCTCGCCCCGGTCGGAAGCCACCAGCCCGCCGACCTCAACCTCGACGTCTTCCTACAAGCGATCGTCGCCGGCATCCTCAGCATGCCGGGAGTCAACGTCCGCCCGCGCTGGCAACCCACCCCACCGTCACAGCCAGACCGACCGGTTGATTGGTGCGCCATGGGCATCACGCGCGTCGACAGCGACACGAACGCCGTCCTGAGCCACGACAGCAGCGGTGACGGACAGGACGATCTGATCCGCCACGAGCAGTTTGAGGTGCTGTGCAGCCTCTACGGCCCGAACGCCGTCGGCAACGCCGCTCGGCTCCGGGATGGCCTGTCCGTGCCGCAGAACCGCGAGGCGCTTGCGTCTCAGGACATCGCCTACGTGTCGGCCGACCGCATCGTGCGGGTGCCTAGCCTCGTCAACCAGCAGTGGATCGGCCGCGCGGACTTGCCCCTGACCTTCCGCCGCAAGATCAGCCGCACCTACGCGGTGCTCAACCTTCTGTCCGCCTCGGGTGTCGTCGACGCCGGGACTCTGGAACAACCCTTCGCCACGGAGAACCCGGGATGACTGCGGGCCTTGCTGTTTCGGACGTCGTCAACGTCTCGGTGACGCTGTCGCCGCTGCCGGTCTCGACGCGCAACTTCGGCGCGTTCCTGATCATCGGCTACTCGGCGATCCTCGGCTCGACTGAGAACCTTCGCCAGTACGCGAACCTGACCGGCGTCGGGAACGACTTCCCCGTCACCGCGCCTGAATATCAGGTCGCACTTGCGTTCTTCTCGCAGGCACCGCAGCCCAGCACGCTCTACATCGGCGCTGTTCGGACCGCCTCGTCCGAGACCCTGTCCGCCGCCATCCTGCGGCTCGCACAGGCGTCGGGCGACTGGTACGGCATGACGGTGGCGTCGGCTATCCTCCAAGCGGACAGCATCATCCTGGCAGCGGCGCAGACGGTCGAGGCTCTGTCTCCAGCGCGGGCGTTCTTCTACACCAGCGACGAGCAGGCGATCCTGACCGCTGGCACGACGACCGACATGGCGTCGCTGTTGCAGGGTGCGAGCCTCAACCGGACCGCGATCCAGTATACCAGCGCGCCGAACGCGGTGCCGCCGACGTCGACCCTCTATGCCGCGGCTTCCCTGTTCGGCCGGATCGCCACCGTCAATTTCAACGGGTCCGGCACCGCTATCACCCTGAAGTTCCAGCAGGAACCCGGCATCGTCGCCGAGACCTTGACCGAGACCCAGGCCGCGACGCTGCTGGCTAAGAACTGCAACGTGTTCGTGAACTACCAGAATGGCGCCGCGATCCTCCAGGAAGGCGTCATGTGCTCGGGGATCTACATCGACGAGCGGGTCAACCTGGACTGGCTGCAGAACGCGCTACAGGTAGCCGGCTTCAACGCCCTTTACGGCGCGCAGACCAAGATCCCGCAGACCGATGCCGGCATGAACATCCTGGCGACCGCCTACGAAGGCGTCTGCACCCAGGCGGTCGCCAATGGCATCTTCGCTCCCGGCGTCTACACCGGCCCGTCCTTCGGAGCGATCAAGACCGGGCAGACCCTGAGCAAGGGCTATTACATTTACATGCCCCCTGTGGCGTCGCAAAGCGTGGCCGACCGTGGCGCACGACGTGCGACCGTGGCGCAGATCGCAGGCGCCGAGGCTGGTGCGGTGCATTCGTCGTCCGTTCTCGTCAACGTCAACCGCTGAGGGTCCGGTAGATGCCCGCATATTCGTTCTTGGACGTCGCCGCGACCATTACCGGCCCTGGCGGCTCGTTTCAGCTTGCGGCCCATGCCGGCGCCGCCGAGGAAGGCATCTCGTGGGCGATGGTCGACGACAAGAACACCATGCAGATCGGCGCTGGCGGCGAGGGTCAGCACTCCCTTCATGCCAGCAAGGCCGGCACGATTACTGTGCGCCTGCTCAAGACGTCCCCGGTCAACGCGCAGCTGTCGGCCATGTATGACCTTCAAGAGGCGGCATCTGGCGTCTGGGGCGCCAACATCATCCGCATCAGTCGCCTGTCGGTTTCTGGATCCGGTGACGTCGCCACGGGTCGTGCCTGCGCATTCAAGAAGCGGCCGGACTGGTCCTACGCCAAGGACGCCGGCACGGTGGAGTGGGCGTTCGACTCGATCTACATTGACGCTGTGATCGGGACGTACTGATGTCCGAGATCACGATCGGCGAGCACACCTTCGTCCTCGGTCGGATGCCTGTCCGCAAGCAGTTCCACGTGGCGCGTCGACTGGCGCCTTTGTTCTCCGCGTTCATCGGTCAGGCCGGCGTCGACGGCCTCAAGAATGGCCTCGCCGACCTTCAGATCCAGCCAATCATGGACGCCCTGGCGACCATGAAGGACGATGACTGCGACTACGTGCTCGATGCCTGCCTGAGCGTGGTGAAGATCATGCAGGCCGGCCGGGCTACGCCCATCATGGCATCGAATGGGCGGCTGATGTTCGACGACATCACCATGCCGCAGATGCTGCAGATCGCTGCGGAGGTCGTCATGCAGGACCTCGCGGGTTTTATGGCAGGCGTGCGCTCTCCTTCGGACGCACCAGCGGCAGCCTAGCCATCGATCCTGTCGTCTTGCCGGATGACGAGGACTTCCTGATGCGGCCGGTCGACGCCGGCCATTACGGGCTGCACCAGCTGGACGACACATCGCTGTCCTTGGAGTTGGTTGCGCTGGCGAACGACTACCTGGACGCCAAGAGCGAGAACCAAGCCAGGGCACGGGAGGCAGCGGGCCGTGGCAGCTGAGACGATCCAGGAATTCCTCGTTGCGCTTGGCTACAAGGTCAAGCAGTCCGAAGAGCAGAACTTCCAGCGCTCGCTAGCCAATGCCAAGACGGCTGCCCTCGCGCTTGGCGCCACTCTCACCGGCCTTGTCGCCACCATTGCCAAGGTCGCGCAGGGTTACGAGGCGCTCTACTACCAGAGCCAGCGCGTCGGGTCCTCAGTCGGCAACATTCAGGCGTTCGCTTACGCGATCAGCCAAGTCGGGGGCTCCGCCGCCGGCGCCGTCTCCTCCCTGGAAGCCGTTGGCCGCTTCCTCCGCACCAGCCCCGGCGCGGAAAGCTTCATCGCGCGGCTTGGCATCCAGACCCGCGACGCCAAGGGCAACCTCCGCGACACCACGTCGCTGCTGACCGACCTTGGCGCCCGCTTCCGCTCGATGCCCTACTATCGGGCCAACGCCTATGCTGGCGTGCTCGGGATTGACGAGCGGACGCTTCAGGCCTTGATCCGGGGCACCGGTAACTTTTCCGCTCAACTGACGGCGATGTATCGCGCCGCCGGGATTAGCGGCGAGCAGGCGGCCAAGGGCTCTGTCCAGTTCATGCAGCAGCTGCGTGGCCTCGGTGCCGCGCTCCAGGTGTTGCGGGACAAGGTCGCCCTGTCGCTGGAGCATGGCATCGGCGGCGACATTGAGCGGTTGCGGCGGCTGCTGGTCGACAACTTCGGGCGCATTTCGGCCGTCATCGTGGAGGTGTCGCAGTTCGTCATCGCGCTCGGCGAGGCGCTACTGCGGCTGACCGGCCGTGCGGCCGAGCTGATCGGACCGTTGATCGACTGGTTCACGCACCTGGACCGCGGCAGCAAAGCCTGGGTCGAAACGCTGGGCGCGCTAACGGCTGCCTGGTATCTGCTGAGTCGCGGCTTCCTCGCCACACCGCTCGGCCGTGTCGTTGCGCTGGGCGCCGCCATCTTGGCGCTCTACGACGACTACAAGACCTTCAAGGCGGGCGGCAAAACCCTCATCGACTGGAAGGCGTGGGAGCCGGGCATCGACGCCGCGACCGACGCCATCAAGACTCTTGAGAAGCTCCTGGGCGACCTCTGGCCCAAGGTGAAGCCCTACCTGATGCCGGTCGTGACCTTCTTTACCCGGGAGTTCAAAGACGCCTTCGTGACGACCGGCCGGGTGATGTCGGACCTGTTCCGCGCGTTGGACGATGCGGTCAATGGGCACTGGGGCGCCGCCGGCAAGGATCTGCGGCAGGCGCTGGCCGACGAGACGGCATCGGGGCGGGAGGGCCAAGCGGCGGCAGGAACGCTGCTCAATAGCGAAAGCAAGGCGTCCGGCGGCAGGTTCGTCACGCCCAGCATCGCCAAGAACGAAGCCTCGGGCTACAGCATCCTGCGCGGCCTCGGGCTCGACCGCACCCACGCGCTCGGCATCCTCGGCAACCTGGAACAGGAAAGCTCGCTCGACCCAGGCGCGCGCAACGCTGGTCACGTCGGGCTGGCGCAATGGTCGCCCGAGCGTGCCGCCGCGATCCTGGCGCAGACCGGCATTGACGTGCGCAAGGCAGGCTATGCCGATCAGCTGAAGGCCCTGGTGTGGGAGATCACCATGGGCAACGAGCGCGGATCGGCTCGCCAGTTCTTCAAGGCTACCGGCTTGAAGCAGGCGGCCGGTCACTTTGCGATGGATGTCGAGCGGTCAGGCGAGCATCCCGGCGTAGCGGGCTTCGACAACCGGATCGCCAACTCCGTGAATGCCGACAACCGCCTCCGCTTCGCCGACGGCGCCGCGTCTGGCGGCACTGGTGGATCCCCACACATCAACGCGCCCATGACCACCACCATCCACGTGAGCGGCGCCGGCAACCCGGAACAAGTGGCGAACTCCGTGGCGCGCAAGCAGGACTGGGTCGCGGCCTCGTTCGTGCGGAACATGGGACCGCTGGCTCAATGAGCGGCATCCTCGGAGGCTTCGCGACCGTCGCATCGGATATCGGCTCGATCCTGTTCGGCCCTAACCGCTCGATCGCTGGCATGATTCCCGATGTGACGATCCGCGAGCAGGGGCTGGACGAACTTGAGATCACCCAGCACCCAGTTGAGACTGGAGCCTCGATCACCGACCACGCTTACAAGCGGCCGGCCACCCTGGCGTTGGAATACGGGTGGTCCAACTCGTCGCTGTCGCTTCTGTCGATCCAGGATCTTCTAGCCGGCAGCTTGCCGACGCTGAGCCTGGGCAACCAGCGTGTCAGGCAGATCTATGAGCAGCTCTTGGCGCTCCAAATCAGCCGACAGCCCTTCCAGGTCGTCACCGGCAAGCGCCTTTACCAGAACATGCTCCTGCGCTCGATCGGCATTATGACCGACCCGACAACCGAGAACTCGCTCGCGGTCAGTGCGCAGTGCCAGGAGATCATCATCGTCTCGACGTCGAGCACCACGATCGCCCCGATGTCCCAGCAGGCGACGCCCGCGAGCACGGCAGGGGTGACAAACATCGGAACGGTGCAGCCGGTGAAGGTGGATAATCAGAGCGTGCTGTCGAGCTTGTTTGGCGGCTAATCAGGCGGCGGAGCATCTGTGATTTTGGCGGTCCAAGGCCCAATGGCGTTGAACTTCAGATAGTAAGTGCCGGCCTTGGGGATGTAGTAGCTGCCGTCCCCACCCTGCTGATTTGCCACCACGTCTGGGCCATCGGGTATGTCGGCGGTGTCGTAGAGTATCGCCTGGAACATGTCCCCGGTCGAGTGAAACCGTAGCACGGACGGCCTGTCGAGCTTGAACGGCACTGTCTGCTGGAGGCCGGTCCCAGACCATGATTGGGCATGAGCGGCACCGCTCGATGCAATCGTCGCCACAGCCATTAAAGCGAGGCGCCTGATGCCCACCATCTACGAGATCCCCCTGTCTCCCCAGCCGCAGCTGATGACCGTCTCCATCGCCGGCACGAGCTACCAGCTTCGGTTCCTCTACCACAACACAACCGGAAGTGGTTGGGCAATGGATCTGCTGGACGCATCGGGTACTCCTATCGTCGGCAGCATCCCTCTTGTCACCGGATCCGATTTGCTGGCACAATACGACTACCTTGGGATTGGTGGGTCGCTCTATGTCCAGACGGACGGCGACCTGTCGGCGGTGCCGACCTTCACCAACCTTGGCGTGACTTCGCATCTTTACCTCGTCACCCCGTGACCCAGCAGTTCCTGCGGGCTTGCTCGCTGATCGTCGGCAACGCGAGCGGACAGGGTCTGGACCTGTCGACGCTGCGGATCGATTTCACGGTCACGCACGCGACGGTGCAGACGCCCAAGGTCCTGTCGGCGCGCATCTCCAACGTGTCGCGCGCCACGGCCGGCACGGTGCAGCAGGAGTTCACCCGCGTCATCCTGAGCGCCGGCTACCAGGGCGCGCTCGGCAAGCTGTTCGACGGCCAGATCCGGCAGACGCGGTTCGGCCGCGAGAACCCGACCGACACCTACCTGGACATCATCGCGGCGGACGGGGATCAGGCTTATAGCCAGGGCTTCATCAGCCAGACGCTGGCAGCGGGCTGGACGGCGGGTGACGTGGCGCGGGAGATCGCGTCGTCGGCCTCCGGTCTCGGGCTGACGATGGGCACGCCGCCACCCGACACCGGGCAGGCCGGCATCCGGCCCAAGGTGATGTTCGGGCCGATCCGGGACCATGCCCGGGTGCTGGCGACCAGCACCGGCACGTCGTGGGGCATCTCGGATGGCGCGCTCAACTTCGCGGAACTCGACGTCGCGGCCCATCCGTCGCAGCAGGCGGCGGTGCTGTCGCCTTCCACGGGGCTGATCGGTATCCCGCGCCAGACCATCGACGGTCTCGAGGCGACGTGCCTGCTGAATCCGCAGATCACCGCCGGGAGCTACGTCAAGATCGACACGGCGCTGATCGCGCAGGCGCAGGTCGAAACAGGGTATGGCGGCGTCAACGGGGGCAACCTGGTCGGCAGCGGAAGCCAGCAGAGCGTTGCCGGGCTGTCGCCGTCGGGCGTCTACCGCGTCGTCTTTGTGGATCACTACGGCGATACTCGCGGTGACAGCTGGTATTCGACTCTGTCGTGCTATGCCGACGACGGGAACGCCGTGCAGAGCAACGCTAACCTCACCGCGGTGCCGTAATGGACCGCCGGCAGCGATATCAGGACCCCGAGGAACACCTCCGGGTTGCGTTCGATGGCCTGAAGTCCGGCCTCTGGACCATGTTGCCCGGGATCATTAGATCGGTCACCTTGGCTGGTTCCGGCCTACTTGCCGCGGTGCAGCCGGCCGCTAAGGCGATGCTGGTCAAGGATGGCAGCCTGACGCCGGCCGACTATCCGCTGCTGCCGCACTGCCCGCTCTACTTCCCCCGCGGAGGCGGCTGCAGCTTGACCTTCCCTGTCGCGCCCGGCGACGAATGTATGGTCGTGTTCGCAAGCCGCGCACTCGATGGCTGGTGGCAGTCGGGTAAGGCCCAGCCGTCCACGGACCTGCGCTCGCATGACCTGTCAGACGGTATCGCGCTTGTCGGGCTGACTTCGCAGGCGCGACCATTGACGGGTGTCAGCACTAGCAGTGTGCAGCTGCGATCAGATGACGGATCGACGGTGATCGACCTTAACCCAGCGGCGCAGACAGTCACGCTCAAGGCGCCGGGGGGCATCCTCCTGAATGGTCCGGTTTCCGCCACTTCCACCATCGTCGCGCAGGGCAACGTCACCGCCGGCGAAATCGACCTTGAGAACCACGTCCACGTCAACGCGGGAGGCAACGGCCTATCCGGCAAGCCGCAGGGGTAGGCCGTGAGAGTCAGGAAACAAGATCAAGCCGGTGACATGATCTTCGGAGGAGGCCCCACATCCTTCTGGATCGACGTTCCGGACGCGGTCGCACAGGCGATCTCGACGCGGCTCAAGCTGCTTCAGGGCGAGTTCTTCCTCGACGTGACCGACGGCACGCCGTGGTCGACCCAAGTGCTCGGCAGCGGTACGACCCCGACCTACGACGCGGTCCTGCGGGCGCGCATCCTTGGCACACCGGGAGCTTCCGCGATGGTCTCCTACAGCAGCCAACGCGTCGGCCGGAAATTGAGCGTCCAGGCTCAGGTCGAAACCGTCTACAGCACCACCGCCGTGCCAGTCGCCGCGACCCTCTGACGTGTCCGGCACCGTCTCCAGCATCGCGCCCACGATCGACGCGACCGGGATTCACGTCTCCGACTTCCCGACGGTCTTGGCCTATCTGCAGGCGCAGTATCAGGCGATCTATGGCGCCGACGTCTACCTCGGCAATGACAGTCAGGACGGGCAGTTCCTGGCGGTGCTGGCGCAGGCCTACACTGACTGCGCCTCGGTTGCCGTAGCGGCGTTCAACAGCTTCTCGCCAGCGACTGCTCAAGGCACCGGCTTGTCGAGCGTGGTCAAGATCAATGGCCTCAAACGCGAGACGCCCAGCAATTCCCAGGTCGACGTCATCATCGCGGGTGCGGTCGGAACCACCATCACCAACGGCTCGATCAAGGACCAGAACGGGCTCATCTGGACCTTGCCGGCAAGTGTGGTCATCCCGGCCACCCTGTCGATCACCGTTACCGCGACATGCACAACCCTCGGCGCGGTGCAGGCATCGCCCGGCATCAACTGGACCATCAACACGCCGACGAACGGCTGGTCGGGCGTCACCAACACGAGCTCGGGCACGCCGGGCGAGCCGGTCGAGACCGATGCCGCGCTCCGGCAGCGCCAGGCGGCCAGCACCATGCTGCCCTCGCAGACCGTGGCAGACGGCATCCGCGGTGCCCTGCTGGCGCTGCCGGGCGTGACCCGAGTGGTCTTGGACGAGAACGACACCTCGGCCATGGACGCGGACGGCGTGAGTGCCAACGCCACGTCCTGGGTGGTCGAGGGCGGCGATGCGACGGCCATCGCGACCGTGATCGCCAACAAGAAGACCATGGGCACGCCGACCTACGGGAGCACGACCGAGACCGTTACCGATAGCGCCGGGGACACGCGCACCATCAACTTCTACCGGCCGACCGAAACCGAGATCACGGTTGAACTGACGCTGCAGGCCTTCGCCGGCTACACGAACGCCATCGGCGCGCAGGCCGCCGCTGCCGTCGCGGCCTACATCCAGGTGCTTCCGATCGGCGCCACGATCTTCGTCAACCGCCTGTTCGCTCCTGCCCAGCTGATCGGCTCGCCGGCCGGCTTCACCTACAACGTCACCAGCGTCGTGCTCGGGCGGCCTGGACAGGCGCCATACGCCGGCAATGTCTCGCTCGCCTTCAACGAGGCAGCCGTGTGCTCGACCGCCGACGTCGGCGTCACTGTCACCACCTGACCATGGCAGCCCTAACCGACTACACCTCGCTCATCACGAGCGAGCACCGCGGTGCTGCGCGCTTCATGGCGACGGTGGCAGCGGTCATGCAGCCGTTCGTCGACCTGAACAACCTGATGGCGTCGTTCTCGGACGCCTACGACCTGGATCAGGCAGTCGGCGTGCAGCTCGATGCGGTCGGCCTGTGGGTTGGCGTGTCGCGTTACGTGTCGCTGCCGATTGCGGCCTACTTCAGCTGGGACACGCCGGGGCTGGGTTGGGACCAAGGCATCTGGTTCCAGACCGGAGACGCCACGGCTCAGGTGACGACGCTGGACGACGGGCACTACCGCCTGCTGATCCGCGCCAAGATCGCGTGCAACAGCTGGGACGGCTCGCTGCCCGCGGCACAGGCGATCCTGGCGGCGCTGGTCGCTCCGGACGGTGCGACGGTGTCGGGATCCGAAGGGCCGTTGTCGGTGACGTGGACCATCGTCGGCGTCGTGTCGACGGTCACGCAGGCCATCCTGATGGGCGGCTATGTGCCGCTCAAACCGATCGGCGTCGCGATCACCTATCAGTTCATCCAGGCCGGAGCGTCACAGGGCATGTGGGACGCGACCGGCTTCGACGCATCATCGTGGGGAGGGTAGGACGTGCCGAACACGACACCTTCCTTCACGCCCAACACGCTGATCTCGTCCAAGCAGGTTTCGGCCGCGATCGGCCTCAAGGCGGATGCGGTGTCCGGTGTCCTCACCACACCAGAGCTGGCTTCCGCCACCATCATCGATGCGAACAGCACAGCCATCGCGGTGCTCGGGGAGACCCTGAGCGCCACGGCCTTCTACAACGCGCTCGGGACGACCGATTGGGCCAAGGCCATCCAGGCGGCGCACGACTACGCGGCGGCGAGAGGCTTGGCCGGCGTTGTCATCGACCTGCCGGCAATCGAGACGATGGCCTGGGACTCGACCGTCACGATCACCACGCCAATCCGGCTGCGCGGACATGGCATCGGTGCGTCACGGTTCGTGATCTCGACCGTCCTCAGCGGCAACGGCTACCTGATCGTCAACGCCGGCTCGACCAGCAGCGAGGTGCAGGTCCATTTCGAGGGCTTCACCGCGCTGTTCACGCAGCCGGACACGGCAACACAGAGCCAGCTGACGCAATACCCGCCGTTCTTCTACATCGACGCGACGCCGCGCGTGCGCTTCGATCGCATCCGCATTGCGGCAGGCTGGCGCGGCATCGCATTCAACGGCAATAGCGGAGGCGCCGAGGTCAACTGGCTACAGACCAGCTGCCTCTACAAGAACGTCGAGATCGACGGCTGCCTCGACACCATGTCGCTGTTCCGGTGGCACTGCTACCCGTTCGACCTCAGCGCCAACCAACAGAAGGTGTTCTACTCGTCCGGCTGCATCGGGCTCTATTCCGGCCGGTGCGACGACCTGAAGGTCACGGCCTGCCTATGGTATTGTGGCAGCAATTCAGCGGTAACCCTCATCGCCGGACAGACCGGTTCGACCTTCGGCGTCTTCACGGCCTGCGATTTCGACAACTTCGGCGCGCTGAACATGGCGGCCGGCGATGTCAACTTGGTCGGCTGCTCGATCACGCTCGGCGACTCTACAAGCAGCGCGATTCTGCTGTCCGGCGGTGACCTGAACGTCACGGGCACGATCGTTCTTTGCCAGACCGCACCCGCGAACAATGCCATCATCGCCGTGACCGGCGGCAACCTGACCACAGCCGGCCTGACGATCAAGAAAGCGGTCGACACACAAGCCTTGTTGATGTCGGCCGGTACGATCCTGGCCTCGCTCACGGTGGTCGAGCCTGACATCACCACCGCCTACACGAGTTCGCTGCTCTACCTGACCGGCGGCGACGGCATCATCGAGACGAACGCCACGCCGCATCAGGTGACGGCCGGACGTCCCGGCGTCTCCCTTGTCGGCAACCTATCCTTCGTGCTGCGCGGCGAGATCAACAACCGCATCATCAACTGCAGCGCCGAGCCGGCCGCAACCGACATCAACATCAGCGGCCTCACCAACCCAATCGTTGCAGACCGTGTCATCAGCCCGCTGCGAACGAGGGTGCTGGCCTCGCAGCCGGTTGGCAGCAACGGCGGCATCCAGGTACCGCATGGCGTCACGCAAGGCCAGCTGAAGATCATCTCTGCGCAAGCCTTCTGTCAGACGGCCAATGGGTCGGGTGCACCCATGACGTTGGTGTCGATCGACTCGACCTACCTGAACTTTTCGGGTGGTGGCGCGGGTCAGACAGCGAAGGTCGTCTTCGAATACACCGACTTTCCGACCAACTGGTAGCCGCCATGGCAACGAACTACTTCCTCGCCTTCGCCGCCAGTGCGCAGGCCAACGTCGTCACCGATGCGCAATGGGCCGCGCTGATCGCATCCGGCGGAACCGACGGTAGTGGCTTCACGCAGGGCTTGGCGGTTTCGGCGCAGGCCAACAAGGCTTGGCGTCAGGCGACGCTATGGGCAGCGGTACTGGGTCAGATCGTTGCCGACTTCGGCTTGGACGCAAACGACAGCCAATCAGTGGCGACGCTTGAAGCAAACATCATCTCTGCACTGGCTTCACGTCTTCCAGGCCGATACCTGCGATCGTTCTACCTGACTGGCAATTACACGCCCTCTCCGGACTGCGGCCTCGTGAAGGTCGAGATGGTCGGCGGTGGCGGCGCGGGAGGCGGAGCCGTCAACAACATCAATAATGCGTCTTCTGCAGGGCCAGGCGGAGCTGCCGGCGCCTACCTCAAGTTCGTGGCTTCCGTTGGCGCCTTGACCGTGCCAGCAGGCGGCATCCCGGTCACGATCGGATCAGCGGGACAAGGCGTCGCAGGTGGTAAAGGTGGTGACGGCGGGCAGACCAGCTTCGGCAGCTATGGGGTCTGCAATGGCGGCACAGGCGGCATAGCGGGCGGCTCGATCCCGCCCGGCAGTTCCGGACAGGTCGGACAATCGATCGGCGGCACATGCACCTACTCGGGCGGCGTCTACGTGCTCAGCGAGTCCTTCGGGACCAACGGCTACAACGGGCTTGTCATCGCGAACGGCAGCAGCCTGACGCCGATCAACGTGCCGGGCCTCGGTGCCAGCAGTCGCATGGGGCAGGGCGGTCCGAATGCCAACAATGGCAACGGCGGCTTTGCAAGCGGCTATGGCGCGGGCGGTGGTGGCGCGGGCTCCAACAGCGGCTCCGAGTTCGCCGGGGGCAATGGATCGCCGGGTTGTATTCTTGTGACCGAGTTTAGCTGATGGCCACTGTCGCGTGGTCGCCCTCGGCCGCTCGCACGGTGACGCCCAGCACCTACCAGATCAGCAACGTCTCGACGTCGCTCTACACGCCGCTGCCGCTTCAGTTCCCGGCCAAAGCTTCTGCCGATCTGCTGGATTTTACGCTTGGCCTGTCTGCTTGGCTCGCTGACTCGGGCGATGCGCTGTCGACCGAGAGCCTATCGATCACGCCGACCGGTAACGAGACCGATGTCGGCGTCGTCTGGAGCACCATAGCAGGGCAGGGTGTCACCATGGCGCTGTCCGGCGGCACTGCCGGAACCATCTACACCGTTGCAATCTCGATCGTCAGCTTGGCCGGGCGCCGCGAAACGTTCGTGGTGCTTCTGCCGATCAGCACCGCTACCGCGAGTCAAGCGCCGTTGCCGCCTATCGATCCGCCTGTCGTCGGGACCGGGCCGAACGGTGAGATCTGCTTCTGCTTCGCGAACCTGCCCACCCAGGACCCCGGCATCCTTGGGGCAGCCTACACGAACGGGGATGTCGTCATGATCAGCGGAGGCTCGTCGAGCGCTTCCAGCGTGCTCATGGCCAATGGAAGCCTGAGCTGATGCGGCGGCTCCTGACGCGGCTTTTCTCGACGGTTCGACGGTATGGTGTGACCGCGCCGCAGAGCCCGTCAGGCACGCCGTGGTTTATCTCCGTTCGCGGCGATGTGTCCGAAGCAACGGTCACGCTTGGCAGCACCACAGATAGCTTAGCCGATCTGATCGGAGGCCTGCAGGCTACCCCTGGTGTAGCGGGAGCCGCTGGCGAGTCAGCCTACCAGCTCGCGGTCGATCAGGGCTTCCAGGGCACCGAGACGCAATGGCTGGAAAGCCTGGTCGGCTCCATTGGACCAATTGGACCCACAGGCGGCCCAGGACCGACCGGCCCGATCGGCGCCACAGGTCCGACCGGCTCGCCTGGACAACCCGGACCGACCGGCAGCACGGGGCCGACAGGGCCGCAGGGTGTTGTCGGACAGACCGGCTCACCCGGCAGCACAGGTCCTGCAGGACCGCCGGGTGCAACCGGCGCTTCGGGTGCCACGGGCGCCACAGGGCCACAAGGCTCTCCCGGCACCGGCCTGACCAACAGGAATGCGTGGGTTTCGGGCAGCACCTACAACCCGGGCGATTACGTCTTCGCTCAGGCAAGCAGCTCCAGCACGACGAGCTCGATGTGGATCCTGTTGGGGTCCACCTCCTACACCAGCACGGTCCAGCCAAAGACCGACCTGACGCACTGGGTCGAGTTCTCGGCACCGGCCGGTCAGACGGGCGCGACGGGCGCCACGGGTGCAACCGGCGCCGCTGGAGCGACCGGCCCTGCAGGACCGGCTGGGGCGGCCGGGATCCAGGGCATCCAGGGCAATCCCGGTGCTACAGGCGCCACAGGCCCGACTGGATCGAATGGTCTACCTGGTGCTGCAGGACCAGCCGGACCTGCTGGCTCGCAGGGCGCCGCTGGACCCGCCGGGCCTATCGGACTGACGGGTTCTCCAGGCGCACCAGGCGCCACGGGAGCGACCGGCGCCACGGGCGCGGCTGGGCCGCAGGGACTGCCAGGGCTCGGACTCGTCAACACCGGCGCTTGGGCTCCGGGCCTGTATTCACCCGGCGACTACGTCTTTGCACCCAGCACCGCGGCACCCAGCGTCAACGCGCTGTTCGTGCTGCTCGGGACCTCGAACTACAACAGCGCCACGCAGCCGAGCGCGGATCAGGCCAATTGGGCGGAACTGGCCGGTCCTGCCGGACCACCAGGGTCGACGGGCGATACGGGCGCAACGGGGGCCACCGGGCCGGCAGGCGCGACCGGATCGACCGGAGCAACCGGGCCGCAGGGCATCCAGGGTATTCTAGGTGCCACAGGCGCGACCGGCAGCACGGGTGCCGCCGGGCCACAGGGCGCCACCGGCGCTCCGGGTGCTGCTGGTGCCGCCGGGCCGGCAGGTCAGAACGGCGCGGCTGGCGCGACCGGCGCAACAGGCGCGATCGGTCCTGCTGGACCGGCCGGCACGCCCGGCCTCACAGGAGCCGCGGGCGCCACGGGAGCCGCCGGTCCTGCCGGGCCGCAGGGCGTCCAGGGGCCGATCGGCCTCACCGGATCGCCGGGCACCGGGCTGAACCCTCGCGGCAACTACGCGTCAGGCACGACCTACAACCCCGGCGACTATGTGTTCGCCGCCACGTCGACATCGAACAGCCAGAACTCGCTCTGGATCTACCAGGGCTCGACCGCCTACCTCAGCACCACCCAGCCCTATGCCGATCCGTCCAACTGGACGGCGCTGACCGCACCAGCGGGCGCGCAGGGTCCAGCAGGCGTTGCGGGGCCGACCGGACCCGCTGGGCCAACCGGTGCGACTGGCGCCGCTGGATCGGCGGGTGTCGCAGGACCGGCCGGTCCTGCCGGAGCAACCGGAGCGACGGGTGCAACTGGCTCACCGGGAGCAATCGGACCGGTCGGCCCAGCGGGCCCGACGGGCCCAGCCGGACCACCCGGGAGCAATGCTCCCGTGGCGCCGACCGACTACGCGACCACCCACACCATCACCAGCGCCGACTACGGCCAAGTCCTGCGCAGCACGTCGAACGCGCCGGTCACATGGCTGGTGCCGAGCGGGCTTCAGGTCGGCGCCACCATCACCGTCATGCAGACGGGTGCCGGGCAACTGACGGTGGCACCCGCCGACGGGACGATGACGCTGCACTCCTACCCGAGCGGCTCGAACCAGACGCCCGGACCCTACTACCCGCTGCGCATCTACATCGACAGCGCGTCGTCTTTCATGATCTCAGGAGGGTAAGCGCGTGACGAACCTGCCCTTTGGCGTCCCGACCGTCTTCCCGACCATCATCGCCGACTCCACGACGATCACGACGTTTGCCTTCCCGGAGGCGGGTGATTGCACCTTCGACATCAACCTGACGGCGGACTGCAGCCCGACCATCACCGGTGGCAACGCGGCCTTCGTCCAGACGATGAGGCTCGTTTTCCACACCAACGGCTTCACCGTCACGCTGCCGGCTACAGTACTTGGCGGCGGTGGCCTGCCTGTCGGGCTAAATTGCGATCTTGTTATCGCCATCGAGAGCGAAGCCGGAACGGTGCGCTTGACAGCTGCCGATGCCTACCCGGCAAGCGCGCCAGTTGCGGTCAGCCCGCAGCCGACCGGTGGTGTGTTCGCGATGAACGCGAACCTGTCGGGCCTGGCAGACGGCAGCGGAACACTTCCGGGCACCGCCGGCACGACCTATCCGTTCATCGCAGCGTCCGAATACACCTATTATGCCGGAAAAGGCATCAAGGCGTTCCGCCTGCCTGCGCTGTGGGGCCGCGTGCAACCCGGCTGGTCAACCTGGACCACCGGCAGCGCGTATCCAGCATACGACCCTACGTATGTCGGCTACATACAGACTGCGCTGGCAAACGCCTATGCGGCCGGGACGACTGTGCTGGTCGACCCTTTCCACAACTATGGCCGCCTCACCATCAACGGCACCTATCAAGTCTTCGGCGATGGCGTCCTCACGGAAGACATCTTCGCCAATGCCTGGCTTCAGCTGGCGACAGTCCTGAAAGGCACGGCTGGTCTCGGCGGCTACGATCTCATGAACGAGCCGTACACCCTTGTCGGCGGGACAGCGACTTGGGTGGCTTATGCGCAGGCCGCCATCAACGCGATCCGAACGGTTGATACCGTCACGCCGATCTATGTTGAGGGATACCAGTATTCGTCGTCCTTCAACTGGCCTTCACTTAACCCGAACCTGCACACCCTAAGCGACCCGTCGAACCTGCTGATCTTCTCGCCTCATGCCTATGCCGACCGTGACGGCTCTGGATCGCATACGATCTGGGCGGAGGAGGTTGCCGCGGGCGATCAGCTGCTCGCCTCTGGCCCGACCACGCCTTCTACGCTGCTGGCGATCGGCCAGTCCACGGACGTTGCGCCTGCTGTCACCATCCAGACACCGACCACGATCCCGGTCACGCTCGCAAGCGCGCCCGCCTCAACGGTGACCTGGCAGTATCGGACCACCGGCACGTCGATCTGGACCACGGCCGGCACGACGGCTGCTGGAGTGCTTGATTTCATCTTCACGGGTCTCGCCTCAAGCCAGCCCGGAGCGCTTGCTCTCTACGACGTGCAGGCCCTTGGCATTGCTGAACTGCTAGGCATTAGCACCTGCGGCGTGTTGGACGAAACGATCCTGGTGCGCCGTTTTACCCCGGCGATCGAGTGGGCGAACCAGCATGGCCTCAAGCTGGCATTCGGGGAGTTCGGGGTAGGCAACAACGACCCGGCTTGGAATGGAGCGCTTGCGAACGGATTGGCGCTTCTTAAGCAGGTCGGAACTCCCGGTTACTACTTTACCGGAGGCCCGGGCTATAAAAACTACTTTCAGGGCATCGAGCCGAGCAACGGCATCGACACCAAGCAGATGGCAATCCTCTGCCAAGCCGCTGGTGTCTCCGACGCGCCGACCGGCTACCTTTTGTCTGGGCCGGAGCGCACGACTCCTGGCGGGACTACAACCGCCTACACCGTCGACATCCGCGGCCTCATCACCACCCCATTCACCATAACCCCAAATGATCTCGGCAAGGGCAGCACGTTCAACCCGCCCGTCCTGGATGTTCCGGCTGGCCCCAACTTCCTCGGCACTTTCACCGTCACGACTCCCTCGACACCGCAGACGCTTTCCATCGGCTGCACCAACACAGGCGGCCTGACCGACGCCATCGCGATCGGCCTTTCGACCATCAACGACCTGTTCGCGCAGCTCGGGTTCAGCGCCGAGAACGTCATCGCCCCCGTGCTCTATGACACGACGCATATCGGGCCGGCGGTCACGATCTACCGCGAAAGCGACGGGGCGACCGAGAACTTCTTTTTCCTCAACGGCAAGGTGGACCAAGCCGGTATCGCAAGCTGGATTGGGTCATCGACACCCGCCGTCCTGACCCACTTCGACCAGAGCCCGACCCAGAGTAGTGCGGGCATCATCGACGGCAACAACACGGCGGGCGTCGGGACAACGGCAGTCACCACGTCGCCGAGCCAGTATCCGACCTATGTGCTGAACGCCTACAACTCGCTGCCGGCACTGCGCTTCGCAACCTCGAAGATGGACATGAACAGCCCGATCAACGGGCTGGCCGGGCTGACGGTCATCTTTGTCGCCAACCCAAAGTCCATCGGCGACGGCCGCTGCATGATCTCGTGGGACTTCGTGCAGAGCATCCAGCTGTGCGACTCCAATGGCAACTTCTACATGTCGAACGAGACGACGCAGGCGCAGCCGTCCGGCCTCACGCCGGGCACCCTGCACTGCTACGCATTCGTGTTCGACGGCACAGGCGGCTTCCGCTACGCCTATATGGACGACCAGCTGCTCAGCAGCCAAGCCGCCAGCGAGACGGTGGCCCTGTTCGTCTACCGCAGCAACCTGAACCTCGGTTATTTCCGGTTCGCCGACCTGCCAGTCAACTTCGACATGGGCGCACTGGCGATCTTCCAAAGAGCCTGCACGGCGGCACAAGTCTCTCTTGTCTCGCAGCAGTTCATGACCGACTGGGGCATCATCATCCCGCCGGCCGTCTCGGGCCTCACCCTCGGTGCCGCCACCACGACCACCCAGGCGCTGTCCTGGACGCTGCCGGTCGGCGCGCCATCTGGCACCACCTACACCGTCAACTTCCGCCTCTCGGGTGCGGCGACATGGAGCACCGCGGTAACGGGCCTCACGACCGGCAGCGATACCGTGCAGCTGCTGAACGCGAACACCAACTACGACTACCAAATCCTGTCGAACTACAATGGCTACACGGCGGCAAGCGCGATCGTCACGGGTAAGACGCAGCCTAATCAGGCTGGCATCGGCCGGGTGATCGGAAACCTCGGCGTCA
>CAXTMS010000022.1:17591-28560 GCA_964245345.1 uncultured Acetobacteraceae bacterium | reverse complement strand
GCGTCGAGATGATCATGATGTCGCGAATGCCGGCCAGCATCAGCGTGCTGAGCGGGTAGTAGATCATCGGCTTGTCGTAGACCGGAAGCAGCTGCTTGCTGGCGGCCAAGGTGATCGGATGCAGCCGGGTGCCTGAACCGCCCGCGAGCAGGATGCCCTTCATGCCGGTTTCCGTTCGGGTGGTCATGCCGCGGTCCCCAAACGCTGTCCGGTGTAGCGGCCCGACCGGATCGCTTCCCACCATTCCTGGTGATCCAGGTACCATTGCACGGTGCGGCGGATGCCGGTCTCGAAGTCGTGCTGCGCCGTCCAGCCGAGCGTCTGTTCGGCATGGCTGGCGTCGATTTCGTAGCGCCAGTCATGGCCCGGCCGGTCCGACACGTAGCGGATCAGCCGCTCGCGCGGTCCGGCCGGATCCGGACGCAGCTCGTCCAGGGTGCGGCAGATCGCCTGTACTACCTGGAGGTTGGACCGCGGCTGGCGGGCACCGATCGCATAGGTCTCGCCGGGCTCGCCGTTCTCGATCGCCCGCACCAGGGCAGCCGCGTGATCCTCGACGAACAGCCAGTCGCGCACATTCGAGCCGTCGCCGTAGACCGGCAGCTCGCGACCCTCAATGGCGTTGATGGTCACCAGCGGGATCAGCTTCTCAGGAAAGTGCCAGAAGCCGTAGTTGTTGGTGGTGTTGGTGACGAAGGCGGGCAGACCATAGGTGTGGTGCCACGCCCGCACCAAATGGTCCGAGGCTGCCTTGCTGGCAGAATACGGGCTGCGCGGGTCGTATGGCGTGGTCTCGGTGAATGGCGGATCGTCGACATCCAGCGCGCCGAACACCTCGTCGGTCGAGATGTGGTGGAAGCGGAACGCGGTCCTCGCCGCACCCTCAAGGCTGGACCAATGGCCACGCGCCGCTTCCAGCAGCGAGAAGGTGCCGACCACGTTGGTCTGGATGAACACCGCCGGCCCGTCGATCGAGCGGTCGACATGGCTTTCCGCCGCCAGGTGCATCACCGCATCCGGTCTGTGCTGGGCGAAGATCGCCTGCATCGCCGGCAGGTCGGCCACGTCCGCCTTCACCAGCATGTGCCGCGGATCGGCCCGCGCCTCTTCCAGTGCGTCCTCGGATGCGGCGTAGGTCATCCTGTCGACGTTCACGACCGAATGCGCGGTGGACCGGATCAGATGCCTGACGACCGCAGAGCCGATGAAGCCGCAACCGCCGGTGAGGAGAATCCGCATTCAGGAATCCAATGCCAGGCCAGGTGGTGGTTGGTGGATTCCAGATTGGCAGTGCAACGGCCTCCAGGCAACCACCACAACTCCAGGACGTGCGCACAAACGCTTCTCCACAACCGGATAAGCCGTCGGCTTCGCCTCATCGACCACCGCGGCTATCGTGGCACCAACCGCAACAAGCGGACGAGGAAGGGAACAACGGTGTTTGCCGAGAACCTGAACACCCGGCTTCTGGCTGCGCTCGAGCGCCCGGATCTGCGCGTGGTCGCCGACCGCCAGCGGATCGTGTTCGACGCCACCCTCGACAGCGCGTTCCGCGCCGATCCGGAAGGACAGGTCGTGCTGGGCGCCGCTTGTCTGGGAGAGGAGCGCGTCTGCGCCTTTCACATCCGCCATGCACTCGAACTGTCCATGCTTCTGGACGCCGCCGCCCGCATGGCGGCGGACGAAGGCGAAGCGATCGCCGTGGACCTACCCATCCTGGCTGGTTTGTGTGCGGCTCGCGTCGCTGCCCGGTTCTGGCTGCTGGATGCCGCGCCAACCGCTACCGAGGCGCCGCCGGATCCGGTCTCCTGGCTCGGTCCGATGGCCGGGCCGTTGATGCCGGATGCTGGCACGCTGAGCGTGGTCTGGGCGAGAATCCGCCATCTCCAAGGCTCCACGTACCGGCTGCTGCGCGCCAAGCGAACGGGCCAGGACGACAGCATCGTGCCGGACGGCGTAGTGCAGGCGCTGGCTGCCTGCTGGGATCGGCTCGGCCCAGCCGAAACGCTCATGGCCACGGGAGGCGATGCTCGGCTTGCGATCGATCCGCGGACCGGACTCAATCACTACGGATGCAGCCACCGGCCGCGTCCTTGGGCAGTCACCTTTGCGTCCTCGACCGCCTCGTCCTTGTCCGAACGGGGCTTCGCGGGCGCCGAGGCGGCACGCAAGCGGTTGGCGATCGCGGCACTTGCCGGCCGGCTTGCCGAAGCGCTCGCCCAGGAAGCCGAGCGGGTGCGAGGTGCGATCGGCCGGCACTACGGGCTGACCGGCTCATCAGGCATCGTGCTGACGGCTTCCGGCACCGATAGCGAGATGGTGGCCCTCGCCTTGTGCTGCCTGCCGGATGCTTTGATGGCGTCGGTCCAGCGACCGGTCAGCAACGTGCTGCTGGCGCCCGAGGAAACCGGAGCAGGGGTGCCGCTGGCGTCGGCAGGACGACACTTCGCCTCCGACACCGCACGTGGCCGGACGGTGGACAAGGGCGGGTGGGTTGCAGGCTTCCCCACCGATACCCGGGTGCTGTCCGTTCCTGTCCGCGACGGCGCCGGTCGCCTGCTGCTGCCCGCGGATGTCGATGCCGCGTGCATCAGGCTGGTCAAGGCCGAAGTGGAAGCAGGACGAACGGTGCTGCTGCACCGGCTCGACCTGTCCAAGACCGGCTTGCTGGCACCAAGCCTGGACTGCCTGGAGATCCTGCAGGCGCAACTCGGTGAACGGCTGGAAGTGGTGGTCGACGCCTGCCAGGCGCGTCTCGACCACCGCCGCGTGCAGGACTACATCGCGCGCGGCTGGATGGTGATGATCACGGGCTCGAAGTTCTTCACCGGACCGCCGTTCTGCGGCGCGCTGTTGCTGCCCACCCGCCTGGCGATCCGTCTGCACGGACCGGGACGGCTACCCGAAGGGCTGGCTGACTACGGCGGCGGCGCCGACTGGCCATCCGGTACGGCAGCCCCCGTCGCCGACGGCACGGTTAATCTCGGCATGGTGCTGCGCTGGCAGGCTGCCCTGGCAGAAATGGCCGCCTTTGCCCTGGTGCCGGAACGGTTGGCGTTGCAACGGACGACTGCCTTTATAGCCGGCGTGGAGGAGGCGATCGCGGCCAGTGCCCACATTGCCGCAGTCAAAGTGCCGGTACCGCTGCGTCCAGCACCAGTACCTGCCGGCCTTGCCTGCTGGGACCAGTTGCAGACCATACGCAGCTTCCTCGTGCTGGCCCCCCACGCGGACGGCGTGCGCCGTCCGCTGGACATGGCGCAGGCTCGGCTGGTGTACCGGTGGCTCAACGCCGACGTGTCGCGGGCGCTGCCGGACGCGGCGGCCGATGCCGACCGGATGCTGGCCCGACTGCTTTGTCACATCGGTCAGCCTGCACCGGTGGCGGACAGCCGCCTCGTTGGCGCCATGGCGGGCGCGTTACGCATCTCGGTGGGCGCCCGGCTCCTGTCCGGCGAGCCGTCGCATGAGGGGCTGGCGGCCCCGGTGCGGATGGCGCGCGAGATTGCCGACGTTCGCCGGGTGCTGGACAAGATCGATCTTCTGCTTCGCCATTGGCCGGCGTTGGCGGCAATCGATCCGGAACCGCGATTTGCGTCCGACGTGCCGCTGCCGCGTCGTGCGGATCCCGGCCTCAACATCTGAGGTCTTCCGGTTTCCCAACCGGGCTGAGACTGCCCTTCTGTTGCCGTCGCAAGCCGGCATCGGTTCCCTATCTCTTCTCCAGCTTCGGACCCAGCCCCTCATGACCCAGCGCGCCGCCTTTCTGGATGTCCCCGCGCTGGCACCGGGAGTCACGCGCTTCTGGCTGATCCGACACGCCCTGGTGGAGCAGAATGCCCGGTCCAGGCTCTACGGCTCGCTTGACGTGCCGCTCTGCCCGGAAAGCCTGGTGTCTCAGGTGCCGATGTACGAGTCGCTGGCAGCCCGGCTGCCGCGCGAGGCGGTGTGGATCGTCACGCCGTTGTCGCGCACGCAGCGCACGGCACGTGCGATCGAGCAGGCAGGATATCCGGAAACGCCGTGGGAGATCGAGCCGGCACTGATCGAGCAGTCGATGGGCGACTATCACGGCCTCCGGCATCAGGAGCTGCCGGAACGGCTGTCGATGACGCCGCACCCGTTCTGGCCGATGGCAGCGGGGGAGGTGCCTCCCAACGGTGAAAGCATGGAGCAAGTCTGCCTGCGTGTTGCCGAAGCGATGAACCGGCTCGCCGAGCAGCACGACGGCCGCAACATCGTCGTCGTCAGCCACGGCGGAACGATACGGGCGGCGGCAGCCCACGCGCTTGGCATCGATGCCGACACCTCGCTCAGGCTGTCGGTGCAGAACCTGTCGCTGACGATCCTGGAACGACACGGCAACGATTGGCGTGTGGTGACGCTGAACGAGCTTCCAGGCGCCTAAACCCGAAGCTGGGTCCTACCGCGCCATCAGCACCGGCAGCGTCGCCCTTCCGATCACGTGACGGGTCACGCCGCCCAGGATCAGCTGGCGCAGCCGCGAGTGCGAATAGGCTCCCATCGCCAGCAGGTCGGCACCGAACGCACCGGCCGCGGCAAGCAACCCGGCCCCGACCTCGCCGCCAACAGGAGCGAACGAAGCGGTGGTCGCGGCGATGCCATGTCCTGCCAGATATGACACCAGTTCTGCTGCAGCGGGACCCCGACGCTGATAAGCCTCGGAATGCAGCACCTGCACCGCGTCGGCACGATGCAGCCATTCCACCGCGGAAAGCACGGCGGATGCGCTCTCGGCGGTACCGTTCCAGGCGACGCAGACCCGCCGGCCAATGGCCTGCGGTGCCTGCTTCGGCGCGATGATGATCGGCCGGCCGCTATCGAACAGTACCGCATGTAGCGCCTCCGACGAGGAGATGGCTTCCTCGACGTCCGGATGAGGAACGACGATGAGGTCCGACAGGCGGGCCGCGTGCGCCACCAATTCATGCTCCCGGCCGACGCGGGCCCGGAAGTCCACGCTGGCCAACCGTGTGGATCCGGACTCGAACGCCGGCAGGACGTCGCGCAAGGCAACCGGATTGCCGGCATTCATGGCGGCATCCTGCGCAAGTGCTGCCTCGAACAGGGTCCGGATGTCGACCAGACGACGCTTGGCCTCCCGTTCGGCAGCGCTCATCATCTCCTCGACCATCGCCCCGGACAAACCCTCCCCGGCGAGCGGCGCCACCTCGCGGCTGTCGGCACCGACATGCAGCACCTGAAGATGCGCCTTAAATCGACGTGCCAGATGCAAGCCAAGAGCCAGCGCGGCGGCATCGGTAGACGCGCCGTTCAGCGGCAGCAGGATGGCAGCGGTGTCGCTCATGCGCGCAGGTCTCAGATGCTCCGGATCATGGATAAAGCCGCGTAGCCTGCCATCCGGTTCCGGCTTGGCGACGGTATGTCATCCGGTCGTGCAGACGGTATGGCATATCCTGCCAGAACTCGATCAGTTCGGGCATTACCCGGTAGCCGGACCAGTGCACCGGGCGTGGCACCTCGTCGCCAGGATGGCGCGCCTCGGCTTCGGCAAGCCTTTCTTCCAACTCGCGCCGATCCGTCAAGGGTCGCGACTGATCAGAAGCAATGGCACCGAGGCGAGAGATCCTGGCGCGGCTGCGGAAGTAGGCATCCGCATCGGCGTCGTCGACATCTCCAACCGGGCCTTCCACGCGCACTTGACGACGCAGGCTTTTCCAGTGGAACAGAAGCCCGGCGCTGCGGCTACCCTCGATCTGGTCGGCCTTGCGGCTCTGCTTGTTGGTGTAGAACACGAAGCCCTGCTCGTCGACCTCCTTGAGAAGGACCATGCGCACTGACGGCCTGCCGTCGCGACCCGCCGTTGCCAAGGCCATTGCGTTCGGATCGTTCGGCTCGTGTTGTGCCGCCTCATCCAGCCACTGCCGGAATAGTGCAATCGGGTCAGACACGACCGTCAGCGCCGCTTCCGACATAACTATCTCCCGCGAAGCCGGCCAAGGCGGCGCGACGGTCGCAAGGGGTGCCATGGATTGTGCACTGGCGCCACGGGAGACATGTGCCGGCCCTTGTCCCGCCTTGACTGGTGTGCGACCACCAGAACCGTCATCTCTGCCGGTATGGCAAAAGCTGCATGTCCTGTCGTCTTCTGACCATTCGAGATCGAGATCACCATGACCGAAGGTAGCACGAACCTTCCTCCCCATGGCACCCTGATGCAGGGCAAGCGCGGCCTGATCATGGGCGTTGCCAACAACCGCTCGATCGCCTGGGGCATCGCGTCGGCCTGTGCGGCACAGGGAGCAGAGCTGGCGTTCACCTTCCAGGGCGAGGCGCTGGAGAAGCGGGTCCGGCCGCTGGCCGAAGGCGTGGGCTCAACGATCGTCCTGCCCTGCGACGTCTCGGACGACGCAGCGATGGATGAGACCTTCAGCCAGATCAAGGCTAGCTGGGGCAGGCTCGACTTCCTGGTTCATGCAATCGGCTGGGCTGACAAGCAGTACCTGCGCGGCCGGTACGTTGATACTCCTCGAAACGCGTTCCTGCAGGCGATCGACATCTCCTGCTACTCCTTCACGGCTGTGGCACGGCGTGCCAGCATGCTGATGAGCTCTGGCGGTTCGCTGTTGACGCTGACCTACCTTGGCGCTGAACGGGTGATGCCGCATTACAACGTGATGGGCGTGGCCAAGGCAGCTCTGGAAGCATCCGTGAAGTACATGGCCGCTGACCTCGGCGGTGACGGCATTCGCGTCAACGCGATCTCGGCTGGGCCAATCAAAACGCTGGCAGCGAGCGGCATCGGTGACTTCAGCTACATCCTGAAGTGGAACCAGCTGAACGCACCACTCGAGCGCAATGTCACTACTGAGCAGGTCGGGGGGGCAGGTCTCTACCTGCTGTCTGACTTGTCCAGCGGCGTTACCGGTGAGGTGCACCATGTCGATAGCGGTTATCACATCATCGGCATGAAGAATCAGGCTGCTCCCGACATTTCCACCATCAAGGAATGAGCCTGGATTTGTTACCGTGATGCGCAGTGGCTTCGGCTGCCTGTCCAGACTACCAGCCGTGGCAGAAGCGGCGGGTCGTATCTGGACCTTATCGTTCGTCACTAAATCCGTGCTGCTTCATGAGTTGGCAGACGACTTGCCGCATCGCTGCACTGTGATCGTCGGCTGGCCCCGACCTTAAGCTTCCGGCAGCGAAATTGTTTCACGTGAAACATCCACCGCGTGATCGTTGATGCTGAAGCGCGTGCAGCACAACCCATGGGTCAGGCGCCGCGTTAGCCGCTTGATCGGGATGTACCTTCACTTCGCTCTCCGCAGCACGCGCTGGGCGATCGATGCACCGGCATCATCATGGCCACTTATGCTGGGCGTCGATGGACAAACAGCGATCATCGCCTTCTGGCACGAGTTCCTGCCGTTGGTTCCCGCTCTCTGGTGGCATGCACACGCGGTCAACCCGTCGCTGACGATGACGGTGCTGATCAGCCGGCATCGCGACGGCCGGATGATTACCGAAATTGTGCAGCGATGGGACGTGCGAACCGTGGCGGGATCCTCCGGTCGTGCCGGATCCGGGGCCAGCCGCGATAAAGGCGGGACTGCTGCCTTGCGCAGTCTGGTGTCCCTGTTGCGTAATGGCAGCCTGGTCGCCATCACCCCGGATGGTCCCCGCGGACCTCGGCGGATGCTCCAGCCCGGCGTGGCGCGACTGGCGGCGTTGTCCGGCATCCCGGTGATTGCAGCGGCCGCATCCTGCAGCCCTGCTCGTCGCCTCGGCTCGTGGGACCGGATGGTCCTGCCGCTGCCGTTCGGTCGCGGCCGGATCGTCTGCTCCGCACCGATACCAGTTGCTCCACATGGCTGGCGAGATGCCCTGCCCGTGATCGCCTCGGTTCTGGACCAGGTCGCCTGCGAGGCCGGAGAGGATGCATGAGCGGTTCACGCCTCGGCTGGCCCTTCGCCATCTGGGCCAGCGGCGGGTTTCTGGCCGAGCCGGTACTGCGCCTTCTGCTGCGCCGACGCCTACGCTTGGGCAGGGAGTTGCCGGGGCGCCTTGCAGAGCGGCGCGGGGTTGATCGGTCGCTGCGACCGGAGGGCCGGCTGATCTGGCTGCACGCCGCCAGCGTCGGCGAGACCCTGTCCCTGCTGCCGCTCCTGGCCGCATTGTGCCAGGCCGACCCTATCCTGCAGCTCCTGCTCACCACAGGCACCGTCAACGCCCAGCGCCTCGCCCTGCAACGGTTGGACAGGAACGGCCTCGACCAGCGGATCCGATGCCGTTTCGTCCCGCTCGACCTGCCGCGCTGGATCAACCGCTTCCTCGACCATTGGCAGCCCGATCTTGCGGTGCTGGTCGAGAGCGAACTATGGCCGAACCTGATCGCGGGCTGCGTCCGGCGCCGGATCCCGCTCGCCTTGCTGAACGCCCGATTGTCCGCCCGCAGCGCCCGTCGCTGGGCTCGCGCCGGCTTCATCGTGCGGCGCTTGCTAGGCGCGTTCGACTGGATCACCGCCCGATCCGAACAGGACGCCATCCGGTTCCGCACGCTGGGTGCGATGTCGGTCGAGCATGATGGCGACCTCAAGCAGGCAGCGGCCGCTCTCCCGGCTGACCCGGACGAGCAGACCCGCCTGCACGCGGTGCTCGGCGACCGACCGATCTGGCTTGCAGCCAGCACGCATGATGGCGAGGAGGAAGCGATTGCCAGGCTGCATGACGCCCTGTCCACGCGCCATCCCGGCCTGCTTACCCTGGTGGCTCCGCGCCATCCCGAGCGTGGCGAGGCGGTTGCCACCCTGCTCGGTCACGCACCACGACGCGGCGCAGGACAAGACCCGGATCAGGCCCATGGCTATTGGATCTGCGACACGATGGGGGAGCTCGGCTTGTTCTACCGCCTGTCCGACATCGTCCTGCTTGGCAACAGCCTTGATGGCGTTCGCGGATCAGGCGGCGGCCATAATCCCCTGGAGCCCGCCCGCCTTGGCTGCGCGATCGCATCAGGACCACGTGCACAGAACTTCGAAGCCGACATGACGCGTCTGCAGACTGCCGGCGCCCTTGCCGTCCTGCCCGACCTCGGAGCCTGCGAGGCCTGGCTCGACAGCATGCTACGTCATCCGGCCCAGAGGCGCATGATGGCCAATGCCGCGCGGGTCGTGGCGGATGCCTCCGCCGGCCTGCCCGAGCGGCTGGCACGCCGCCTGCTCGCCCTGATCAGGACACGGAGCTGATGCGGCCACCTGCCTTCTGGTTCACCCCAGGTTCCAGCGCGCCGGCCATCCTGCTCAGCCCCCTGCAAGCAATCACCGCGCGAATGACCGCACGCCGTCTTGCACGTCCAGGTTGGCAGGCCCCGGTTCCTGTCGTCTGCTGCGGCAACGTGGGCGTCGGCGGAGCCGGCAAGACCACACTGGCCCTCGACCTAGCGATCCGCCTGCGACACCGCGGCGTAGCCGTGCACTGCCTGACGCGCGGCTATGGCGGCAGGAGCAGCGCGACACCGCTTCGGGTCGACCCCCATCGTCACGACGCCACCCTGGTCGGGGACGAGGCACTGCTGCTGGCCGAGGTTGCACCTTGCTGGGTTGGCAGGGACCGGGTCGCGAGCGCACGGGCAGCGATCGCGGCTGGCGCCCGGATCCTGCTGATGGATGACGGACTGCAGAACCCGGGGCTGGTGCAGGACTGGCCACTGCTGGTGATCGATGGCGCGGTGGGCTTCGGCAACAACCGGCTGCTTCCAGCCGGGCCGTTGCGCGAACCGGTCGAGGCCGCCACCGCGCGCGTCCGTTGCGCGATCCTGATCGGCGACGACCTCACGGGCGCCGGGAAGTGCCTGCCGCCCGCCATGGTCCGGCTCCACGCCGATCTGGAGATGGATCCGAGTCTGGCCGCGTTACGTGGCCGTCGGTTGCTGGCCTTTGCCGGCATAGCCCGACCGGCCAAGTTCTTCGACGCCTTGTCGAGCCTGGGCCTGACCTTGCTACACACGCAAGGCTATCCCGACCATTGCCGCTACCGGACGCATACCCTTGACCGGCTGCGACGCGACGCGAAACGCCTGGACGCACTCCTGGTCACTACACCCAAGGACGCGGTGCGGCTACCGCCGGACCTGCGTGCGACGGTACACGTCGCCCGCGTCTCCTTGCGCTGGCGTGACTCGATAGCGCGCGACGGCCTGCTCGACCACATTACGTCCAGGATCGGATGAACCGGCACCTCCGCCGCGTCGTCCACCGTGCCGAGGCCATGGCCGCGAAGGCAGCGTTGTCGCTGTTCCGCGCACTGGGCCCGGTGTGGGCGTCCAACCTGGGCGGTGCGATCGCCCGTACGATCGGTCCCTGGCTGCCCGTTTCCGCCGTGGCGGACGCCAACCTCCGCCTTGCCATGCCCAACCTCGACGCGCCATCCCGGCGCCGGATCGTGCGCGGCGTATGGGACAACCTCGGACGCACTGTCGCCGAGTTTCCTCATTTGGCAACGCTACGCCATAACACACCATCCGGTCCTGGCTGGGTCGCAACCGGTACCGAGATTCTCGAAGCGCAAGCCAGAACCGGCGGTCCAGTGCTGTTCGTGTCAGGCCATGTCGGCAACTGGGAGATGCTGCCGCCGGCGGTTGCCCAGTTCGGCCTGCCTTTCGCCTCGTTCTACAGGGCTGCCGGCAACCCCCTGGTCGACGTGATGATCCAGACCCTGCGCCGGAACGCCATGGGCTGCGAGGTCCCACTATTCGCCAAAGGTCAGCGCGGTGCCCGCGCAGCCTTAGCACACGTCAGGAGTGGCGGAGCGCTCGGCATGTTGGCCGACCAGAAGATGAACGACGGGATCGAGGCCCGGCTGTTCGGTCATCCGGCGATGACGGCATCGGCCCTAGCCGGGATCGCGTTGCGCCAGCGCTGTCCGGTAATTCCCGGCCGGATCGAGCGCCTCGGGCCAGCCCGGCTGCGTCTGGTGGTGGACCCGC
>CAXTMS010000022.1:0-17491 GCA_964245345.1 uncultured Acetobacteraceae bacterium | reverse complement strand
CCCGGCCGGATCGAGCGCCTCGGGCCAGCCCGGCTGCGTCTGGTGGTGGACCCGCCACTGGTTCTGCCTAGCACCGGCAATCGAACTGCTGATCAGGCGGCACTAACGCAACAGGTCAACGACGTGATCGAGCGCTGGATCAGAGAACGACCGGAAGCCTGGCTTTGGCTGCACCGCCGCTGGCCGAAGCCATTGACACATGACCGTCCAAGGAATGACACGATGTCGTAACCGACTATTGCATATATATCACAATATTTTTGCGATTTGCGTAACGATCCACTACAGGAAGAGCAGGCTGACAGATTCCAATTGCAGCGCCGATCTGAGGCCAGTTACCGTTCTCACGAATTCGAGAGCACCTCCTGAAGGGTTCACCCATGGCCAAGCCTGCGCCGCTGCCGGAGCTTCCTGCCAACTCCAACGTTGTTCCGCTACGGCTTCGGTTCCTGCCCAGGCACCGGGAGTACCTGCTGCGCTGGCTGGACGCCGGCGCTGCCATGGGCCTGTGCGACGTTGACGTCACACCTCGCACTCCCACCGACTCCGCGGTCCACCTCGAACACGTGCTGGTTTGGGTGCGCGAATGTGCTGATCCTGCGTACATGATCCGTCCGGAGGGCATGCGTTGGCTTGTGGTTGATCACCTACGTAACCACAAGCTTGGCAGCTTCTCGAGCTTCGAGGCTGCCCTTCACTGCATACGTCCGGTTCTGGCTCACGGCACGACCGTCGCCGCCTGACCTGAATCGCCCTCTTGTCCGACTTGCCGTCCCGGACTCAGCTCCCGGTCCGGTCCAGCGCCCGCGGTGCCGGCTGCACGATGCGTCCCCCGCCGCCTGGCTCGACCTGGAAGATGGCCAGTGCCCGTTGCACATGGCCGTCCGGCTGCAGCGCGAACACGCCATCCACGCCCGAGAAGCCGTCCGGGCGCAGCAGCGCATCGGGCTGATAGCCGGACACCGCCAGACTGCGGGCAAGCGCCGCCGCATCGAATGGAATGCCGGCAAGCAGTTTCGGCGACTGATGATACAGCGCCTGGTATTGCGCCGCGAAGCCGAGCCGCGCCGATGGGTCAGGATCGGCATACCAGGCTCCGCTCAACCCGCCGAGCTTGCTGGCGAACGCCCCCCACAAGCCAGGCCCCATCACCCGCACCTGCGACCTGTTGATCCCGGACGCGTGCAGCGCCACGATCGCTTGCTGCAGCTGCAATCCGGTATCGCCAAGCAGAAGCGCATCGAACGGCGGCGGCGGCAAGGGCAGCGGCGGCGTACCCGGCGTGCCCCCGACAGGACCCGCAGCCGGAATGCCCGATGCGGCGAGCGGGGCCGCGGTTATGCCTGGTGCCGGAGCGGGCGCCCCTTGTGCCGACGGATCGGCCACTTGCGGAGGTCCGGCCTGCTGGGCTGCCGCCTGCCGGGCGGCCTGGCGACCGCTGAAGTCCGACAGCTGCTTCATCGTCGCGTCGATGCTGTCTGCTGTGCCGGCATGGGTCAGGATCGTCGGCGCCGGCAGGCCGGCATCGGCGCAGGCATGGGTCAAGCCGTCCGCCAGGGCGTTGCCGACTGCGTTCGACGGCAGCAGGGCAGCGACCCGGCTGCGTCCCTCCGCCTTAGCGGCGAACACCAGCCGGCGCATCTGCTGCTCGATCGTGATTCCCATCACCCAGACGCCCGGCTGCGCCTGCGTCACGTCGCTGGTGAAGGCCAGCACCGGAACGCCCGCCGCATGCGCGACCGGCGCCACCGCCGCGGTGTCGCCGGAGGTGAGCGGTCCCAGGATGATCGCATCGCCGTTCGCCGTGGCGAGCTGCGCCGCACGGGCGGCCCCGCCCGGTGCCGCAGTGTCGTGTACGTCGAGCATCGGGCTACCGGGGGCCGACAGCGCCAGCCGCGCTGCACGCAGCATGTCCCCGCCCAGCGCTCCGTTCGGCCCGCTCAGCGGCAGCAGGATGCCGACCTTCCGATCCGGGCTGCCGAGTGCCACCGCGCCCGGCTGCTGCGCCGAAGGCGCGGACGGTGCCGAAGCTTGGCCGAACGGCATCAGCGTGGTGCATCCGGCTCCGAGCAGGCTGGACGCGAGCAGAGGCAGCCGAAGCGACCGCATGATCCGTTGACGGCCAGGAGCGACCGGCGCCCATTGCCGCCATGCCCGAAGACCCGTCATGCGCTTCCCCCGTTCCACCCGAGCACGACCTCCTAGCACAGGACCCGCCATCCGGCGCCGCCTCCTTCGCGCTGCCAGGGTTGACGCTCGTGTCTACCCCGATCGGCAACCTCGGCGACATCAGCGAGCGTGCGATCGGGGTGCTGCAGCACGCCGAGTTAGTGCTGTGCGAGGATACCCGCGTGACTGCCCGGTTGTTCTCCGCCAAGCACATCTCGGCCCGCACCGAACCCCTGCACGAGCACAACGAGCGGCACCGCATCCCGGCCCTGATCGACATGCTGAAGGCCGGCCGACGCATAGCCCTGGTGTCTGATGCCGGGACGCCGCTGCTGTCAGATCCCGGCTATCGTCTGGTCCGGGCCGCCATCGCCGAAGGGCTTCCGGTCGGTGCGGTACCGGGCGCCAACGCGGCGATCACCGCCTTGACTTTGTCTGGCCTGCCGCCGCATCCGTTCCTGTTCGTCGGCTTTCCGCCACCCCGTTCCGCCGCCAGGCGAAATGCCTTCGCCGTACTGCGTGCCGCCGAGCGCGCCGGCCTGTCCGCAACCCTGATCTGGCACGAGGCGCCGCACCGACTCGCGGAAGCGTTGACCGACCTTCATGCCGTGTTCGGTGACCGCGACGCGGCGGTGGCACGCGAACTAACAAAGCGGTTCGAGGAGATCCGTCGCGGCACCCTTGCCGACCTTGTCGTCCATTACCAGCGGGAGCCAGCACGAGGCGAGATCACCATCCTGGTCGCTCCCCCACCGGAGGAGGTGACTGACCGAGACGAGCTCGACGTCCAGCTGAGGGCGACCCTTGCGACCCATTCAGTGAAGGATGCCGCGACCTTGGTCGCGGGCGCAGTCGGATTGCCCCGCCGCACCGTCTATGCCAGGGCGATGGCACTTGCCGCGGAAGCCGACACCTCGCGGAAGGGCAACAACGACAAGAAATGAGACCGGCCCGAAAGCCCAGGGCCGGTCCTGCAATCCTTCAAGGCTTGAGAACGTCGCGCACAGCATCCTTGCCCTTGCCGACGCCTTCCTGGACCTTGCCACCTGTCTTCTCGGCCACGCCCTCGGCCTCAAGCCGCTCGTTGCCCGTAACCTTGCCTGCGCCTTCCTTCACGGCACCCTTGACCTGATTGGCGAGGCCATCGACCCGGTTCTTGTCCATCTGCCATCTCCCATGCGGCATGACGCCGTAACGGAGGAACGGGTCCCGCCCAGCCCGGTTCCTTCCTGCGCCGGGTGCGCGGCGGACCGACGCTATTGGTCGGCGACGCGGGTGTCGAACAGCTCCGCGGGCATGGTGGCGCCGGCAGCGAGATCGAACAGGTCGATCCGGGTTTCGCGCCCCTGCGCGTCGACCACGCTCCATCCGCGCAGCGCAAGCGGCGTCTCGGTCATGAACACCGTCAGGCTGCCGTCCGACGGGCTCGCAGTGCGCACCAGGGTGACCTGCAGCATGCCGTTGTCGTGTCGGAACCCGGTCGCTGTTACATCACCTGACAGCCTCAGCTGCGGCCGAAGCAGCAGGCCGAGCGGAGTCTTGTCCAGCGGGATCTCGGTGGTCTGCTTCAGCGCGCTGTCGGTGAACACCAGCCTGCCGCCGCCCGCCACAAGCAGGAGCGGGCTCGGCTTGTCGTACTCGAACCGCATGCGGCCGGGCCTGTCGAGCCACACCGTACCGGTGGACCGCCTGCCATCCGGGGCGATCTGCTGGAACCGTCCCTTCAGCGTGGTGATGTCGTTCAGCGTGTCCTGGATCCGGTCGATCCAGCCGCGGTCCGCGGGCGTAAGCGCCGCGTCCTGCGTTGCCGGCTGCGCCCGGGCTGGAGCCACGGCCGCGCAGACGAGCAACGGAAGGAAAGCGAGCACGTGGAAGCGGAACATGGCCTCCATCCTAGCTCACGCCGAGCCGATCAGCACCCCGGCCGCGAACACCAGCCCACCGCCAAACATGATCTGCACCGCCGCCGACAACAGCGGCGTGTCCTGGTAGCGCCAGCGTATCCAGGAGATCAGTGCCAGCTCCAGCACCACGACAGCCCCAGCGACGGCGAGCGCCTCGGAAAAGCGCGGGATCAGAAACGGCAAGGTATGGCCGATGCCGCCAGCCATGGTCATCAGCCCGCAGATCAGTCCGCGCAGAAATGGTGTCCCGCGCCCGGACAGCTTGCCGTCATCCGAAAGCGCCTCGGCGAAGCCCATGGAGATGCCGGCCCCCACGGACGCCGCGATGCCGACCAGGAACGCGTTCCAAGGCAGGTGCGTGGCGAACGCCGCCGCGAACACCGGCGCCAGGGTCGATACCGAGCCATCCATCAGCCCGACCAGCCCCGGCTGCACCACCTGCAGCACGAAGCGGCGGCGCGCCAGGTCGTCCTCGGTTTCGCGCTTGGACGCGGGCAGGCGACGCAGCGCAATGCTGCCCGCCGCCTGCTCGTGCGCGTCTTCCGCTTCCGCCAGGTCGCCCAGGAGCCGGCGGATCGACGCGTCGGTCGAGCGTGCCGCCGCCTGCCGATAGAAGCGCGCGGCGTCGCGCTCCATCTGGCTGGCATGGCGACGCATCGCCTCGATGCCCTGCCGCTGCACCTGCCAAGCCGAGCGCCGCGGCACGAAGCCCGCCACGTCCTGCCTTCGCACCAGCGGGATGTGCTCGCCGAAGCGCTGCGCGTACAGGTCGATCAGGCGCCGCCGGTGCTCCTGCTCTTCCTGCGCCATCTCGGTGAAGATGCCAGCGCTGTCGGGGAAATTCTCCCGCATCGCGTGGGCGAAGTCGGCATAGATCCGCCCGTCCTCCTCCTCGCTGGCAACGGCCAGGGCAAGCAGCTCGCGCTCGGTCAGCTCGTTGAATTTCCGCATCGGCGATCATTTGCCCTGGACGTCTTGGAATTCAAGTCGAGGCCGCACCGATGCAAATGCTTCTCGACAGCAGCTGAAGTCGTCGGCGGCGTCGAACGGGATCAATGCCGGAAGTGGCGCATCCCGGTGAACACCATTGCCACGCCTGCCTTGTCGGCCGCCGCGATCACCTCCTCGTCGCGGATCGAGCCGCCCGGCTGGATCACCGCGGTCGCTCCGGCCTCGATCGCCACCTCGAGCCCGTCCGCGAACGGGAAGAACGCGTCGGACGCCACCACGCTGTTCTCGGTCAGCCGATGGTCGAGCCCCGCCGCCTTTGCTGCTTCCTCTCCCTTGGCCGCAGCAATTCGGGCGGAATCCACCCGGCTCATCTGCCCGGCGCCGATCCCCACCGTGGCGCCCTCCTTCACGTAGACGATCGCGTTCGACTTCACGTGCTTGGCAACCCGGAACGCTAGCCGGAGGTCGGCGAACTCCCGATCGGTCGGCGACCGCTTCGTCACCACCCGGAAGGTGTCCGCTCGCCCGTTGTCGCGCGTCTGCGCCAGGAAGCCGCCGGACACGCTCTTGAGCACCACGCCCGGCGCACGCGGATCGGGCAGGCCTCCGGTGAGCAGCAGGCGCAGGTTCTTCTTGGCCGACAGCACCGCCTTCGCTCCGTCCGTCGCATCCGGCGCCACGATCACCTCGGTGAAGATCATCGCCATGCGCGTCGCCGCCGCCTCGTCGAGCACCCGGTTCACCGCGACGATGCCGCCGAACGCCGACACCGGGTCGCAGCGCAGCGCCAGCCGCCACGCTTCCGCCAGATCGGCCGCCTCGGCCACCCCGCACGGGTTGGCATGCTTGACGATCACCACCGCCGGCCGCTCCAGCTCCGCCACCGCGTCCAGTGCCGCGTCGGTGTCGTTGAGGTTGTTGTACGATAACGCCTTGCCCTGCACCTGCACCGCGGTGGCGATGCCGGGCCGGTTGCTGCCGTCGGTGTAGAAGGCCGCCCCCTGGTGCGGGTTCTCGCCATAGCGCAGCGACTCCCGCCGGATGCCACTCGTCACCAGCCGCGGCGGCAGCAGGTCGCCGCGCTCGGCGTTGAACCAGGTCGCGATCGCGGCATCATAGGCGGCGGTGCGGGCGTAGGCGGCCCCTGCCCAGGCGCGCCGACTGGCGAGCGTGGTGCCGCGCAGCGTCCGCAGGCTGTCGATCATCCCGCCATACTGCTCCGGATCGGTCAGCACCGCCACGTGGGCGTGGTTCTTGGCCGCGGCGCGGATCAGCGCCGGTCCGCCGATGTCGATGTTCTCGACGCAATCCGACGCTTCGGCACCAGACGCCACCGTTGCCTCGAACGGGTAGAGGTTGACGCAGACCAAGTCTATCGGCGCAATCCCGTGTGTCTCCATCTGCGCCAGATGCTCGGGCAGGTCCCGCCGTCCCAGGATGCCGCCATGGATCTGCGGCACCAGCGTCTTGACCCGCCCGTCCAGGATCTCCGGGAAGCCGGTATGCGACGACACGTCCTGCACAACGAAGCCGGCCTCGCGCAGCGTCCTGGCAGAGCCGCCGGTGGACAGCAGCTCCGCCCCGTGCACCGCCAGCGCCTGCGCCAGCGCCACCAGTCCGGTCTTGTCCGACACCGAGATGAGCGCGCGCCGGATCGGCAGGATGTCGTCGGCCATGGTGACAAGCTCCTCATCCGAAAGCGCCATCGGACTCACCGCGGGCACGACACGGCCTTGAGGCGCGGCCGTAAACCGCACGCCGCCTGACGCAGGCTCGGCCCCGCACCGCCCGCACGGGGTTGAACCGTGGCGTATCCGGAGGCTGTCTATCGCGCGGCGAACGCCCTGAGAAGCTGCGCGATCTGTGCCGGATCGCTTTCCTCCAGCACCCGGCGCGCCAGCCTGCGGCACTCGTCAAGCGAAGCCTGACGCACCACCTGCTTTACCCGCGGGATCGCCGACGCGTTCATGCTGAACGAGCGCAGTCCCATGCCCATCAGCAGCGGCACCACCAGCGGGCTGCCGGCGATCTCGCCGCACAGCGACACCGGCCGACGAAGGCGCAACGCCGCGTCGGTGGTCTGGCCGATCAGCCGCAGCACGGCCGGGTGCAGCGGGTCGTAGAGCGCTGACACGTCGGTGGACGCGCGGTCGGTCGCCAGCGTGTACATAGCAAGGTCGTTGGTGCCGATCGCCAGGAACTCCGCGTCCAACGCCAGGGTTTCCGCAACCAGGGCCGCCGCCGGGGTCTCGACCATGATGCCGAGCGGCGGCAGCTTTTCCGGCAGGCGCACCCCGCGCCGGCGCAGGCGGCGCCCCACCCGCTCGTAGATCTCGCGCGCCGCACGCAGCTCGGCCAGCGTCGTCACCATCGGCAGCATGATCCGCATCGGGGCGTCGCCCGACACGCGCAGGATCGCCGCGAGCTGGGTTTCCATCACCGACGGATGACGAAGCAGCAGGCGCAGGCCGCGCAGGCCCAGCGCCGGGTTGAGGTCGCCCGGTGCCAGGAACCCGGCCATCGCCTCGCTCTGCTTTTCCGAACCCCAGTCGAGCAGGCGGATGGTGACGCAGTCGCCGCCCATCGCCTCGATCACGCCGCGATAGGCCTCCGCCTGCACCGCCTCGTCCGGCAGCTCGTCGGCGTTGATGAACAGGAACTCGGTACGCAGCAGGCCGATCCCGGCAGCACCCGCCTGAGCGATCAGCGGCAGCTCGGCCGGCAGCTCCAGGTTGGCCTGCAGCTCCACCGCCTCGCCGCCGGACAGCCGGGCCGGCAGCCGGCGCAGTCGGCCGAGACGCTGGCGCTCGCCCGCACGGACGACCACCGCGCGGTGCGCTGCCTCAAGCGTCCCGTTTGACGGGTCCAGGGTGACCAGCCCGGCATCGCCGTCCACCACGACCTGGACAGATGCCCGGATACCGGATCGGGCAGGAGTACCGGCCTGGATGCCAGCCTGGACGTCCATCTGGGCGCTGGCATGGGCCGTGAAGCCGGCGACGCCCAGCACGGACGGAATGCCGAGTGCCCTCAGCATGATCGCAGTGTGGTCGGCGGTGCCGCCCTCGTCGGTCACCACCGCAACAATCCGCGACGGGTCGATCAGCGCCGCGTCGGCCGGACGAAGCTGCTCGGTGACCAGGACGCAACCGACCGGCAAGGCGGCGAACGACCGGAACGGCGCCCGGGCGAGGTTGCGCACCAGCCTGCGGCCGATCTCCCGGACCTCCTCCGCTTGTCTCGACGCGGAGGCGGCGTCCTCGGCATCCGGTCCGTGGGATGCCGAACCCCTGTCGGCGAGGCGCCGCGCCAGCGCTTCGGCTTCTTCCGACACCGCCGCTTCTGCGTTCAGCTGGTCCTCGGCGATCCGGCGCGCGGCATGGCGCAGCAGGCGGGACGGACCCAGCATCTGCCGGTAGGCGTCGAGCAGCGGCGCGATCTCGGCCTGGCTGTCCTCCGACAGGAAGGCGAGGCGCGCCTTCAGCTTCTCCAGCTGGTGGAGCGAGCGCCGCACTGCCTCGTCGAGCCGGCGCAGCTCCGGCTCCACCTCGGCTGCCTCCAGCTTCCGCGCTGTGACCGAGGCTGGCGCCTCGGCGGCGAACGCAATCGGTCCGATGGCGATGCCGGGACAGATGCCAAGACCGCTGAACCGCCGCTCCTGGCGCTCCGGGCTGCGCACCATCCGCTTGCCCGCAGCGGCGGGCTTCGCCGATGCGCGCCTGCGCTTCGGCCGCTCGTCGTCCGAGCCGCCCTCAATCGTGCTCATCGAAGCCGGACTCAACCAGCGTCGCCAGGGCGTCCAGCGCTTCCTGCGCGTCCCAGCCATCCGCGTCGGCCTCGAGCCGGATGCTCGCCCCTCGTCCCGCGCCCAGCATCATCAGTCCCATGATCGAACGGGCCGACACCACCTCGCCATCGCGCGACACGTCCACAGGCGTGTTGAAGCGCTCGGCGGTGGTCACGAACCGGGCCGCCGCCCGCGCATGCAGCCCACGCAGGTTGACGATCATGACGGTGCGGACGAGGCGTTCGGCAGGTCCATCCGCCGGCGACTGGTCGGCCGGAGCCATCTAGGGCGTTCGACCCACGCCTCAGCCGGCGAGCGCGACGGCGCGCCGAGGCAGATGTGCGGCCGAGGCGTCATGGGATTGGCAGCAGGCGGCACCGCCGAGGCAGGCCTCGGGCAGGCGGGACGCAGCGGCGATGTATTTCCGGCCGACCGTTTCGGCGATGTCGACGCATTCGGCGAGCGTGCTGTGCGAGCGGATCTTGCCCAGCTTGACCAGCATCGGCAGGTTCAACCCGGCGATCACCTCAGTATTTGGCCGCGCCAGCATCGCCACCGCGAGGTTGGACGGCGTGCTGCCGAACATGTCGGTCAGGACGATGACGCCGTCGCCGCGATCGACCGAGGCCGTCGCCACCTCGAGATCACGCCGCCGCGCCTGGATGTCGTCGTCCGCCGCGATCGACAGCGTTTCCATCTGCCCCTGCGGGCCGACCACGTGCTCCATGGCCGCACGCAGCGAATTGCCGATCTCGCCGTGGGTGATAAGGACGAGTCCGATCACAATGCGGTCAACGTCGCGGCAGCGGTTCCAGCCCGTCCGGCCAAACCATGATGTGTCACGATATGCTGCCAGCCGCCTCGTCGGCAGCGCTCCATCCTGTTGGGCGGGCACGTCTTCCGTCGCCAAGAGACGGAGCAATCGCAGCAAAAGTGGTGACCTGTCTAGAAATCGTTAAGGTGCGACCCACGGCACACGGACAGGCTTGTCGTAACAGACCAGAATTATTAGGTTGAAGAACAAGTTGCGCCACGCCCTTGCAACACCCACCGTGTCTTCTGAGCATGGCTGGTATGCGTCAGCGTATCAAGCGGTGTAGTCAGGCAGGCCACCGGTGGACAGGAAGCGTCCACCCCGAACGCAGTCCAGCGCGATTTCCACCCGGAAGGCCGCAGACGCCGCAAACGGGGCAATGCGCAGCATCGGCAGCCCGAGCACCGGATGCACGCGAGGTTCCGGCAGCCGTTCCGCCGTGGGCGCCAGACCCGCCACCGTCCCGTCCAGGGCTATCACCAGCCCTAGCGGCACCGGGGCGACGTGATCCACGCGCAACAGGCCGATCCCACGCAGCTCGATCATCCCCGCCAGCGCCGGCGCTGGCGCCGCTTGGCCGGCCTCGACCAGAACCTGATCATCGGCGACCAGACCAAACCCGCGGTCGATCAGCCGGAGCAGCAGGTCCGACTTGCCACATCCGGGCTGGCCAAGCAGCAGGACGCCAACCCCGTGCTGGACGGCGCAACTGCCATGAAGGCGAAGCAAGTCCCGCACATCACCCTCCAGCATCTCAAAATGGGTTGAACTTCCACTAATAATAACGCAGTTGTGACAAAGATGCGCACCCGGGGGCCACATGCTGACGATGCTGCCGACGACGCAGGGTGAGGAACCGGGCACCACACGAATCGAGCGTCGCCCAATTAGCGGACGGCAGGAGGTGCGCGTGCGCCGCATCACCGGCTTCGACCGCAACCAGGGTGGCTTCCCGCGCCGCCTGTCCGAGCAGTGCCGCCAGGCGCTGGCGAACGGTGCCCGCTCGCTGGAAGCCGCCGGCCTGTCGATGCGGGACGTGGTGCGGGTGATCTACCTGGTGCACGACGCGGACGCATTTCCTGCCTGCTTCCCGCTTCTGCGCGATGCGTTCGGCGATGCGCGCCCGGCGGCGACTATGCGCCTGGTCAGCGGCTTCGACAGCCCACACGTCAAGATCGAGCTGGAACTGATCGCCCACGGGCGCGCGGCCTGATCCAGGCGTTCCGGACGCCCCGGAAGACCCCGACGCTTCACGCGAGGCGACCCGCGTCCTATTGAGCCGACGGGTCGCAGCGCGCTGCGATCGGAACGGGTGCAGCATCAATCCGGGAACCGTCATGACTGCCTGCGTCCCGGACGAGAACGAAGCCGAGCGTGCGGAGCTGCGCCTTTCCCTGCTGCGTGCCGAGGCGCGACTCGCCGCCTTGAGGCAGGAGGTGCGGCACGCGCAGCAGGCGCACGAGGCACTGCTGCGGCGTCCGCCGCCCGACCCGCCGCCGCTGCCCGAGCCGGTCGACACCATCGCCCTGCTGGCCCCGCTCCAGGCCCGGATCGCGCAGCAGGATGCCGAGATCGCGTTGCTGGCGCGTCATCTGGACGCGTTCCGCGCCAGCGCCATCTGGCGTGCCACCTGGCCGCTGCGCCGGGTGCTGGACCGTCATCCCGTTCTGGCCAGGACCGGCCGCCGCGCCCTGCGGGCCAGCTGGTGGACGCTCACCCTGCAATGGCCGGCGCGGCTGCGGCAACGGGCGGCTTGGCGCGCGGCCCAACCGGCGCTTCAGCCGGTGCTCCCGGATGATCCGCCTCCCGCGCCAGCGGACGCGCCGGTTGCGCTGCCGCCATCCGGGTCCGCCGCCGCAATGCCGGAAGCTCCCCCGTCGTCAGGAGTCCGGCCCCTGGTGCTACCGACCGCCCGGGCCCCGGTGGTGTCGGTGATCGTGCCGGCTTTCGGCCAGGTACCGGCTACGCTGCGCTGCCTGCGTGCCGTCGCCGCGTCCGACACCGAAACGTCGTTCGAGGTGATCCTCGCCGAGGACGCGTCGGGCGATCCGGAGGTGGCGCTGCTGGAGGAGGTGGTCGGCCTGCGCCTGCTGCGCCGCGAGGCCAACCTCGGCTTCCTGCACAACTGCAACGAAGCGGCGCTGCACGCGCGCGGCCGCTACCTCCTGTTCCTCAACAACGACACCGAACCGCTGCCGGGCTTCCTCGACGCTCTGGTGCGGGTGGCGGAGGCGCTGCCGGATGCCGGTCTGGTCGGCTCCAAGCTGCTGTTCCCGGACGGGCGGCTGCAGGAAGCGGGCGGCATCATCTGGCAGGACGGCACGGGCTGGAACTATGGCCGCGGCGACGACCCGGGCTTGCCGCAGTACAACACCCTGCGCGAAACCGACTACGTGTCCGGTGCCTCCATCCTGCTCCGGCGTGACCTGTTCGAGGAGCTGAACGGCTTCGACCCGGTCTTCGCACCGGCCTATTACGAGGACGTCGACCTCGCCTTCCGCATACGCGCCCGCGGCCTGCGCGTGATCGTCCAGCCGGCCAGCGTGGTGGTCCACCATGAGGGCCTGTCGCACGGCACCGACCTTGCCACCGGCATCAAGGCACAGCAGGAGGTGAACCGCCACCGTCTGCTGGCCCGCTGGCCGCGCCTGCTGGCCGATCGGCACATGATGTCCGGCATCGACCCGATCCGCGCCTGCGAGCACGGCCGCGACCGTCCCGCCATCCTGGTGATCGACCATTACGTGCCGGAACCCGACCGCGACGCCGGTTCGCGCTCGACCATGGCGATCCTGTCCGCGCTGAGGGACGCGGGCTGGCTGGTCAAGTTCTGGCCGCAGAACCGCGCTCACAACCGGTACACCCACCTGCTGGAAACCATGGGGATCGAGGTGCTCGACCACCGTTTGCCGGAAGGCTTCGGCGACTGGATCGCCCGGAACGGATCTGCCTTCGACCACGTGCTGACCCTGCGGCCCACCGTCGCGGTCGAGTTCGTGTCCGACCTGCTCCGCCACACCCGGGCCCGGCTCTCCTTCTACGGCGTGGACGTGCACCACCTGCGCATGCGCCGCCAGGCGACCCTGCAGGGCGACCTTGCGCTGGCGTGCCAGGCGGACGAGATGGAGCGGCTTGAGCGCCGGCTTTGGGGCGTGTTCGACGTGATGCTCTACCCGTCGGAGGTCGAGGCCGCCCTGGTGCGTCGGATGGTGCCGGGAGCATCGGCGCACGGCATCGTGCCCTTCGGCTTCGACCGCTTCCGCACCCGGACTGCGCCACCGGCGTTGCCTGCCATCCTGTTCGTCGCCGGCTTCGCCCACCCGCCCAACGTCGATGCCGCCATCTGGCTGGTACGGGAGATCCTGCCTTTGGTTCGCGCCGCCATCCCGCAGGCGACCCTGGTGCTGGCCGGCTCGCATCCGACCGCATCGGTGCGAGCGCTCGCCGGCAACAACGTGGTCGTCACCGGCAGCCTCGAGCAGGAGGACCTCGACGCGCACTACCGCGCCGCCCGTGTCGGGATCGTGCCGCTTCGCGTCGGCGCCGGGGTGAAGGGCAAGGTGGTGGAAGCGATGCAGCAGGGCCTGCCGCTGGTCACCACCACCATCGGTGCCGAAGGGCTGCCCGGCCTGGAGCAGGCGGCGCGGGTGGCCGACACCGCACCTGCCCTGGCCGAGGCGGTGGTGCTCCTGTTGCGCGACGACCGCGCTTGGAGCGCCCGCTCGGCGGTCCAGCGTGCCTATGTGTCGCAGCACTTTTCCCGCACCGCTGTTGCCGCCAGCCTGTTTGCGGCTCTCGAACCGGCGACGCCGCGGCACCAACACGGTGTTGGCTGATCGACTGCGTCCGCGCCTGCGCGAATAACGGTTCCAACATGTCTGAATCGAGCCTATCCCACGCGGCGTGTGGCCTTGATGCCCGCTCACCTTGAAAGGTCGACCATGAACGGCACGGACATCGCACGGGTGCAGGCCTACCTGCGCAAGCTGCTCGGCAACGACCAGGTCAACGTCGTGGCGCCGCCACGGAAAGGCGCCACCACCGAGGTCGCTGTTGGGCGCGAGGTGATCGGCACCGTGCATCGCGACGAGGACGAGGGCGAAGTGTCCTATTCCATCCACATGACCGTGCTGGAGGAGGACCTGGCGCCGGCCGCCGAGGCAGCTCCGGCGCCGTCGGGCAGGACGGCCGGAACGCGCCGCTGAGATCGGCGACCAGCACGAACGGTTCGAGGCCGGGGCCGGTTGACGTCCAAACTTGGGCGCTTCTAGAAGGCTGTGTGACAGCATTGCCTGGAAGGAGGATCCGTTCCTGCGACGAGGCGGTCGCTCCGTCCGGCTGCGGCAACACATGATCGAAGGCGCCGTGTCGAACAGCTCCAGGATCCGGGTGAGGCTGACCGGTCTCGTCAGCCCGGTCAGTCGCCGGCCGTTGTTCAAGATCGAGGATGGCACAGGACAAGTCCTGCGACGGATCGGCAGCGCACGCTGTGCTGCGGAAGCGCTGGCGCACTACTGGCGCGCGGTCGGTCGTGATGCCAAGTTCGCCCCTGCCATGGCCGAACCGCCTTCCGACGCACGACTGCGCCGCCGGATCGAGGCGGCGCGTTCCCGCGGCCGCAACGCGCTGCATGCGGACATGCAGACCCCTGAGCTGCCGCTGCCCGATCCCGGCGAACTGCCGGCACTGGCACCGGCGCCCCGCCCGGCACCGCGCCAGCGTCGCGTGCAGGTCACGAACCGCGAGCCGGACCTGTTCGGCCGGACCGAACCCGATACCGTCCCGACAGCAACGGAACCCGAGCCCGAACCAAAGGCGCCGCCGGTTGCGGAGCCTGGTCCGCCCCAGGAACCGGAAGCTGCTTCCGGCTCCTTTCATCTCGATCCGCACGCGACGCTTCTGCAGCAAGTCGACCCGCGCAACCTTCGTCCAAGCGATCGCAACGACTCCTACCTGTACCACGTCACCAATGGCACGGAAGCGGCGGCTGCTCTGGAAGGCGGGCTGACGGTCAGCGCACAGGACCCGATCATCCTGACCGAGCGGCAAGGGGTCCATTACTGGCTGTCGGTGGTGGCGGAGGATCTGGACGTGATCCTGGACGGGCCTGCAAACCTGGCTGTGCTGCGGCTGCGCCGGATCGCCGTGGAGTCGTTGATCGAGCCGGATCCGGACGCTTCGCGCAGCGCCGGCTGCGCCTGCTACCTGCTGACCGGCGGCCCGGATGCCGAGCCTGGCGCCGGGCGCTAGCGGGAAACGAAGCTGCCGGCAAAGTACGTCAGCACCGCCTCGGCGTCGACGTCGACCGCCACCGCCTGTGCCGAATGCGCGTCCCAGGCGCCGAGCGGGAACGGCGAGTCCTTCGGCTTCTGGATGGTCTGGCCGGCAGCCAGGCCGCCGCACACCACCCGCACCGGCCCGCGCCTGAGGGTGAACAGGTCCGGCCGCAACGCGTAGATCACCGCCAGGCTGTCATGGGCGAAGATGCCGTCCAGCCGGCGGGAGCGCTGGTGGAAGACGTGGTAGCCGCGTGACACCTCATGCAGGAACCGACCGTCCTCGCCGCCGTCGCGGCCCAGGCGCTCGAGGTAGGCGCCGTCCATCACCACCTGCTGGGTCACGTCGAGGCCGATCACCGTCACCGGCCAGGACGCGGTGAACACCCTGTCGGCCGCCTCGGGGTCGTTGGCGATGTTGGCCTCTGCGACCGGGGACACGTTGCCGGTGTGGCCGTGGCTGCCGAACGCGCCGCCCATCACCACCACGCCCTGCGCCAGCCGGGCGATCTCCGGGTCCTTGTCCAGGGCACGGGCTAGGTTGGTCAGCGGGCCGACCGCGATGACCGTCACCTCGTGCGGGTTCTCGCGGATCAGGTCGATCATCATGCGATGACCGCGCCGGCCGTCCAGCACGGCGGCGGGCTGCTCCGGAACGACGATGTCGCCCAGCCCGTTCTCGCCGTGCACGTGCGGCGCAGGCTGCCCCTGCCTGTTGGTCAGGGTGACGCCGGAGCCTTGCGCCACCGGAGCGTCAAAACCGAGCCGGTCCTTCAGGAACAGCGCGTTGCGGGTGACGGTGTCGATGTCGGCGTTGCCGTGGACGGTGGAAACGCCCAGCAGTTCGAGCTGCGGACTGCGGACCAGCAGGCAAAGCGCCATCGCGTCGTCCACCCCGGGGTCGGTGTCGAAGATCACCTTGCGCATCAAAGGCTCCGCCGGTCGTCGTCCGATCAAGCAAAGACCTCGGCGTCGGGAAACGCAACCGGTGCCTCAGCCGGGCACCCAGCCATCCGCCTTCAACACCTCGCCGGCGAGGTAAAGGCTGCCGCAGATCAGCACCCGGCTGGGCGTGGCGTCGCGCCGAGCCAGGCGGAGCAGCACCTCGGCCACGGTCGGACCCGGCACGGCCCTTCCATGCGAGGCGGCAAGAATTGTCTCCACCGGCAGGGCGAGGTGCTGGCCCGGCTCGGCAACTGCCCAGACGGTGGCGGCCCGGGGCAGCAGGGGATCGAGGAAGCCGGCAGGATCCTTGGTCTGCTTCATGCCGACCAGCAGGTGGACCGGCCGGTCGCTCCAGCCGTCCAGGACCTCGGCCAGGGCCGCGCCGGCGCCGGGATTATGGCCGCCGTCGAGCCACAGCTCCCAACGCGGCGGCAGCATCCCGGCCAAGCGGCCAACCAGGCACTGCAAACGGGCCGGCCAACGCGTGCCGGCGATCCCGGCATAGGCGGCATCCGGCAGGGCAAGGCCCGCGGCGCGCAGGGTGGCAACCGCGAGCCCCGCGTTGTCGTGCTGGTGCGGCCCGATCAGGCCGGGACGCGGCAGGTCGAGAGTGCCGGCAGCATCCTGGTAGCGTAACCCGTTCGGCATGGCATCGAGATGCCAATCGCGGTCGCGCAGCAGCAAGCGTGCACCCTGGCGGATGGCCTCAGCCTCGATCACGGCCAGCGCCTCGGCAGGCTGTCGTCCGGTGACGACCGGACGGTCGGGCTTGATGATGCCCGCCTTTTCGCCCGCGATGGCCGCCAGCGTCGTGCCGAGAAACGCCTCGTGGTCCATCGACAAGGACGCGATGGCACAGGCAGCGGGCGCCTGCAGCACGTTGGTGGCGTCGAACCGGCCGCCCAGCCCGACCTCGATGATCGCGAGGTCGGCGGGCATTTCGGCGAACAGGAGAAAGGCGCAGGCGGTCAGCACCTCGAACACCGTGATCGGAGCGCCGGCATTGGCCGCCTCGATTCGCTCCAGCGCCGCGACCAGCGTCGCCTCGTCCACCAGGCGTCCGGCGACCCGGAACCGTTCGGTCACGTCCACCAGATGCGGGCTGGTGGTGGCGTGCACGACAAGGCCCGCCGCCTCGGCGATCGCGCGCAGGTGGGCACAGGTGCTGCCCTTGCCGTTGGTGCCCGCGACGTGGATCACCGGCGGCAGGCGCCGCTCCGGATGGCCGAGCTTCTCCAGCAGGACCTCCAGCCGCCCGAGGCTGAGGTCGATCAGCACCGGATAAAGGCGCTGCAGCCGTTCCAGCACCACCCCGCTGCGGCCGCTGAACTCCGGCAAGGCCGGCTGCACGGACGGTGCCACCACGAGGAGCGGGCCCGTCCGTTCAGGCCGCGTGGGCGAACGCGTCCTTGACGCTCAGAAGCAGCAGCAGGCGGCCAAGCGTTTCACGCATGTCGCCCCGCTTCACCACCATGTCGAGCATGCCGTGCTCGTGCAGGAACTCCGAACGCTGGAACCCGTCCGGCAGGGTTTCGCGCACCGTCTGCTCGATCACGCGCGGCCCGGCGAAGCCGATCAGGGCGTTGGGCTCGGCGATCTGGATGTCGCCCAGCATGGCGAACGACGCGGTGACGCCGCCGGTGGT
>CAXTMS010000021.1:10389-28827 GCA_964245345.1 uncultured Acetobacteraceae bacterium | reverse complement strand
GAACCGCGGCAGCGCCAGGATGTCGCGGCCGCGTCCGGCGCCGCCGCGGTTCAGCATCGCCAGCGCCAGCGACAACAGCATGAACACCGCCGCCAGGATCGCGGTGGTGCGGGTCAGCAGGTTGGCGGTGCCGCGGCCGCTCATGAACGAGCCCATGCCCTGGCTGGAGCCGATGCCGAGGCCGCCGCCCTCGCTGCGCTGGATCAGCACGGTGCCGATCAGCGTCAGGGTGACGAGGAGGTGCAGGACAAGCGGACGGCGATCATGAAGGTTCCGGGGCTCAGCCGCGCGCGGCGGCGGCGATGGCGAGGAAGTCGTCGGGCTTCAGGCTGGCGCCGCCGACCAGCGCGCCGCCGACCTCCGGCACCGCCAGCAGGGCGGCCGCGTTCCCGGCGTTGACCGAGCCGCCGTACAGGATGCGTACCGCGGCGCCGTTGTCGCCGAACTGTCGCACCAGCTCCGCGCGGATAAAGGCGTGCATGGTGAGCACGTCGTCGGCGGTGGCGTTGCGGCCGGTGCCGATGGCCCAGACCGGCTCATAGGCGACCACGCCGCGCCCGTCGGCGAAGCCGTGCGGCAGGCTGCCCTTGAGCTGCCAGCCCACCGTGTCCTCGTGCCCGTCCGCGGAGCGCTGGTCGGCGGTCTCGCCGACGCACACGATCGGCAGCAGCCCGGCCTCGGTGGCGGCCACCACCTTTTCGCGCACCGTTTCGTCCAGCTCCTTGTGGTTCTGGCGGCGCTCCGAATGCCCCAGGATCACGTGGGTGGCGCCGAGGTCGCGCAGCATCGGCGCCGAGACGTCGCCGGTATGAGCACCCTTCGGCGCCATGTGGCAGTCCTGCGCGCCGACCGCGATCGGGCTGCCCGCCAGCAGCCGCGCCACCGCGCCGATCTGGGTGAAGGGCGGGCACACCAGCAGCTCGGCCGCCCCCGACCCCGCGCCGGCAACAAGAGCCCGCGCCAGCGCTTCCGCCTCCGCGGTGGTTCCGTTCATCTTCCAGTTGCCGGCGATCAGCTGACGGTCCATGCGCGTGTTCTATCCCGGGATCAGGCTGAAGGAGATGGGTAGGTCCAGGCGGCGCTGGTAGACCATGCCGCGCCCCGGCATGACAAGCCGCGGGCCGCACCCTATGGTGCGCCGCCTTCCGCGCCGCCCGCACGCCCGCGCCACACCTCGCTCACCGTCCGGACACTCCCATGCTCGCCTTCATGCGCCGCCTGTTCATCGGCTCCTGGCTCGGACGGATCCTCGCCGTGGTGATCTTCCTGAGCTTCGCCGTGTGGGGCATGGGCAGTTTCGTCACTGGGCTGGGGCAGGTGTCCGCCGGCAGCGTCGCCCGCGTCGCCGGGCGAAGCATCGGCAGCGACGAGTTCGACCGCACCTACCGGCGCGGCCTCGCCTCCGCGGCGCAGAACCAGGGCCTGGCCGATCCCGCCGCACTGCCGTTCGACCAGAAGCGCCAGATCGCGGTGCAGGCGCTGCAGCAGCTGGTGTTGCAGGCGGTGATCAACAACGCCGCCACCCGGATCGGGATCGTGGTGCCCGACGCGGTGGTGCGCGAGCAGATCTTCGCCGAAAAGGCGTTCCAGGGCCCGGACGGCCGTTTCAGCCGCACCTTGTTCGACCAGAAGCTGCAGGGTGCGGGCTTCACCGAGGACGGGCTGATCCGGATCTTCCGCGACCAGGCCGCGGCGCTGGCGCTGATCGAGCCGATACGCGTCGGCGCCCACGCGCCGGCCGAGCTGGTCCGGCGCGCCTACGGCTTCGACGCCGAGCAGCGCGTGCTGGACATGGTCACCCTGCCGTTCTCCGCCATTCCGGCGCCGCCCGCCCCGGACGAGGCGACGCTCCATCGCTACTACGACAACAACAAGGCCCGGTTCACCGCGCCCGAGTACCGCAAGATCAAGCTGGTGCTGTTGTCGCCCGACACGGTGGCGCGTGGCCTCGCGGTGTCGGACGCGGACGAGCGCAAGCTCTACGACGAGCTGTCTCCCCGCTACCACGTGGCGGAAAAGCGCTCCGTGCAGGTGATGATCGCGAACGACCAGGCGCGGGCGGCGCAGATCGCCGCCTTGTGGCAGGGCGGCATCGGTTGGACCCAGCTGCAGGCGACCGCCAAGGACGCGACCCCGATCGCGCTCGACGACGCCACCGCCGCCAGCATCCCGTCGCCCGACATCGCCAAACTCGCCTTCGCCACCTCGCCCGGCACGGTGGCCGGGCCTGCCAAGACCGAGGCCGGCTGGGTGGTGCTGCGCGTCACCAAGGTGACGGCGGCGCAGAACCGCAGCTTCGACGAGGTCAAGGGCGAGCTGCACGACATCATCGCCCGGCAGCGCGCCAACGGCCTCCTGTCGCCGCGGGTGCAGAAGCTGCAGGACGCGATCGCCGGCGGCGGCCTCGACGCCATCCCGGCCGACCTCGGCGCGGTGCCGGCCGAAGGCTCGCTGGACGCGCAGGGGCTGACGCGGGACGGCGAGCCGGCACCGCTGCCGGGATCGGAAGCGGTGCGCAAGGCAATCGTGGCCCATGCCTTCGCGACAGCGAAGGGCGACGTGCCGACCCTGGTGCAGGGACCGGAAGGCAGCTGGTATGCGCTTGTGGTCGAGGACGTCACCCCGGCGGCGCCGCTTTCCTTCGTGCAGGCGGCCGACCGGGTGCGCGCCGACTGGCAGCAGGAGCAGGTGCGTCATGCCGACGAGCAGCGCGCGGCGGTGCTTTATGCCGACGCGGACGCGCATGGCGGGCTGGCCGCAGTGGCGGCGGCGAAGCCCGGCTCGGTGACCGGCCTGCTGACCGGGATCCCGGTGCGTCGCGGCCGCAACGCGGGCCCGGTGCCGGCCAACCTGCAGCAGATCGCGTTCTCCTTGAAGCCGGGCACCTCCACCATGCTGCAAACGCCGGACGGCTTCGTGGTCGCGACCGTGACCGCGATCCGTCATCCGGACCCGGCCCAGGACCGCACCGGCTACGCCCGCACCCGCGACGCGCTGGACGTGGCCCTGGCCGACGACGTCGAGAACACCTTTGTGACCGTGCTGCGCGACCGCGCCCATCCCTCCATCGACGGCAAGGCGGTGGAACAGGTGGTTGGCACGCCCGGACCCGGCGGCGCCGACTCCGGCTCCGGCTCGTGAGCGAGACAAGCGCCGCGATCGTCTGGACGGTCGAGGCCGCGGACCTGCTGACCCCGGTTGCCGCCTTTCTGAAGCTGCGCCGCCACCTGCCGGGTGCGGAGCGCAACGGCTTCCTGCTGGAAAGCATCGAGGGCGGCATCGCGCGCGGCCGGTACTCCGTGATCGGCCTGCTGCCGGACCTCCTGTGGCGCTGCCGCGACGGCGCGGTGTCGTGCCGGCGCGGCCGGGAGGAGAGCTTCGTGCCGGACCATCGGCCGGCGCTCGACAGCCTGCGGGCGCTGGTCGCGGCCAGCCGCCTCCTTTTGCCGCCCGGCCTGCCGCCGATGATCGGCGGGGTGTTCGGCTATCTCGGCTACGACATGGTGCGACGCATGGAGCACCTGCCGGACCCGCCGCCCGACGACCTGGGGCTGCCGGAAGCCATGCTGCTGCGCCCGTCGCTGTTCGCGGTGTTCGACAACGTTCGCGACGAGCTGACCCTGGCGGTGCCGGTGCGGGAAGGGGGCGAGGACCCGCGGGCGCTGCTCGACCGGGCCCGTGTCGCGCTGTCGCTGGAGCTGCCGCCCGAGCCGCCGGTGGCCGAGGTGTCGCCGGGGCAGCCCGGACCGCGGCCGATCGAGCCGCGCTCCAACTTTTCCCGCGACGGCTTTCTCGGCGTGGTGCGGCGGATCCAGGAGTACATCGCCGCCGGCGACGCGTTCCAGGTGGTGCCGAGCCAGCGCTTCTCCGCGCCGTTCGCGCTGCCGCCGTTCGCGCTCTACCGCGCGCTCCGCCGCATCAACCCGGCGCCGTTCCTGTTCTTCCTGGATCTTGCCACGGAGGAGGGCGGGTTCCAGCTGGTCGGCAGCAGCCCGGAGGTGCTGGTGCGGCTGCGCGACGGCATCGTCACCGTCCGGCCGCTCGCCGGCACCCGCCCGCGCGGCGCCGACCCGCAAGCCGACCGGGCGCTGGCGGCCGAGCTGCTCGCCGACCCGAAGGAGCGCGCCGAGCACCTGATGCTGGTCGATCTCGGACGCAACGACGTCGGACGGGTGTCGCAGCTCGGCAGCGTGGCGGTGCGGGAAAGCTTCGCGGTCGAGCGCTTCAGCCACGTGATGCACATCTCCTCCACGGTGGAGGGCACCCTGCGTCCGGAGCTGGACGCGATCGACGCGCTGGTGGCGGGCTTTCCCGCCGGCACCCTGACCGGCGCGCCGAAGATCCGGGCGATGCAGATCATCGACGAGATGGAGCCGACCCGCCGCGGCACCTATGCCGGCTGCATCGGCTATCTCGGCGCCGACGGCACCATGGACACCTGCATCGGCCTGCGCATGGCGCTGGTGAAGGACGGCACCATGCACGTGCAGGCGGGCTGCGGCGTGGTCGCCGACAGCGTGCCGGAGGCGGAATACGAGGAAACCCGCCAGAAGGCGCGCGCCCTGTTCCGGGCGGCGGAAGCGGCGCAGGCCCACGCCGCGTCGCGTTGATCCCGCTCCCGCTCGACCCCGGCCCGGTTTGACCCCGCCACGGGCGATCCCCACAATGCGGCGCATGATCCTGCTGATCGACAACTACGACAGCTTCACCTTCAACCTCGTGCACTACCTGGGCGAGCTCGGGGAAACCTGCGACGTGCGACGCAACGACGCGCTGTCGCCGCGGGACGCGCTGGCGCTGGAGCCGGACGCCATCGTGCTGTCGCCGGGGCCCTGCTCGCCGAACGAGGCCGGCATCTGCTGCGCGCTGATCGCCGAGGCCGCCGGGCGGGTGCCGGTGTTCGGCGTGTGCCTCGGTCACCAGGCGATCGGCCAGGTGTTCGGCGCCGAGGTGGTGCGGGCGCCGGCACCCATGCACGGCAAGGTCAGCCCGGTCGAGCACGACGGGAGCGACGTGTTCGAAGGCCTGCCGTCGCCGTTCAACGCCACCCGCTACCACAGCCTGACGGTGCGGCCGGACAGCCTGCCGGAGACGCTGGTCGAGACCGCCCGCACCGTTGACGGCGTGGTGATGGGGCTGCGCCACCGCGACTGGCCCATCTTCGGCGTGCAGTTCCACCCCGAAAGCATCGCCTCCGAGCACGGCCACGCCATCCTGGCCAACTTCCTGGCCCTGGCCCGCGGCCGCAACCGTTCCGCGGTCCGGGCCGCCTGAGCGATGGGCCCGTCCTGATCGGATGGCCGACCAGCCCACGTTGAAGCCGGTGCTGGCGCGGATCGCGTCCGGCGACACGCTGGACGAGGCCGAGGCCGAGGCCGCGTTCACGATCGTGATGTCGGGCGGGGCGACGCCGGCGCAGGTCGCGGCGCTGGCGATGGGGCTGCGCCTGCGCGGCGAAACCGTGCCCGAGCTGACCGGTGCCGTGCGGGCGATGCGGGCGCGGATGCTGCCGGTGCCGGGCGTGGCGGACGCGATCGACGTGTGCGGCACCGGCGGCGACGGCCACGCCACCCTGAACGTGTCCACCGCGGTCGCCTTCGTGCTGGCGGCGCTCGGCGTGCCGGTGGCCAAGCACGGCAACCGGGCCATGTCGTCGCGCGCCGGCGCCACCGACACGCTGGAAGCGCTGGGCCTGCGCCCGGAGGCCGACAGCCAGGCGCTGGAGCACATGCTGCAGCGTCACGGGATCGCGTTCCTGGCGGCACCCCTGCACCACCCGGCGATGCGCCACGCGGCCGCCGTGCGCGCCGAGCTCGGCTTCCGCACCGTGTTCAACCTGCTCGGGCCGTTGTGCAACCCGGCCGGGGTGCGGCGGCAGATGATCGGCGTGTTCGACCCGGCCTGGCAGGCGCCGATCGCGCGCACCCTCGGCCGGCTCGGCTCGGACCGGGTCTGGGTGGTGCATGGCGAGGATGCCGGAGGCGGCACCCCAAACGGGCTGGATGAGCTCGGGCTGTGCGGGCCCAACCAGGTGGTGGCGCTGGACAACGGCAGGCTGGCCCGGTTCCGCTTCGAGGCGGCCGATCTGGGCCTGCCGGCGCATCCGGTGGACGCCATCGCCGGCGGCAACGCCGCGTTCAACGCCCTGGCGCTGGAGCGCCTGCTGTCCGGCGAGCCCGGCCCGTACCGGGACACGGTTCTGCTCAACGCGTCCGCCGCCTTGCAGGTGAGCGGGCGCGGCCGCATCTCCTCGCTTGGGGTTCCCGATCCGGAACGGGGGCCGGAGGAGACGGCAAGCGTGGCGGCGCCGATCGAGGACTTGCGCGACGGCCTCGGCCATGCGGCCCGGGCGATCGACGACGGCTCTGCGCTGGCGGTGCTGACGGCCCTGCGCGGTCGGCCGGCGCCCGCCCTGCATGGCGACAGCTGAGGATGCTTCAACTTGAACAGCGTTCAATCGCGAGGGGCGCCCTGATGCCGGAGTCCGGTTCCGGCCGGGACCTGCGGGCCGGAAACATCCCGGACGTGCTGGCCCGGATCTGCGACCAGACACGCGAGGAGGTGGCGCGCCGCTCCGCCGGCCTGCCGCTGCGCGAGATCAGGCTGCGGCTGCGCGACCTCGCCGAGCAGCCGCGCGGCTTCGGCCAGGCGCTCAAGCTGACCACCGCCCACCACCGGGTCGGCATGATCGCCGAGATCAAGAAGGCCTCGCCGTCCGGCGGCATGATCCGTCCCGACTACGATCCCGCCGCCATCGCGCGCCAGTACGAGGCCGCCGGCGCGGCGTGCCTGTCCGTGCTGACCGAGGGACCGTCCTTCGGCGGACACGTCGCCGACCTGCAGATCGCACGGGCGGCGGTCCGGCTGCCGGTGCTGCGCAAGGACTTCATCGTCGACCCCTGGCAGGTGTACGAGAGCCGCCTGATCGGCGCCGACTGCATCCTGCTGATCATGGCGGCGCTGGCCGACTCCGAGGCGGAGGAGCTGCTGGAGCTGGCCCGCTCGCTCGACCTCGACGTCCTGGTGGAGGTGCACGACCAGGCCGAGCTCAACCGCGCGCTCGGGCTGAACACTTCCCTGATCGGCGTCAACAACCGCAACCTGCGCACGCTGCGCACCGACCTCGACACCACCCTGGCGCTGGCGCCGGGAGTGCCGCCGGACCGCATCGTGGTGGCGGAAAGCGGCATACGCACGCGCGACGACGTGCTCCGGCTCAGCGCCGCCGGCGCCACCTGCTTCCTGGTCGGCGAAAGCCTGCTTCGCCAGCCCGATCCCGGCGCCGCCTGCGCCGCCCTGCTCGGGCCGATCTGATGGACGCCCTGCGGCTGAGCCATCTCGACGCGGCCGGACAGGCCCGCATGGTCGACGTGTCGGACAAGGCGGCGACGGCGCGGGAAGCGCGGGCGGCGGGGCGCGTGGCGATGCGCCCCGACACGCTGCAACTGATCCTGTCCGGAACCATGCCCAAGGGCGACGTCTTCGCAGCCGCGCGGATCGCGGGCATCATGGCAGCGAAGCGGACCGCCGAGCTGATCCCGCTCTGCCATCCGCTACCGATCACCGCGGTGTCGGTGACGCTGGCGCCGGAGCCGGACGGGGAGTCGGTGGTGATCGAGACCATGGTGCGCACCACCGGGCAGACCGGCGTGGAAATGGAAGCCCTGACCGCGGCAAGCGTCGCTGCCCTCACGCTCTACGACATGTGCAAGGCGGTCGATCGGTCCATGCGCATCGAGTCGCTGCGCGTGGTGCACAAGGCGGGCGGCAAGTCGGGCGACTGGAACGAGGCCGGGACAAATGCGTGTCCCGGCACGAGCATGAACGGGGACAAGGCATGAGCGGAGCGACGAAGTTGGTGCAGGCGCCCCGCGGCGCGAACGCGCCGTCCATGACGCAGGACGAGCTGACCCACGCTTATCGCGACATGCTGCTGATCCGGCGCTTCGAGGAACGCACCGGCCAGCTCTACGGCATGGGGCTGATCGGCGGCTTCTGCCACCTGTATATCGGCCAGGAGGCGGTGGTGGTGGGGGTGCAGATGGCGCTCAAGCCCGGCGACAAGATCGTCACCTCCTATCGCGACCATGGGCACATGCTGGCGGCGGGCATGGAGGCGAAGGGCGTGATGGCGGAGCTGACCGGCCGCGCCACCGGCTATTCGCGCGGCAAGGGCGGCTCCATGCACATGTTCTCCAAGAAGGAGCACTTCTACGGCGGGCACGGCATCGTCGGCGCCCAGGTGCCGATCGGCGCCGGGCTGGCGTTCGCCAACAAGTATCGCGGCACCGACGAGGTGGCGGTGGCCTACATGGGCGACGGTGCCTCCAACCAGGGCCAGGTGTTCGAGGCCTTCAACCTGGCGGCGCTGCACAAGCTTCCTTGCATCTTCGTGATCGAGAACAACCAGTACGGCATGGGCACCAGTGCCGCCCGCTCCTCCGCGTCCAAGGCGCTGCATCGCAACGGCGAGCCCTGGGGGATCCCGGGGCAGAAGGTGGACGGCATGGACGTGGTGGCGGTGCGGGAGGCGGCGCGCGAGGCGGTGGCGCATTGCCGCGGCGGCAACGGGCCGTACCTGCTGGAGATGAGCACCTACCGGTATCGCGGCCATTCCATGTCCGACCCGGCCAAGTATCGCACTCGCGAGGAGGTGGACGAGATGCGCCGCACCCACGACGCCATCGAGCAGGTGCGTCGCGCGCTGCTCGATCTCGGCGTGGAGGAGGCGACGCTGAAGGCCACCGACGACGAGATCAAGCGCCTGGTCGCGGAGGCGGCGCAGTTCGCGCAGGACAGCCCGGAGCCCGACCCGTCCGAGCTGTGGACAGACATCCTGGTAGAGGCCTGAGGTCATGTCGACGCAGGTCCTGATGCCCGCGCTCTCGCCGACCATGACGGAAGGCAAGCTGGCGCGCTGGCTGAAGAAGGAAGGCGACCCGGTGTCGTCCGGCGACGTGATCGCCGAGATCGAGACCGACAAGGCGACCATGGAGGTCGAGGCGGTGGACGAGGGCATCCTCGGCCGCATCCTGGTCGCCGAAGGCACGGACGGGGTGGCGGTGAACGCGCCGATCGCCGTGCTGCTGGCGGCGGGCGAGGACGCGGCGGGCGCGGCCCCGCCATCGGCGGAAGCGCCTGCGATGCCCAAGGTGGCGGCCGAGGGGATGGAGCCCAAGGAGATCGCCGACCGCGCCTCGGAGGCGAAGACGCCGGAGCTCGCCCGGCCGTCGCCCGAGCGCGACTGGGGCCCGACCGCGACGGTCACGGTGCGCGAGGCGCTGCGCGACGCCATGGCGCTGGAGATGCGTGCCGACGACGACGTGTTCCTGCTCGGCGAGGAGGTCGCGGAGTATCAGGGCGCCTACAAGGTCAGCCAGGGCCTGCTGGACGAGTTCGGCGCCCGGCGGGTGATCGACACGCCGATCACCGAGCATGGCTTCGCCGGCATGGCGGTGGGGGCGGCGCTCACCGGGCTGAAGCCGATCGTCGAGTTCATGACCTTCAACTTCGCCATGCAGGCGATCGACCAGGTGATCAACTCGGCCGCCAAGACGCTCTACATGAGCGGCGGCCAGATGGGCTGCCCGATCGTGTTCCGCGGGCCGAACGGCGCCGCGTCGCGCGTCGGCGCGCAGCACTCGCAGTGCTACGCCAGCTGGTATGCCCACGTGCCGGGCCTGAAGGTGGTGGCGCCCTATTCCGCCGCCGACGCCAAGGGCCTGTTGCGCGCGTCGATCCGCGACCCGAACCCGATCATCTTTCTCGAGAACGAGATCCTGTACGGGCAGAGCTTCGAGTGCCCGACCGATCCGGATTTCGTGCTGCCGATCGGCAAGGCGAAGATCGAGCGCGCCGGCACGCAGGTCACCATTGTCGCCTTTTCCATCATGGTCGGCGTGGCGCTGAAGGCGGCCGAGGTGCTGGCGGGGCAGGGGATCGAGGCGGAGGTGATCAACCTGCGCACCCTTCGTCCCCTCGACACCGCCACCGTCGTCGAGAGCGTGAAGAAGACCTCGCGCCTGGTCACGGTGGAGGAAGGCTGGCCGTTCGCCGGCATCGGTTCGGAAGTGGTGATGCAGGTGGTCGAGCACGCGTTCGACTGGCTCGACGCGCCGCCGGTGCGTGTGCACGGGCTCGATGTGCCGCTGCCCTACGCCGCCAACCTGGAGAAGCTCGCCTTGCCGCAGCCGGACTGGGTGGTCGACGCCGTGAAGAAGCTGGTCTGAGGTCCCGATGTCCGTGAACATCCTCATGCCGGCGCTGTCGCCGACCATGACCGAGGGCACCCTGGCGCGCTGGCTGAAGAAGGAAGGCGACCCGGTGTCGTCCGGCGACGTGATCGCCGAGATCGAGACCGACAAGGCGACCATGGAGGTCGAGGCGGTGGACGAGGGCATCCTCGGCCGCATCCTGGTCGCCGACGGCACCGAAGGGGTGAAGGTCAACGCCCCGATCGGCATCCTGGTCAGCGACGGCGAGGCGGTGCCGGACTCGGCAGGCGACGGGGCGCGTGCGGAAGCGCCGAAGCAGGCGGCCGAGCCCACCAACCAGGGATCTGAGCCGCCTGCCGCACACCCGGCACCGGCAGCGTCCGTTCCCGCCACCGCGGCCGGAACCAGCGACAGCGGCAGCCGCGTGTTCGCCTCGCCGCTGGCGCGCAGGCTCGCCGGGGAGGCCGGTCTCGACCTGTCGAGGATCAAGGGATCCGGGCCGAACAACCGCATCATCCGCGCGGACGTCGAGGCCGCACGCTCGGCGCCGCCCCGTCCGGCCGCCCCGGCACCCGTGCAGGCCGGGGTTCCGCCGCAGGTTCCGGCACCGGCGCCGGTGCGCCCGACCCCGGTGCCGATCACGGCGCCACACCGGGCGGTGCCGAACTCCAACATCCGTCGCGTGATCGCGCGCCGGTTGTCGGAGTCCAAGCAGTTCGTGCCGCATTTCTACGTGTCGATCGACGTGGAGATGGACGCGTTGCTGGCGCTGCGCTCCCAGCTCAACCACGCGTCCCCGGAAGGGGCAGGCGCGTTCAAGCTGTCGGTCAACGACATGCTGATCAAGGCCTGCGCGGTGACCCTGGTCCGGGTACCCAAGGTCAACGCCAGCTACACCGACGAGGCGATCATCGAGTACGAGGACGTCGACATCTCGGTCGCGGTGTCGATCCCGGACGGCCTGATCACGCCGATCCTGCGCTCGGCGGAGAAGAAGTCGCTGGCGCAGATCAGCACCGAGGCGCGCGGGCTGATCGGACGCGCCCGCGAAGGCAGGCTGCGCCCGGAGGAGTTCCAGGGCGGCGGGTTCTCGATCTCCAACATGGGCATGTTCGGGGTCAAGCAGTTCTCCGCCATCCTGAACCCGCCGCAGGCCGGCATCCTGGCGGTCAGCGCCAGCGAGAAGCGCGCGGTGGTGCGGTCGGACAAGGACGGTGACCGGATCGAGGTGGCCCACGTGATGACGGCGACGCTGTCGGTTGATCACCGCGCGGTGGACGGGGCCTTGGCGGCGCAATGGGTGTCGGTGTTCAAGAGCGTGGTCGAGAACCCGCTGAGTCTGGTGATCTAGCATGGCGCAGACCGAGTTCGACCTGATCGTCGTCGGCGGCGGCCCTGGCGGCTACGTCGCCGCGATCCGCGCCGCCCAGCTGAAGATGAAGGTGGCGGTGGTCGAGGACACCCATCTCGGCGGCATCTGCCTGAACTGGGGCTGCATCCCGACCAAGACGCTGCTGCGCTCGTCCGAGATCAACCACCTGCTGCACAACCTGGGCGAGTTCGGCTTCGCCGCGGACAACATCCGCTACGACCTGGACAAGGTGGTCAAGCGGTCGCGTGGCGTGGCGAAGCAGCTGTCGTCCGGCATCGGCCACCTGCTGCGCAAGAACAAGGTGTCGGTGTTCGACGGCCACGGCGCCCTGGACGGCACGAACGGCGCGACGCGCAAAGTCGCGGTGACGAAGGACGGAGCCGCGGTCGCGAGCCTGACCGCGCCGCACGTGATCCTCGCCACCGGCGCGCGGGCGCGCGTGTTGCCCGGGCTGGAGCCGGACAACCTGGTCTGGTCCTATCGCGAGGCGATGGTGCCGACGCTGATGCCGCGTCGCCTGTTGGTGATCGGTTCGGGGGCGATCGGCATCGAGTTCGCGAGCTTCTACCGCAACATGGGCGCCGAGGTGACGGTGGTCGAGGTGGTGGACCGCATCCTGCCGGTCGAGGACGTCGAGATCGCCGCGTTCGCGCGCAAGGCGTTCGAGAAGCAGGGCATACGCATCCTGACCGGAGCCAAGATCGGCAAGGCGGAGAAGGGTGCGGACAGCGTCACGATATCCATCGAGGCCGACGGCAAGGCCGAGACACTGGAGTTCGACCGGGTGATCTCCGCGGTCGGCATTGTCGGCAACGTGGAGACCATCGGGCTCGAAGGCACGAAGGTGGTGGTCGAGAAGACCCACGTGGTGATCGACCATTTCTGCCGCACCGGCGAGCCCGGCGTGTATGCGATCGGCGACCTCGCCGGCGCGCCCTGGCTCGCGCACAAGGCAAGCCACGAGGGCGTGCTGTGCGTGGAGAAGATCGCCGGGCTGGACGTGCATCCGATCGACTGGACCAACATCCCCGGCTGCACCTACTGCCGCCCGCAGGTGGCGAGCGTCGGCTGGACCGAGGCCAAGGCGCGTGCGGAAGGCCGCGAGATCCGGGTCGGCCGGTTTCCGTTCATCGGCAACGGCAAGGCGATCGCCATGGGCGAGCCGGAAGGCATGGCCAAGACGGTGTTCGACGCCAATACCGGCGAGCTGCTCGGCGCGCACCTGATCGGCGCCGAGGTCACGGAGATGATCCAGGGCTACGCCATCGGCCGGACGCTGGAGACCACCGAGCAGGAGCTGATGCACACGGTGTTCCCGCACCCCACCGTCAGCGAAACCATGCACGAGGCGGTGCTGGATGCCTGGGGGCAGGCGATCCACTTCTGAGCGTCCTCGAAACGGAGGACCGCACGCAGCCGCGTTGCTCCTGTGCGCGCTGGTTGCCGGGTCGGCGCCATCCGGCCGGCGCCTGCCGCAGGACGCCTATGTCTGGCAGCGGGTCTGGTCCGAGAAGCTTCTCGACTCTTTGAGCCAGACCACGCCGCTGGTGTCGGGCTACCGCGTGCTGGCGGCGGAATGGTCGCCGGACGGCCGGCTCGTTCCGGCCGGGGTCGACTGGACGCGGTTGCAGGCGCTCAACCGGCCGGTAACGGCGGTGCTCCGGATCGACGGGCGCAGGGCGTTGCCGTCCGTTGGGACGATCCGGACCGTGTTCGACCGGCTGCCGAAGCCGCTGGCGGGCCTGGAGCTCGACTACGACTGCCCGACGGTCCGGCTCGCCTCCTATCGCGACCTTCTTCGCGCCCTTCGGACCGGGCTGCCGGCCCGGACGGCGTTGTCCATCACCGTCCTGCCGGACTGGCTCCGCGCCCGCGACTTTTCGTCCCTCAGCGCCGTTGTCGACAGGCTGGTGCTTCAGGTGCACGCCGCCGACGATCCCCGTCGCGGCCTGTTCGACCGCGACTCCATGCTGCGCTGGGTGGCGGCGACGGATCGCCGCAGCGTCCGGCCGTTCCTGGTGGCGCTGCCGTCCTACGGGGTGCGCGTGGCGTTGGACGCCGCGGGCCGGGTGCTGTCCACCGAGGGCGAGCGGCCGGCACTCGCTGGACCCTCCGCGACCGAGCTCGTGGTGGCGCCGGCGGAGATGGCCGACGCGATGCGGGCGCTGGAGCGCGACCCGCCGCACCGCCTGGTCGGGATCGCCTGGTTCCGGTTGCCCGTGGAAGGGGACGTGCGCAACTGGAGCCTTCCTAGCTGGCTCGCGGTGCTGCGACGCGAGCCGCTCGCCGTCCACCTTCTGCTGCGTGCGTTGCCGGTCGGGCCTGACGGCCTGCGCCTGCTCCGCCTGGTGAACGAGAGCGAGATCGACGCGCCGCTGCCGCCGCGGATCACGCCCGGAATGTCCTGTCTCGCCTCCGACGGTGCCGGCTTCTACCGGCTGGACCGCGATCCACCGGTCGCGGCGCTGGAACGCCGGCAGGACGGCCTGCTTCGCCCCCACGCCGCGATCGTTGTCGGCTGGACCCGCTGCCCGGTGCGGGAACAGGTACTGGCGGTCCCCTAATCCGTTGCGGTAGCGTTCCGAGTTGCGGCATCCGTCCGGTCCCGGCCGGTCGCAGCAGGAGCGGATGGATGATCGACCGGATGCGGTTGCACGGCGGGATAATCCTGCTCGTTGGTCTGGCAGGCTCGGCGGCGTTCGCCTGCGGACCAGGCTTCCCCTGGCAGCTCCTCAACGACCGCTATCAGACGCTTCATGACCTCCCGGTCGACAGCTTCACCTTCGGTGCAGCCCGTCTGGTGCCGAGGCCGGCCCTGCGTCTGCCTTCGCCGTCGACCGGGAACGGCATGGACCTGCCGACAACGGAGTCGGAGGAGCATCGGACCCTTTCGGCAGCGGACGCCGCACTGGTTTCGGCCATGCGGCAGCAGGTCAGCGCAGCGGCGGCCGAGGCGGTCGGACGCAGGCTGCCGGACGGGGTGAGGCTTTACGTCGCCGGGGCGGTCGCCTTCGAGGAGGGCGACTGCACCGGCGCCTCGATCCGCTTCCGTCGGGTCCTCGCCGTGCCCGCATCGCCTGGAGCGGACCGGACGCTGTGGGCAAGCTTCATGCTGGGCCGTGCCCTGGCGGCCTGCGGCGATGCCGCCGGGGCGGCGGACGCGTTCCGGCACACCCGTGCGCTGGTCGACAACGGCGCTGCCGACCCGCTTGCGCTGGCACTCGCCAGCTTCGGCGAGGAAGCGCGGCTGTGGTTGCGGGCGAGCGGGCTGCCGATGGGCGGCGTGCCGAGCCAGGGCAGGGCGACGACCAGGGCGATCGCAGCCCTGCATCAGGCGGCAACGCTGTATGGCGAGCAGGCCGCGCTTGGCGGCGAGGGCGGTAGCTACTCGCTGCAGCTCGTGGCGGAAGCGCTGTTATCGGACAAGCCGCGCGCATCCGCCTGGCTCGCGGCGTCCGTCCGCGACCCGCTGTTGTGCCATCTGCTTGTTCTCTACGCCCTGTCCGCCACCGGTCCGATCCCGCAAGCCGAGTCCGAGGCCGAGGACGTTCTGCCCTACAACGCCAACTTCTCTCCGAGCCTGTCGCCCGGCCAGTTCGAGGACCGCGTGCTGCGCCAGCTTTCCGGTGTCGCGACGCGCGCCGGCGGCCTGGACGGGCAGGATGCCGGCCGGCTGGCGGCGCTGGCCTATCTGGAAGGAGACTACGACCTTGCGGACCAGTTCGTTGCGAACGGAACCGGCCCGCTGGCGGCCTGGATCCGCGCCAGGCTGGCTTTGCAACGGTATGACCTGCAAGCAGCCGCCGAAGGCTTCGATGCGGCGGTGCGCGAGCTGGCGGCGCATCCGGATGCCATGACCGCGGAAGCCGCCGAGCGCATCCGGGCCGAGAGCGGCATCGTCGCCCTGGGACGAGGCGATTTCCAGCAGGCGATGGCGGTGCTGTATCCGTTTGCCGGCCATTACTGGGGCGACGTGGCCTATCTCGCCGAGCGGGTGCTGACGACCGACGAGCTGCGGCGCTTCGTCGTGTCGAGCGTGCCGTCGGTGCCGCTGTTGTCGGGACAAGGCGCGTTCAGCAGCTCGAACTACTGGAACCCGGATCGCTTCGAGGCCCCTCGTACGCTGCGCGAGCTGCTGGCGCGGCGGCTGATGCGGGACGGGCGGTGGGCGGACGCGGCCGCCACGTTCACGATAGCCGAGGAGCGTCGGGAAGCCGCGACCTATGCGGACGCCTTGGCGCGGTCGCGGCGGGCCTTCTGGCGGACCGACCGGGCACGAGCCGCCTGGGAGGCGGCACTGATCGCGCGGCAGCACGGCCTCGAGCTGTTCGGCACCGAGATCGGTCCCGATCAGGACGCCTTGGACGGCCGGTTCGACAACGGCTACGGCCCGTCGCATCCGCCATCCGGTTCGCTTGTGACGGCAAACGAGCGCTGGCGCTACGCCGCCAGCGGTGCGGTGCCGGACCGCCGCTTCCATTACCGGTTCCTGGCGGCGCAGGACGCGGAACGCGCGGCCGACGCGCTGCCGCCGCGGTCGCAGGCCTTCGCCGCCGTGCTGTGCCGCGCCGCCGACTGGATGTTCCAGAGTGACGACGAACCGGACGCCGACCGGCTCTACCGGCGCTACCTGGCCTTTGGCGCGATCGTGCCGTTCGCGACGCGGTTCGGCGGCTATAACTGCCCGGCGCCCGACTTCGACGCGGCGGCACGGCTGCGCTGGAGGCAGCCCTTCGACCAGGCCGCCCGAGCCGTCCATCGCCACCACCGGCCGCTCGCAGCGGCAGCGGTGGCGCTGGCGGTGCTGTCGGGCGCAGGGCTGGTCCGCAGGCGACGGCGCCGCGCTTGACGCCCATCCAGCGCGGCGCCACCTGTCGGATCACGGTTTCCCCCCGAGCGGATGCACGGAGCTCCATGTCCACCCGACTGCTGATCGACCACCGGAGCGGGGGCGGTGTTGCGGCGCCGCGCCACCCGGAAAAGGCGCACCGCCCGGACAATCCCATCCTGCGCAAGCCGGACTGGATCCGGGTCAAGGCGCCGACGCATCCGATCTACCACGAGACGCGCACGCTGATGCGCGACAAGAAGCTGGTGACGGTGTGCGAGGAGGCGGCCTGCCCCAACATCGGCGAGTGCTGGTCGCAGCGCCACGCGACCATGATGATCATGGGCGAGATCTGCACGCGCGCCTGCGCCTTCTGCAACGTCCGCACCGGCCAGCCGGACACGCTGGATGCGGGCGAGCCGGAGCGGGTGGCGGACGCGGTGGCGGCGCTCGGCCTGCGCCACGTGGTGATCACCTCCGTGGACCGCGACGACCTTGCGGACGGGGGTGCGGCGCATTTCGCGGCGGTGATCGGCGCGATCCGCACCGCCTCTCCCGGCACCACGGTCGAGATCCTGACCCCGGACTTCCTGCGCAAGCCGGGTGCGCTGGAGGTGGTGGTGGCCGCGCGTCCGGACGTGTTCAACCACAACCTGGAAACCGTGCCGCGTCTCTACGCCACCATCCGGCCGGGCGCGCGCTACTACCAGTCGGTGCGCCTGCTCGACCGCGTCAAGCAGCTCGATCCGGCGATCTTCACCAAGTCCGGCATGATGGTGGGGCTGGGCGAGGGGCGGCCGGAGGTGCTGCAGGTGATGGATGACCTGCGCGTCGCCGAGGTCGACTTCCTGACCCTGGGCCAGTACCTCCAGCCCAGCGTGAAGCATGCCGCCGTGGACCGGTTCGTGACGCCGGACGAGTTCGCCGACTACGCCTCGATGGCGCGGGCCAAGGGGTTCCTGCAGGTGAGCGCGACGCCGTTGACCCGGTCTTCCTATCATGCGGATGCGGATTTCGCTGCCCTTCGCGACGCGCGCGCGGCACGTCTGGCGGGTTCGCGCGTAGCATCCTGATGCCGACTCACGCCGAACGCCGCCTGATCCCCTACACCGCCGAGCAGCTGTTCGACATGGTGGCCGATGTGGGCCGCTATCCCGAGTTCCTGCCCTGGTGTACCGGCGCACGGGTGCGCAGCCACACCGACACGGAGTTGGTCGCCGACATGAGCATCGGCTTCGGCCCGTTCCGGGAAAGCTTCACCAGCCGCGTGGCGCTGGACCGCCCGCACACGGTGCGCGTGCGCTACGAGAAGGGCCCGTTCCGCTACCTCAACAACGTGTGGACCTTCACCCCCGACCCGCGCGGCTGCCTGGTCGACTTCTTTGTCGAGTTCGAGTTCCGTTCGCGCTTGTTGCAGGCGGCGATCGGGGTGGTGTTCAACGAAGCGGTGCGGCTGATGGTCGGCGCGTTCCTGAAGCGGGCGCGCGACATCTACGGTGCGCCCGCACGTCCGGCGGTTCCCGCGCCACCCGCTGCCACCGCTGCGGATCCGGCACCCGCCGCCTGATTTTTCACGCCGATGTCCCGCTTTATACGACTGTGGCGCAACTGCCACGGCAAGCGTTCGTTGCTCGGTCGTGTCGGAGCGTCTGCCGACGACGCTTCTTTGTTGCCTCAAGCTCTGTCGGTCGTGACAGAAAAGGAACATCCATGAAGTCGATCCTGAGTGCCTCTCTCTGCACGGCCGCCCTGGCATTCGCCGTTCCCGCCATGGCCCAGACCGACACCAGCAGCAGCAAGCCCATGATGCACCACCACCACCATTCCAGCCGCATGGATCACATGCAGGGTCCGAAGACGCATTCGAAGCGTGCCGGCGATCCGTCCACCGACGAGTTGAACGCAAAGAGCCTCGCCGCCGCCCGGGGCGGCAACGCTCCTGCCACCGGCGACAACACCATGCCGATGACCTCACCGTCCTCTGGCACCGCTCCGGGAACAGGCATGTCCGCGCCGTCCGGGTC
>CAXTMS010000021.1:3453-10289 GCA_964245345.1 uncultured Acetobacteraceae bacterium | reverse complement strand
GCCGGGAACTCTTACTCGTCGGGTCGACCCGACACAGTCAGGAAAGCGATCCAGATGCGTATGCTCCTCAACATCAGCGCCGTCCTGGTCTGCGGCGCACTCGCTGGTTTGTCTTCCCTGGCGCAATCCGCCCCGTCCCACGCCGCCTCGGTGCCGAACTCCTTGTCCGGCGCGCTGTCTCGCCCGGTAGACCTCAACGAAATCCAGGTGCGGCACGTGGCCGGCAGCGTCGAGGCGCATTTTGCGGCCGCCAACACCACGCATGACGGTCACCTGACCCGGCAACAGGCGGAACTGGCCGACTGGCCGCGCGTGGCGAAGCATTTCAGCGAGATCGACAGCGACAACAAAGGCTGGATCACCGCCGAGCAGATCCATGCCTTCAACCGGTCGCACCACAAGCACCGCAGGGACGGCGTCGCCTAGGCCGGTCCGCCGTCACCCGGCGGGCAGGGCGCTGTCGAGCAGGGCCAGGGCGTGCCGGACCGACGCTTCCCGCACCTGCTGCCGATCGCCCGGCAGCACGACATGCGTGGTCCGCACCGGGGTTCCGTTGCGCGCGAGCCCGAACCAGACCAGGCCGAGCGGCTTGATCGCGGTGGCACCGCCGGGGCCGGCAATGCCGGTGATGGACACGGCGAGGTCGGCTCCGCTGCGGTTCAGTGCAGCTTCCGCCATCGCCGCCGCAACCTCCTCGCTGACCGCCCCGACCCGGTCCAGCAGGGCCGTCTCCACCCCGAGCAGCCTGTTCTTCATGTCGTTGGAATAGGTCACGAACCCGCCTCGCACCGCTTGGGACGAGCCTGGATGGTGCGTCAGCGCCGCCGACACGAGGCCGCCGGTGCAGCTTTCGGCGGTGGCGACGCAAAGCGAGGCGGCCTTCAACCGTTCCAGCAGCCGTCGCGCCTGGTCCAGCGTGTCCTGGTCGATCATCGTGGCCATCCCAGCGCCCATCGCGCCCCGAGCAGCAACGCCGCGCCCGCAAGGCCGGCGGCGACGTCGTCGCCCATCACGCCCAGCGCGTCGTGGCGCCGGTCGAGGCGTCCGATCGGGCCAGGCTTGCTGATGTCGAGCAGGCGGAACACCCCAAAGGCGGCTCCGAGCCCGATCGCCAGGCCCGTCCCGTGCAGCGGCGGCAGCCGCGGCAGGCCGACCAGGCCGAGAAGCGTGGTCCACAGCCCTGCCACCTCGTCGATCACGATCCAGCCGTGATCGGCGCCGCCACCGGCCCGCTGCACGACCACGATCCCGCCCGCGCACACGACCAGGATCGCCACGCACAGCAGCCACGGCGCCTGCAGCAGCGCCCAGCCGAACGGCAGGGCCGCCAGGGTTCCTGCCGTGCCCGGCGCGCGCGGCGCGAAGCCGACTCCGCCGAAGCTCGCCATCAGCCGCGCCCAGCGCGGCCGGTTCATGCGCCCGATGCCGGTCCGGCGCGGTAGATCGCCATGTTCTCCATCACCCGCTGCACGTAGTTGCGCGTTTCCGCATAGGGGATCTGCTCGATCCAGTCGATCATGCCGTCCTGTGGATCGATCCCGGCGGCGGGCGCCCGCACGGGGTCGCTCGCGGCCAGCCACTGGTCGACCCGGTGCGGGCCGGCGTTGTAGGCCGCCACCGCGTAGGGCACGACGCCGCCGAACCGGCCCAGCAGGGTGTCGAGATAGGCGGTCCCCAGCGTCATGTTCGCGTCCGGATCGAAAAGGACCGTGCCGCTTCCGGCCAGCTCCGGCCGCCCGGCGGCGCGCGCGGTGTCACGGGCGGTGCCAACGGTGAGCTGCATCAGGCCGCGCGCTCCGGCCGGGCTGGCGGCTTGCGGGTCGAAGCTGCTTTCCTGCCGCATCACCGCCAGCGCCAGTCCCGGCGGCAGGCTGCCGTCCGGCGGAACGAACGGTTCCGGCCAGCCCGAGTCGCGCAGCACCAGCCCGTGCCGCCCAGCCGCGCGCGCGATCGCCACCGCCACGTCCGGCAGGCCGAGCCGGTCGGCCAGGGACGCGGCCAGGGCGTGCATGGTGTCGTTGGTCGCCATCGCGTCGAGGCGGAGCAGGAAGGCACGTGCGTGCCTGCGGTCGTTCCACGCCACCAGCAGCTCCGCCGCCCGTGCCAGCTCCAGCCCGGCGAAGCGGATCGCCTCGGCCTGTGTCCAACGCGGATCGTGCAGCTGCCGGAGACGGTTGGCGACCGGATCCGCGGCGACCGGCGCCAGAAGCGTCGCGGAGCCGGGTGGCGGCGGCTGCAGCCGGGCGGCGGCGAGCTGCCCGTAGAAGGTGGTCGGAAACGCCGCCGCCTGTGCGAATGCCGTTGCGGCTCCGGACGCATCGCCGCGCGCCAGCCGTGCCCGCCCGGTCCAGTAGGCGCCGCGGCTGCGGGTGATCACGGCAGTCGCGTCCCGCAACGGCTCGAATCGCGCTTCGGCACCCACCGGGTCGCGCAGGCGACGCAGCGCGATCCAGCCGGCGAGGAAGCCGGCATCGAGCCGCGGCCCCGGCTCGACCTGCATCCGGTCGTCCGCGATCGCGAACGCGTCCGCGTCGCGGTTCCGGCCCAGCAGGGTCCGCGACAGGGCATCGCGCTCGGACCAGAACGCCGCCAGCCGGTCCGGGCCGACCCGCGCTTCCGCCGCCGTCCCGTCGCCGCGCCAAAGCGACACCGCGTCGTCGATTCGATCGTTGCGGCGCAGCCAGCGCCCCAGATCCAGCACCAGCGCCGGGTCGTGCGCGTCGCCGGCCGGCAGCGCCGCCGCCACGGCGTCGGCGTCCGGGGCGTTGCGTCGCAGCGCAAGGCGCGCGGCGGCCAAGGGCTGGTCGGAGGATCGCAGCAGCGGCAGGACGCGGCCGGCGGCGTCGGTGTTGCCGGCCCATTCCAGCCGGTCGAAGCGGCGCTCCTGGTCGTCCGCGGTCAGGAACCGCCCCCAGATGCGCAGGAACGCCGAGGCCTGGTCGGACCCGTCGATGCCGTGCACCCACGCGTCCCGCGCCGCGGCCACCAGCGCAGGCGGCACCGCGTCCGGCAGCCCGGCGGCGGATCCGGCCGTGGAAGGCCCTATCCCGGCGCACCGCAGCAGCGAGGACACGGAACCTGGACCCAGGCTGCCGCACGCCGCGCCGAGCGCCGCCGGGTCGGTTTCCGCGGCGATCGCCTGGTCCAGTCGCTGTTGCAGCAGCGCCCGGTTCGGCCAGGTCGGGTTCTGCGCCAGGAACCGGGCAATCTCGCCGGCCGAGCCGCCACCCGGCGCGAGCAGGCGCAGGTAGACCGACAGCCGCACCGCCACCGGGTCGTCCCGGTCCGCCGCCGCGTCGCGCGCCACCGCGGCAGGCGCTGCCTGGGCGTCCGCCATCCGCGCGCGCGCCGCAACGGGCGCGGTGCTGCCGCCACAGCCAGCCAGCGGAAGCACGACCGCGAACAGCAGACCGCGTCGTGCCCGCGCATCGGCTCCAAGCGGAATCGGAAAACGGCAGCGGGCTGTCATCGGAGGTCCGCAGCATCCGGCGATACGCGGTCCGGGGCAAGAGCATGCCTGTTCCAGCGCAGGCCGAGCTGGTCTAGAACGGATGCCGTCGCCAATCGGCCCGACCGCCCGCGGCAGACGGATCCGGCCGAACCCCGTCGGACTGGAGCGGACCATGTTCAAGGGCTCGATTGTCGCCCTCATCACCCCGATGCAGCCGGACGGCACCCTGGACGAGCACGCGTTCGAGCGGCTGATCGGCTGGCAGATCGACAACGGGACCAGCGGGCTCGTGCCCACCGGCACCACCGGCGAAAGCCCGACCCTGACCCACGAGGAGCACCGGCGGCTGATCGACCTCGCCGTGCGCACGGCCTCCGGCCGGGTTCCCGTGCTGGCCGGAACCGGCTCCAACAGCACCGCGGAGGCGATCGCCACCACCCGCCACGCCAAGCAGGCTGGGGTGGATGGGGCGCTGGTGGTGACGCCCTACTACAACAAGCCGACGCAGGACGGGCTGTACCGGCACTACATGGCGATCGCGGACGCGGTGGAGCTGCCGATCGTGATCTACAACATCCCTGGGCGCAGCGTGATCGACATGAACGTCGAGACCATGGCGCGGCTGGCGCGGCATCCCAACATCGTGGGGGTGAAGGACTCCACCGCCAACCTGCTCCGCCCGCTGCAGATCCGACGCGCCGCCGGCCCGGATTTCTGCCAGCTGTCCGGCGAGGACGGCACCGCGCTCGCGTTCAACGCCGCCGGCGGATCGGGCTGCATCGGCGTGACCGCCAACGTCGCCCCCGCCATGTGCGCGGCCATGCAGGCGGCATGGGACCGCGGCGACGTCCAGGCCGCGATGGCGCTGCAGGACAGGCTGCTGCCGCTGCACGACGCCCTGTTCCTGGAAAGCAACCCGGCGCCGGTGAAGTACGCGGCGAGCCTGCTGGGCCGGTCGGACGCGTTCTGCCGCCTGCCGCTGGCCCCGCTTCGCAACGAGACCCGCCTCGCGGTGCGAACCGCGATGGAGGAGGTCGGCCTGCTCGGCTGACGCGCTCCATGGCCAAGGACAAGAAGAAGAGCGGGATGATCTCGCACGGCATCGCGGCACAGAACCGCAAGGGCCGGTTCGACTACACCATCAAGGAAACGGTGGAAGCCGGGATCGTGCTCAAGGGCCCGGAGGTCAAGAGCCTGCGCCTGGGACGGGCCACCCTGACCGAGGCCTATGCCGCCGAGCGCGACGGGGCGGTGTGGATGTTCAACTGCTACATCCCGGAATACCAGGGCGGGGTGCTGTCGCGGTTCGAGCCCAAGGCGCCGCGCAAGCTGCTGCTGCACCACAAGCAGATCGACAAGATGCTGGGCGAGGTGAAGAAGAGCGGCTACACGCTGGTGCCGCTCGATATCCACTTCAACGACAAGGGCGTCGCCAAGGTGACGCTGGGCGTGGGCGAGGGGCGCAAGAACGCGGACAAGCGCCACGCCATCGCCGAGCGCGATTGGCAACGCGACAAGGCGAGGCTGTTGCGCAACCGGGGCTGACGATCCCGGCACCCAGCGGACCAGGCGTGCTCACCATCGCGTTGGAGCGGAAACCGTGGCGTGGCTCGCTTGTTGCGTTGGCGACGTTGCGATCCAGCAGCGTGCATCAACCGAGCAGGTTTCGTCCATGCCGCAGTTCGACGCCACCATCAAGCACTTCAAGGACGGCGTGAAGGGCTTCACCATCAGCGCCGCGACCAAGAACATCGAGGGTTGGGAGGAAACGCTGGGCAAGCTCGACGCGCCGGGCGTGAAGGGCATCGTCCGCGACCTCGAAAGCCTGAAGAAGCATCTCCACGCCAAGGAACTCGACGGCGAGGCGATCAGGAAGCTGATCGCCAAGCTCGGCAAGGAAACCGTGACCATCGCCGGCAAGGCCGACAGCAAGAACGCCGACAAGGTGCGTGCGCTTGGCGAGGCGCTGACGCAGGCATCGGAAACAACCGAGTCGCCGGAGGCATAACCTCGGCACAAGCGCCGCGGGTCCGGATGCACGTCATCCGGACCCAAATCGGTCCTGTGATCGCTCCCGGGCTGCTGCGCCAGCGAATCAGCGGGGCGGTCGCAAGATACGGCTACCTTGCACACGGTAGGAGATCGGCAGATGGGTTTCGTGCATTACCACCTCGGCATCGAGACCACCGTGCCAGGCGAGGTGGAGACGATCGACGCCATCGTCACGTCCATGCAGAACGAGACGGTCAAGGTTGCGGCCACGCAGAACGGGCGCGCTGTGCGGGCGTCGCATGCCAAGACCAGCGGCGTGCTCAAGGGCACCCTGGTGGTCCATGACGGACTGGCGCCAGCGTTGCGACAGGGACTGTTCGCCCAACCGGGGTCGTATCAGGCACTGGCACGTCTGGCGCAGGGACCCGGCGAGCATCTGTCGGACAAGGTGTCCACCCATCGCGGGCTGTCGCTGAAGCTGTTCGGCGTCGCGGGTCCGAAGATCGACGGCCACGCGGAAGACACGCAGGACTTCGTCCTGGCCACAGGTCCGGTCTTTCCCGATGCGGACGCGGCTGCGTTCCTCAAGAGCATGCGCCAGATCGAGGCTGTCTCTGGTGGCCACGAGACGCTCAAGACCGTGGTCTCCGCAACCGCGCGCACCCTGAACGCGGCCGCCAAGGCGGTGACGGGCAGCGACGTGCCGAGGCTGGACTTCTTCGGCCACGTGCCGCTCCACCCGCTGGCGGAAAGCTACCACAGCCAAGCGGCGATCCGTTACGGCGACCATGTCGCCAAGATCGCCCTATTCCCGGTATCGGCGGAACAACTGTCGCGTGCAGGAGAGACTGTGGATCCGGGGGCCGATCCCGACGTGTTCCGCAACGCGACGACGTCCTACTTCCGCGACCACGACGCCGTGTTCGAGTTGCGCGTGCAGCTCTGCACCGATCTGGACTCGATGCCGATCGAGGACGCTTCCGTGCCGTGGTCCGAGCAGAGCAGCCCCTTCGTGGCCGTTGCTACTTTGACCCTGCCGCGCCAGGACGCGCTGTCCCCGGCGCGGGTGAAGTTCGTCGAGGACCGGATGAGCTTCCGTCCTGGACACTCGCTTGAAGCGCACCGCCCCCTGGGCTCGCTCATGCGCGCCAGGCTGCGGGTCTACTCGGCGTTGGCGGCGTTTCGCATGACGCAGGACCGGGTTGCGGCAGTGGAGCCAGCCACGTTGGACGCGGTGCCCGACTAAAAGGTCATACCGACGTCGTCGAAGACATGGACGGGTGCATCGGACCCAGGATGGCTCGTGGTTACGGCCATTACGACAGGGAGGGTTGGACGGCTACCAGAAGGACATCCGGTCCTTACGGGACCGGATGCGTCGACGTTCAAACGT
>CAXTMS010000021.1:2156-3353 GCA_964245345.1 uncultured Acetobacteraceae bacterium | reverse complement strand
GTGTCCGCTCCCGACACATTGGCTTTCCAAGTGGCGGATGCTCAGTTCGTCACCGTCGTGCCGCTCCACACGCTGAACCAGGTGGTCGGGTAGTTCTTGCGGATCGCGGTGCAGATCACCGGAACGCCTGATCCTTCTCCGGCAGCCTCATTGGCCTTTCGACCGTCGGTCGCATAAAGTTGCTGGCCGGCGGTGCAGTTTCTCGGAAGGCTCGCGGTGGTAAACACGCCGGCCTGCACGGCTCCCGCGGCTTTCACGTTGCCGGCACCATCGACGTGGAACTCGTCGATGCTCCCGTTCCACCATTGCGCCAAATAATCCCAGCCGCTGCCGTTCAAGCTGTAGCCGACCGCAGTTGCGCCGGTGGGTTTCAGGGTCAGGTTGTAGTTCGAGCCGTACATCTGGTTGCCGAGGTTGATCACGCCCATCTGGATGTCGAGCACGGCGTCGACGACGCCGTTCCCCGACGTGATCGGCGGCTGGATCGTGACGTTCCCCTCCATCACGCTTGCGAAGCCGAGGCCGGTGGCAACGATCTGGCCGAGATAGGCCGACGTGTCGGAGCCGCGGCCGCCTTGGTAGATGGTCGAGTAGATACCGTCCTCCTCGCCCATGGCAGCCTTGGTGTTCCACCAGTTCGCCTTGTTCATGTTGACGGCGAGGCCGACCTGGGCGTGTCCCGGGCCGTTGACGCCGGCTCCGACGATGCCGGCATTGATCGTGGTTGCGGCCTGGAAGCCGGTGCTCGTCAGGTTGACGCTCATGGTTGTCGGCGCGACGGCCTGTGCCAGTGCTGGCGTCAGGGACAGGATGACTGCAGTTGTCGCGATAAGAAATTGTCGCATGATTCCACTCCGGAGAACGTTCAACAAGTTCGTTGTAGACCCGGAATGGAATACGGTCGTTCCGCTCCATTAACAATCAATAAAATGTCGTGAATCCGACAGAAGGGATGAGCGTGGAGCCGTTGCTGATGCAGCACTTGGCGTCGCTTATGTGAACAAGCGACGGGACCGGTATTAAGACGTTACGATATCAAACCGGACGGATCCCTTGATGATGTGTCAGTCTATTTTATGACGCCGTCTGAAAAACGATGGCGCAGCGCTTGTGGTGACGACCCACACGACTTGATGTCATCATCTCGGAAATCGCTTGTGCTGGCCGCACCGCAGCACGACAGGCTGTCGTAAATAC
>CAXTMS010000021.1:0-2056 GCA_964245345.1 uncultured Acetobacteraceae bacterium | reverse complement strand
GGTCACGACATCATCATTGCCAAGTCCACACGTGATCCGGTGCGGGATCTTAAACAGGACCGCCTGAAGCGCCTCGATGGGCGTGTTCCGAAACAGGCTTACCTACCGTAGGACGGCTGGTGCGGTGGGGCGCAAGAACCGCTGCTGTCGGCTGGGATAAGAGCAAGCGGTAGGTTGTGCTGTGGACGATCTGCGGCGCCTCGGAAGGTGGTTTTCCTTATCCTGGTTGCCGCGTGGTCGAACCGACCGGCGCAACACGCCGCCACTCTCCTGCCTAGTCGGTCTGATCACGCAACGATCGGTCGTCTCACTCCGCAAGGCGGTCGCGCAGAGTGCCGACCACCGCCTCGAACATGTCCGTCGTCAGCAGCCGTGTGCTCGTGTTGTAGCGGGACACGTGGTAGCTGTCGGCCAGCAGCAGCCCGTCTGGCAGCGTCAGCACCTGACCGTGCTTGAACGGCTGGCGCGAAACAGGCAGGCCGAGCGCCCGAAGCACCGCGTTGTGCGCCACCACGCCGAGTGCCAGCACCGCACGCTTGCCGGCCGTGGCGTCCAGCTCAGCCCGGAGAAAGCCGTTGCAGGTGCGTATCTCTGCCGGCAGCGGCAGGTTGCCCGGCGGCACGCAGCGCACCGCGTTCACGATCCGGACGCCGGGCAGCGACAGCCCGTCTGCGGGATCGGCACCGTATCGACCCTTGGCGAAGCCGAACCGGATCAGCGTCTCGTAGAGCAGCACCCCGGCATAGTCGCCGGTGAACGGCCGGCCGGTGCGGTTGGCGCCGCGCACGCCCGGCGCCAGCCCCACCACCAGCAGCCCGGCACCGCGGTTGCCCCAGCTCGGCACCGGGGCGTTCCACCAATCCGGCTGCGCCGCCCGGTTCGCGGCGCGGTACTCCGCGAGGCGGGGACAGAGCGGACAATCACGCGGCGGCTCGGCCGCATCCGGAGGCACGGTCGCGTCCGTCGTTTCCGCCGCCATGACCGCGCTCCGTTCCCGCTCGTTCCGGCTTTCCTGGCAGCCGGAACGCGTCGGGTCCAGCGTCGGCGGACCGACAGGCGTCAGACCACCTGGTCCGGCTCGGCGGCCACGTCAGCCGTCGCCGCGCGGGATCCATGGCGCTGCCGAGGCTCGGTCTGGCGCCGGGTGAACTCCGGCGCGATGTCGAGCAGCTCCAGGAACTGGTCGGCCTGCCGGCGCAGCTCGTCGCCCACCATCACGGGCACCGTGCGGAGCGACGACACCACCGACACCTTCACCCCCTGCCGCTGCACCGCCTCCACCAGGCGCCGGAAGTCGGCATCGCCGCTGAACAGCACCGCGTGATCCATGCGCGGCGCCAGCTCGAGCATGTCGATCGCCAGCTCGATGTCCATGTTGCCCTTGATCCGCCGGCGCCCGTTGGTGTCGGTGAACTCGCGCGCCGCCTTCGTCACCAGGGTGTAGCCGTTATAGGCCAGCCAGTCGGTCAGCGGCTTGAGCGGGGAGTACTCCTCGCTGTCGAGCACCGCGGAATAGTAGTAGGCGCGCAGGAGGTTGCACCGGGCGCGGAAGTACCCGAGCAGGTTGCGGTAGTCGACGTCGAAGCCGAGGTTGCGCGACGCGGAGTAAAGGTTCGCCCCGTCGATGAAGAGACAAACGCGCTCGTCCTGCCGGAAGATCATGATGCGGTGCTCCTGGCCGTGTGTCCTGCGGGCGCGTCGTCTGGGCGCGTCGTCTTTCCTCCGTTCGCGGTGCCGGCGATGATCCTGGTGGCGATCGGCGCCAACCTGTCCGGGGCGAACGGCCAGTCACCCTACCAATCCTGCATGGTTGCGGTCGAGGCGCTGCGGCGCCTGCCTGGCCTCGTCGTGGTCACGGTGTCGCGCTGGTATCGCTCGGCGCCGGTGCCGCGCTCGGCCCAGCCGGACTACGTGAACGGGATGGTCCGGCTGCGTTCGCGGACCGGATGCGGGCAGCCCGACCCGGCCTGGCTGCTGTCGGCGCTGCACGGCATCGAGGCGGCGCAGGGCCGGGGGGGCCGCGGTCCCGCCGCGCCGCGCGCCCGCGGCCGCGCCC
>CAXTMS010000020.1:0-29372 GCA_964245345.1 uncultured Acetobacteraceae bacterium | reverse complement strand
ATGGGCAAGCAGGCGATCGACGACGACATGAACGCCACCGGCCAGATGCTGGCCGGCCTGCTCGGCTGGGCGCAGGGCACCTTCGCCAGCCGGATCGAGCTGGTGGTGGACGGCGACGGCGGCACCGCCACCGTCACCCGCGAGGTCGATGGCGGGCTGGAAACCATCGCCGTGCCGCTGCCGGCCATCGTCACCGCCGACCTGCGGCTGAACGAGCCGCGCTACGCCTCGCTGCCCAACATCATGAAGGCGCGCAAGAAGCCGCTGCAGGTGCTGTCGCCGGCCGAGCTCGGCGTCGACATCGCCCCGCGCCTGACCACGATCCGCGTGTCCGAGCCGCCGGCGCGTGCCGGCGGCGTCAGCGTTGCCTCGGTCGCCGAGCTGGTGGCCAAGCTGCGCCAAGAAGCCAAGGTGATCTGAGCCATGACCGTTCTCGTGCTGGTCGACCATGCGGACGGCCACGTCAGCCCCGCCACCCGGTCCGCCGTCGCCGCCGCCGCCCGGCTGGGCGAGGTGCACGCGCTGGTCGCGGGCCGGGATGTCGGCGCGGTCGCGGAAGCGGCGTCGCGGATCGCCGGCGTGTCCCGGGTGCTGAAGGTCGACGCCGAGGCCTATGCCCGGCCGATGGCCGAGCCGCTGTCGGCGCTGATCGTCTCGCTCGCCGAGCCGTACGAGCACATCCTCGCCGGCTCCACGGCCACCGGCAAGAACGTGCTGCCCCGCGTCGCCGCCCTGCTGGACGTGCAGCCGATCAGCGACATCGTCGCCGTGATCGACGGCTCGACCTTTGTGCGCCCGATCTATGCCGGCAACGCGCTCGCCACCGTGCAGTCGTCGGACGCCCGCAAGGTGGTCACGGTGCGCGCCGCCAACTTCGATCCGGCCCCGGCTGAAGGCGGCAGCGCCGCGATCGAGGACGCGGCGCCAGGAGAGCACCGGTCGTTGTCGCGCTTCGTGTCGGCCGAGCTGTCGAAGTCGGAGCGCCCGGAGCTGGCCTCGGCCCGGGTGGTGGTGTCGGGCGGGCGGGGGATGCAGAACGGCGAGAACTTCAGGCTGCTCGACCCGATCGCAGACAACCTCGGCGCCGCGATCGGCGCCTCGCGCGCGGCGGTGGATGCCGGGTTCGTGCCGAACGACTACCAGGTCGGCCAGACCGGCAAGATCGTCGCGCCGGAGCTCTACGTCGCGATCGGCATTTCCGGGGCGATCCAGCATCTGGCCGGCATGAAGGACAGCAAGATCATCGTGGCGATCAACAAGGACGCCGACGCGCCGATCTTCCAGGTCGCCGATTACGGCCTGGTCGCCGACCTGTTCACCGCCCTGCCCGAGCTGAACGCGGAACTGCAGAAGGCCGGATAGGCGGGTGCCGCGGCAGGCGGACCGACGCCGTTGAGCGCCCATCGTGCCGCCGCCGCCGCCCGGGACCTCCCGGGCAAGCGGCTGCATTCCATCTTCCAGTGCTTCCGGCGCAAGGAATGGGGCGCCTTCCACGCCGGCGCCACGCTTTGCCTGACCGACGAGGTGCTGCAGGCCCAGGCCGGCCTCAACGAGCCGGTCTCGACCGAGGAGGTGGCGGACATCTACCTGCCGCTGGCCCGGCTGCTCGGCCTCAACATTTCCGCCGCCCACGCGCTCAACAGCACGATCCAGAACGGCTTCTTCAGCCAGGAGCCGGTGCGCCGTCCCTACATCGTCGGCGTCGCCGGCAGCGTCGCGGTCGGCAAGAGCACCTTCTCGCGCCTGCTGCAGGCGGTGCTGGCCTCGTCGTTCGAGGGGCTGGACGTCCGGCTTGTCGCCACCGACGGCTTCCTGCTCAGCACCAGCGTGCTGCAGCAGCGCGACCTGATGCGGCGCAAGGGGTTCCCGGAAAGCTACGACCTGCACGGCATGCTGTCGTTCCTGATCGACCTGAAGGCCGGCATGCCGAACCTGAGGGTGCCGATCTACTCGCACCACCGCTACGACGTGCTGCCATCCGAGTTCCAGCTGGTCGACCGCCCGGACGTGGTGATCTTTGAAGGGCTGAACGTGCTGCAGACGGCGGCCTCCCCGGTGGTGGCATCCGACTTCTTCGATTTCTCCGTCTATATCGATGCGGACGCGGCAGACATCGAGGACTGGTATGTCGAGCGCTTCCTGCTCCTGCAGCGCACCGTGTTTCAGGATCCTGCCTCGTACTTCCACCACTACCGCGACCTGGATGCCGGGACGGCCCGGAACACGGCCCGGACCATCTGGCGCGAGATCAACGGGCCGAACCTGCAGCACAACATCGCGCCGACCCGGGAGCGCGCAAGCCTGGTGCTGCGCAAGGATGCCTCGCACGCGGTCGAGGAAGTCTGGCTGCGCAGGCTCTGACCCCAGCCGTTCGCGCTGGCTGGAAAGCTTCTTTGCCAGTCTGTAACGTTGCCAAGTCAGTGTTGTTCGTGAAGCGGCTACACGAAACCGACAGGCGACAGGCCAGCCTGCAACTGGGAACATGGGGTGCCGTTGCCCTGGCTGCGCGTCATGCGCAACTAGGGATACCGAACATGCCAGAGCAGGAAATCAAGACGTTGGTCGCGCAGGGTCTTCAGGCGCTGAAGGCAGGCGGCGAAGTGGCGAAGAAGGCGACCGCCGAGATCGAGACCGACGCGAGCCATCCCGAGCTGAAGTCCGCCCTGCAGGCCGGCAACGCGACCTCCGAGCAGTGGGCGCAGCGGATCCGGCAGGCGATCGAGCAGGTCGGCGGTGCCGAGGACACCGGCAACCCGATTCTCGATGCCCACTACGAGGTCAGCAAGAAGATCCGCCAGAAGGCGCCGGACGCCACCAGCCGCGACCTCGGCATCGTCGCCTCCGGCCAGCTCGCCCTGCACTACTGGATCGCCGCGTTCGGCACGCTCGGCAACTATGCTTCGACGCTTGGCCTGGACCAGGTCAAGCAGTCCATGCACAGCTCGCTCGAAGAAGCGAAGCAGGCGGACCAGCAGCATACCGCGCTGGCAGAGAAGCTGCTGGCCGCCTAGGGCGCGTCGTTTCGGCCGTCCCGGGTGCTGGAATGCCCTCGGGGCGGGCGGAGCCGGTGACACGGATGACTGCATCGGATCCCCGGCCCGTTGCCGTGGTCAGCGGCGGATCGTCCGGCATCGGCCGTGCCTTCGTGGCCGCCCTTCACCACGACGGCTACCGGGTCTTCGCCTGCGGACGGGACGAAGGCAGACTGCGTCTGCTGGAGCAGGATCATCCCGGAGTACGCGGCCTTGTTTGCGACATGGCGGATCGGAACGCGGTGACCGACTTTGTCGCCGCCGTGCTGGATGCGTCGCCGCGGATCGACCTCCTGGTCAGCAATGCCGGGGTGTTGCGCACGCTCGACTTCGCCGATCCCGCCATCGGCAAGGCAGGACCCGACCGGGAGATCGCCATCAACCTCGCCGGCGCGATCCAGCTGATCGCATCCGCCATGCCCGGGCTGCTTGCCGCGGCGCCGTCACGCGTCATCGTGGTCGGCTCCGGCTACGGCTTGGCAGCCTCGACCGCGGCGCCGGTGTATTCGGCGTCGAAGGCCGGGCTGCACGGCTTCTGCAAGGCGCTGCGTCGCCAGCTGGCCGCGTCGCGCATCGGGGTCACCGAGGTGCTGCCGCCGCTGGTCGACACCCCGGCAGTCAGCCACAGGCAGGGCCGCAAGCTGTCGCCGGACGCGCTGGTGCGCCAAGTGCTGCGGGACGCGTTCCGCGGCCGCGACGAGGTGCTGCCGGGCGCGGTCCGCTGGCTGCCGTTGTTGTTGCGTCTGGCTCCGCGGCTCACCGAGCGCATGGTCGGACGGAGCTGAACGGCAGGCGGTCACGGGCAGAACGGTACCTGCAAAGCCAGTCCCGCCAGCTCGGTGTCGCGGCTGCATCCCACCAAGCCCACCATCACGTCGTCGCGGAGCAGACGCCCGACGAAATCCTGTGCGTCCAGGTCGCCATCGATCTCCACGCGATCGAACGACACGGCATGGCCGTGCACCTCGATCCGCCTGCCGTAATGGTAGGTCCAGAAGAACGGCGGCTGCTCGAAGCGCGCATCGCCGCCCAGCATGTTGCGCGCCGCCACCCGCGCATGCTGCTGCGCCACCCGCCAATGCTCCACCCGGATCCGCTCGTCGCCGAACGGGAACCGTGCCGAGTCGCCGGCCGCGTAGACGCCGTCGACGACGCGCATTCCCGCGTCGGTGTCGAGGCCGCCATCCTCCGCCAGGCCGAGGCTGGCGGCGAAGCCGGTCGCCGGTTTCACCCCGACCCCGGCCAGCACCAGGTCCGCCGGGATCCGTTCGCCGTTCTCCAGCCGCACCTGGCCCGGCTCGATCGCTGCCACCCGCGCCTTGCCGCGGAACACCACGCCGTTCGCCTCGTGCAGCCGGCGCAGCATCGCGGCGATGCGCCAGCCCAGCACCGGCTCGAACGGAACCGCCTGCGGCGAGACCACCGTCACCGGGATGTCCTGTTGACGCAGGGCGGACGCCGCCTCCAGGCCGATGAAGCTGCCGCCCACCACCACCACGCGCGGGGTGCCGGACAAGCCGGCCAGGATCGCCGCCGCATCCGCGCAAGTGCGGAGCAGGCGGACGCTCGGGTGGTTTCCGCCCGGCACGTCGAGCGAACGCGGCACGCTTCCCGGCGCCAGGAGCACGGCGTGGTAGTCCAGTTGTCCGCCGTCCGCCAGGGTCAGGGTCCGCGTGTCGGGGTCGATCGCGGTGACGGTGCCGTGCAGACGCTCGATCCGCTCCTGGTCGATGAAGCCGTCCGGCCACAAGGGCGCCGCCTCTTCCGGCTTCATGCCGCCTTCAAGCACGAACTTGCTGAGCGCCGTCCGGTCGAACGGCTCGCCCGGCTCGTCGCCCACCACCAGCAGCCGCCCGTTGAAGCCGAACTCGCGCAACGCTGCCGCACCCGCCGCCCCGGCAGCGCCGGCGCCGACCACCACCATGACGCGCCCGTCCGGTGCCGCGGCCGGGGAAGCGGCCGCGAGCGGGCTGGACGACACCAGCACGGCGTCGCCCTCCACCCGCACCGGATAGCGGCGCAGGGGCTGCAGCGCCGGCGGCTCGAGCAGGGTGCCGTCGCGGATGTCGAACATCGCCTTGTGCCATGGGCAGACCAGCTTCCCGCCGCAAAGCGCGCCCTGGTCCAGCGGGGCGCCGGCATGGGGGCAGGTGGCGGAGAACGCCCGCACCTCCCGGCCGTCGCGGATCAGGAGGATCCTGGTCCCGTCGATCTCGACGGCGTGCAGGGCGTTGTCGGGAAGCGCCCCGAGGGTCGTGACCTGCCGCATATACCCTGCTCCCTGTGCCTTGCACGACCAACGCGTTGGTCCCGTCCCGGATCAACGACGGAATGCCGGTTCGCGGGCAGGAAGCGTGGGAGTCCCGTTCAGAACGCGGCATGCCGGGCGTAGCGACGCGCTGGCCTGTTCTCCCGGAACCGAAGCGACGCGGCGTTGCGGCCGTGAGCCCGGGCCGAGCGGGACGGGCCGGCCGGATCGCCGGGGCGACGGATGGTGCGGTCCTGGTTTATCCTGCGGCGTCTTTCCGGAAAAGGACGCCGCCATGCCTTGTTCCCGCCCGGCTTCTTCCGGCGGATCCCGCCTCGGCGCCCGATGCCCGCCGACCCGGCATGGCGCCCGCTGAGGCGCCGGGCGCTGCCGGGAAGATCCGAGAGCCGACCATGGCGGGTCGACCAGCAGGACGGAACGGCCGTGCTGGTGCTGCTGGGCGACTGGCGCGGCCGCGACGGGCTGGTGCCGACGGCGCAGGCGTCGGCGATCGCGGAGGCGGTCGGCGAAACGCGCGCGATCCGGATCGACGCCGCGGTGCTCGGCAACTGGGACAGCCTGCTGGTCACGGTGCTGTGGCAGCTGCGTGCGCGGCTGCTGGCCGATGGCCGCACGCTGGACGAGAACGGGCTTCCGCCGGCGATGCACCGGCTTCTGGCGCTGGCGGCGAACCAGCCGGCCACGCCCCCGTCCCGGCCGCGCCGGTGGAACCCGCTGGCGGCGCTCGGGCGCGCCACCCTGTCCGCGCTCGCTGCGATCGGCGCGGTGACGGAGCTGCTGGGCAGCCTTGTTGACGGGTTCTGGGGCGGCCTGCTGCCGCGCGGCCGGCGCCCGGGAGCGCGCATGCAGGGCGGCGACCTGCTGGACGCGGTGCAGCGGGCAGGCCCGTCGGCGCTGCCGATCGTCGGCGTGGTGAACCTGCTGATGGGGGCGATCCTGGCCTTCATCGGCGCGGCCCAGCTCCGGCGCTTCGGCGCGCAAAGCTTCGTCAGCGAGCTGGTGGGCCTGAGCCTGGTGCGCGAGCTGGCCGCGGTGATGACCGCCATCGTGCTGGCCGGCCGCACCGGCGGCGCCAATGCCGCCCGGCTCGCCACCATGCAGGGCAACGAGGAGATCGACGCGCTGCGCGTGCTGGGCATCAGCGAGCGCGTCACCCTGGTGCTGCCGATGACGCTGTCGCTGGTGCTGACCATGCCGCTGCTCTACCTGTACGCCTGCCTGATCGGCATGGTCGGCGGCGGGCTGGTGGCGTTCGGTCTGCTCGGCATCTCGCCGGCGGCCTTCGCCACGGCGCTGGCGCGCGTGGTGCCCTTGAGCCAGTTCGCGTTCGGCGCGGTCAAGAGCGCTGCCTTCGCGCTGCTGATCGGGCTGGTGTCGTGCCATATCGGGCTCGGCGCCGGGCGAAGCGCCGCCGCGGTCGGCGAGGCGGCGACCCGGGCGGTGGTGGCGGGCATCGTCGGCATCATCGCCGTCGACGCCGTGTTCGCCGTGCTGGCGGACGCGCTGGGGTTGTAGGCGGCCCGTGAGCGAGCCCTTCAAGATCGAGGCCAGCGGCCTTTCGCTCGGCTACGGTGCGGAGGTGGTGCAGCGGGACGTGGCCCTGCGGGTACGCCCCGGCTCGATCTTCGCCCTGATGGGCGGCAGCGGCAGCGGCAAGAGCACGGTGCTGAAGGGGCTGATCGGCCTGCTGCGGCCGCAGGCCGGCACCGTGCTGGTGGACGGGGAGCCGTACTGGCCGGGAACGCCCGCGCAGCGCACCGCGCTCAACCGGCGCTTCGGCGTGCTGTTCCAGAGCGGGGCGCTGTGGAGCTCGCTGACGGTGGCGCAGAACGTCGCCCTGCCGCTCACGCTGTTCACGCGCAGGCGCCCGGCCGCGATCGCCGACCTGGTGCGGTTCAAGCTGGCCCTGGTCGGGCTGGAGGACGCGGCAGGCCGCATGCCGTCCGAGCTCAGCGGCGGCATGCGCAAGCGCGCCGGCATCGCCCGGGCGCTGGCGCTGGACCCCGACGTGCTGTTCTTCGACGAGCCGTCCGCCGGGCTCGACCCGGTCACCTCGCGCCGACTGGACGACCTGATCCTGGAGCTGCGCGACGGGCTCGGCACCACCATCGTGCTGGTCAGCCACGAGCTGCCGAGCCTGTTCGCCATCGCCGACGACGGCGCGTTTCTCGATGCCGACACACGCACCGTGATCGCCACAGGCGCGCCGACGGCGTTGCGCGACAACAGCACCGATCCCACGGTCCGGGCGTTCATGCACCGCGAGCGGGTCGACGCGGAAGGAAGGCGGCATGACGGCGACGGCTAGGCAGGCGACGGTCGGGCTGTTCGTGCTGGTCGGGCTCGGGCTGGCGCTTGGCGCGGTGCTGGCGTTCGGGCGCCTGCACCTGCTGAGCCCGGTGGAGCGCGCGGTGATCTTCTTTCCCGGCAACGTGGCCGGCCTGGCACCCGGCGCGCCGGTGACGTTCCGTGGCCTGCGTGTCGGCTCGGTGGACAGGGTGTCGCTGCAGGTGAACCCCGACACCCTGCGCGTCCGCATCCCGGTGATCCTGCAGCTCGACCCGACGCAGCTGCAGGCTCCGGGGCAGCACGTCGGCCTGCGACGCCTGGTGGCGGCGGGTTTGCGCGGCGAGCTGTCGCTGCAAAGCTTCGTGACCGGGCAGATGGCGGTCGAGCTCGACATCAGGCCGGGCTCGGGCGCCGCGTTCTCCGGCGGCCAGACCCGGCTGCCCGGCGACCTGGTCGAGATCCCGTCGGCGCAGTCTCCTTTCGAGCGGCTGCGCGACGAGGTCACACACCTGGATCTGCGCGACCTGGCCGACGACACCGAGCGCACCCTGCACACGGTGGAGCACCTGGCCGACAGCCTGGACCGTAGCCTGCCGCCTCTGATCAGCAGCCTGCAGGTCACCGTCGACGGGCTGCACGACACCGGGCCGATCCTCAAGGACTCGGTGGAAACGGTACGCACGGAGGCGCTTCGCGTGATCGGGCACTACGACGCCTTGTCCGCCTCGCTGCGCGCGGTGGTGGATGCGCGCGGGCCGGAGGTGAAGCGACTGCTGGCCACCGCCAACCAGGCCGCCGACAACGCCCGCCGCGTGTCCGCCACCCTGGACGCGCTCACCTCCGACCGTTCGGAGGACCGGCTGAACCTGGAGTCCAGCCTGCGCGACCTGTCTGCCGCCGCCGGCAGCCTGCGCGGCATCGCCCACGACGTGGAGTCGGACCCGTCGCTTGTGCTTCGGGGCCGCGCACGATGAGGCGGACGGTTCCGGCGGCTTTGGCCGCATCCCTGCTCGGCGGCTGCGCGGCGCCGGCCCTGCACCGCTACGTCCTGGCGACGGCGCCTCCGCCCGCCGCCGCCGCTCCGGTCGAGACCCTGCCGGCCCATGTGGTCGAGCTGCGCCCGGTGCTGCTGCCGGACCATCTCGACACCACCGAGATCCTGCGTCGCGCCGGACCGTCCGAGCTGGTGGCCAGCCGGAACGGCCGCTGGGCCGACCGCTTGTCGGTGGCGATCCGCCAGGCCCTGGCGGCCGACCTGCAGGCGGCGCTGCCGCAGGCGGCGGTGCTCACCCGGTCGCCGCTCGGGCCTGTGTTCCGGCGCGTCAGCCTGACCGTCACCGCCTTCGACCTCGACGGGTCCGGCACCCTGACCCTGGGCGCGGACTGGACGATCGAGCGGGTCCCGCCGCCGGTCGTGCTGTCGCAGCGCCGGGTCAGGCTCGTTGCGACCGGGGTGCCGGCCGGTGACGCGGCGGAGGTGGCAGCGATGAGCGGCCTGCTGCAGCAGCTTGCAAACGTGATCGCGCGAGATCTCTGACCGGCCTGACCGGCAGGCCAACCCCGGTCGACATCCGCAGCCGGAACCACGGGGCGTCGGCCAGCTAGCCTTCATGCCAGGCTTGCCAGCCGGTGTGGGCGCGCAGCACGTCGAACCCGGTTGCCCTGGCCGAACGTTCGACCTCATCCCCCAAGTCATGGGTAAGCCCTACAGGAATCCCACGAGGCGCTCCTCCACTGGAAACGTTTTGATCCAGGCAGCAACGGCCTCGTTTTCCAAAACGTCCAGATCCAGCGAGGAGGAACCAAGGCTCATCCTTGCGGATCTAAAACGTTTGCTGCGTCGCTTGATGACAACAGCCTCCATCCTTTGTTCCGGCTCGGGCCGGCAACCCCGCACGGTGTTCGGGACGACGTGACGGCACCGCAGGGTCGTGATCGGGCGCATGAAGCGTCTTCGTGCAGATGCCCGACAACCGTCCAGGACGGTCGGCGTCCCGCCACGCTGCAAGAGGCCAGCTCCGCCAACACGGAGGAACCGGCACGAGACGTGCCGTGGATCCGCAACCCGGTCCCTTGACCGGCTGTACGAACGTGGGCTCCCTTCGTGTCCCGCTCAAGGAGATCCGACTGCATGGCCGAAACGATCTGGTCCCGCGCCGCGCTGGCGATCGGGCTGCTCGCCGCCACCGCCTTGTCGGGCCTGCTCGCCCCCGATGCGGCAGAGGCGGCCGCGCCGACGCTGATGCGGTTCCCCAACGCGCATGGCGACCGGATCGTGTTCGTGGCGCACGGCAACCTGTGGACCATCTCGCGCAGCGGCGGCACCGCGGAACGCCTGACCGCGGATCCCGGCCAGGACGTGATGCCGCGCTACTCGCCGGACGGGAAGTGGATCGCCTACACCGCCACCACACAGGGCAACCAGGACGTCTACGTGATCCCGGCCGCAGGCGGCGAAGCCAGGCGCCTCACCTTCCATTCCGACGTGGTGGCCCGCGCGCCGACACGCTGGGGCCCGGACAACATGGTGGTCACCTGGACCCCGGATTCGAAGAACATCGTGTTCATGTCGCGGCGCATGAACTGGAACCCGTCGCAGAACCGCTTGTTCCAGGTGCCGGTTTCGGGTGGCCTGCCGACGCCCCTGCCGCTCGACCGCGGCGGCCTCCTGACGTTCGGGCCGAACGACCACACGGTCGCCTACACCCGCATCTTCCGCGACTTCCGCACCTGGAAGCGCTACGACGGCGGCCGCGCCCCCGACATCTACACCTACGACTTCGACACCAGGGCGCTGACCCGGATCACCGACTGGAAGGGCAACGACACCGCGCCGATGTGGGTCGGGCGCAGGATCTACTTCCTGTCCGACCGGGACGGGCACCGCCGCGCCAACATCTGGGTGTACGACCTCGATACCAAGCAGTTCCGGCAGGTCACGCACTTCGCCGACTACGACGTCGACTTCCCGTCCTACGGTGTCGGCGCCGATGGCGCCGCGAACGGCGGCAGCATCACGTTCGGGCAGGGCGGCCATCTGTGGGCGATCAGCCTGCCGGACGAGACCCTGCGCCAGGTCGACGCCGACGTGCCCGACGACGGCACGCGCACCACAACGCGCTGGGTCAAGGCAGGCGGCATGATCCGCGCCACCGACACCGCGCAGCAGGTGGACTACGCCCTGTCGCCGAACGGCGGCCGGGCCGCGTTCTCGGCACGCGGCGACATCGTGACGGTGCCGGCCGAGCACGGCGCGATCCGCGACATCACCCGCACCAGCAATGCCGACGAGGACCATCCGGCCTGGTCGCCGGACGGGAAGACGCTGGCCTACACCACCGACGCGAGCGGCGAACAGCAGCTCGCGATCCGCCCGGCCACCGGCGGCCCGGAAACGCGTCTCACCCACTTCCCCACCGGGTTCTACTACACCCCGGTCTGGTCCCCGGACGGCCGCACGCTGGCGGTGCCGGACGGCAACCACGACCTTTGGCTGGTCACCACCGACGGCGCCGAGCCGCGCAAGGTGGCGCAGGACGCGGAGCGCGAGATCCACGACCCGTCCTTTTCGCCGGACGGCAAGTGGCTCGCCTACAGCACGATCCGCAACCACCAGCAACGCGAGATCCACCTGTACGAGATCGCCGGCAGCCGGGACACGATCGTCAGCGCGCCGACGGCCAGCGACTTCGACCCGGTGTTCTCGCCGGACGGCAAGTACCTGCTGTTCGTGTCCAGCCGGCACGAGCTGCCGACCTTCTCGAACAGCGAGTTCAACATCGCCACGCTGAAGTCGGACGGGCTCTACATGGCGACGCTTGCCGCCGGAACCCCGTCCCCGTTCGCGCCGCAATCCGACGAGGGCGCGCCGCCGCCGAAGCCGGAGCAGCCGGCGCAGGCGAAGCCGCCCGGACACGACGCGCACGATCCGGATGCCCCGCCCGTCGCGGCCGGGGTGTCGGCGCCGATCCACGTCGACCTCGACGGGCTGATGCAGCGCGCGGTGCCGGTGCCGGTGCCGCCCGCGAACATCGACGCGGTCGACATGCGCGGCGGGCGGATCTTCTACCAGACCGAGGCGCCGTCGCTGATCGAGGGCAACCTGCCCGGCGAGAAGCCCGCGCTGCACGTGTTCGACACCGCCGCCCGCAAGGACGAGGTGGTGGTCGAAGGCAGCGACACCTACGCCCTGTCCGCCGACGGCACGCGGGTGCTGTACAAGCTCGGCCACGCCTGGCACGTTTCCGACGCCAAGCCCGGGCACAACAACGACCACGTGCTCAAGCTCGACGAGCTGCGCCTCCGGGTCGAGCCGCGGCAGGAATGGGCGGAAATGTTCGAGAACGCGTGGCGGCTGGAGCGCGACCTGTTCTTCAACAGCGCGATGAACGGCGACAACTGGCAGGCGGTGCACGACAGCTACGCCCGCCTGCTGCCGCTGCTCGGCTCGCGCGAGGACCTGACCTTCCTGATCGGCGAGATGCAGGGCGAGCTCGGCAACTCGCACACCTATGTCACCACCGGCGGCGACGAGGACCGCACCGAGCCGGTCGCGACCCCGCTGCTCGGCGTCGACTACGCGCTCGACGCCGCCTCCGGCCGCTACCGCTTCGCCAGGATCTACCCCGGGGACAACACGCGGCCCGAGTACCGCAGCCCGCTGACCGAGCCCGGCCTGGGCGTGCACGAAGGGGACTACCTCCTCGCGGTGGACGGGCAGGAGCTGAAGGCGCCAACCAACCCGTACAGCCTGTTCGTGGGGCTGTCCGGCCCGATCACGCTGACCGTGTCGAGCGCCGCCAACGGCGGCCGGCATGACGTGACGGTGCAGCCTCTGGTCAACGAGCTGCACGTGCGCGAGCAGTGGTGGATCGACCACAACCGCGACAAGGTGGACCGGCTGTCCGGCGGCCGGATCGGCTACGTCTACCTGTCGGACATGGAGTCCCTGGGGATGGAGCAGTTCATCCGCCAGTTCTACGCCCAGCTGGACCGCCAGGCGCTGATCGTCGACGACCGCTGGAACAACGGCGGCTTCATCGACCAGATCGTGCTGGAACGGCTGCGCCGGGTGCTGGTGGGCATGGGCACCAACCGGGAGCGTGCCGCGCAGGAAACGCCGCAGGAGCTGCTGGACGGGCCGAAGGTGGTGCTGATGAACCATTATTCCGCCTCGGACGGCGACATCTTCCCGTACTATTTCCGCAAGTACGGCCTGGGCAAGCTCGTCGGCACCCGCACATGGGGCGGCGTGCGCGGCATACGCGGCAACTGGGCCCTGCTCGACGGCGGCTCCATCACCGTGCCGGAGCACAGCCTGTACGGCACCGACGGCCAATGGGTGATCGAGAACCACGGCGTGGACCCCGACATCGAAGTCGAGGACGTGCCGGGTGAGGGCCTCGCCGACCACGACATCCAGCTCGAGACCGGGGTGAAGACCCTGCTGGACCAGCTGGCGCAGGCGCCGCACAAGGTGGCGCCGCCGCCGCCGCTGCTGCCGGCCTACCCGCCGGACGGCAACGTGCCGCCGGCCAGCCATTGACCAAGCATCCCGGCTGCAGGCCGGGTGACACAGCCGCGACGCCCGCATGAACCGGCAGCAGCGCAGGGCCCAGGGCGGACGCGCGGCGCCGGGCTTGGCAGGACTGCTCGCCGACGCGGTCCGGCACCACCAGGCCGGGCGCCTTTCGGACGCGGAGGCGCTTTACCGCCGCATCCTGCGCGCCGATCCCCGGCATCCGCAGGCCCTGCACCTGCTGGGTGTGCTGGTTCACCGGCTCGGCCGCCACGACCAGGCGGTGGAGCTGATCAGCGAGGCGATCGCGCTCGACAACACGCGGGCGGAGTTCCACTACAACCTGGGCAACGCCCACGCGGCACTCGGCCATCTCGACCAGGCCGTCCGGTGCCTGCGCCACGTGGTCGCGCTGCAGCCCACCCACGCTTCGGCCTGCACCAACCTCGGCAGCATCCTGACCGCGCTCGGGCAGCCCGACGAGGGGATCGCCTGCTTCCGCAGGGCGACGGCGCTGCGACCCGACCGTGCCGACAACCATTACAACCTGGGCAACGCCCTGGCGCGGCAATGGCGGATAAACGAGGCGATCCGGTGCCTGCGCAGGTCCATCGCCCTCAAGCCCGATGCGGATGCCTGCAACACGCTGGGAAACGCGCTGCGCGATTGCGGGCACATCGAGGAAGCGTGCGCCGCCTATGACGACGCCGTGCGCCTCAGGCCGGACGATCTCGTTCTGCGGTCGAACCGGCTGCTGGCCGAGAACTACCGCCCGGGCGGAACGCCGGAGGCCATGCGCAGCATGGCATCCGCCTTTGGCGCCCTTTCCGCCGCGCGCGCGACGCGCCGGCTCGCCGGCCGGCATCCCGGGCCGGCATCCGGGCCGATCCGGGTCGGCCTGGTGTCGGGCGACCTGCGCAACCATCCGGTCGGCTACTTCCTCGAGAACCTGCTGGGCCACGCCGACCCGGCGCGGATCACGTTTCTGGCCTTTCCGACCACGGACGCCGCGGACGAGCTGACCGCGCGGATCAGGCCCCGCTTCGCCGTCTGGCGGCCGATCGCCGAACTGGACGACGAAGCGGCGGCACGCGCGATCCATGCGCAGGAGGTGCAGGTCCTGCTGGACCTGTCCGGGCATACCGCCGGGAACAGGCTGCCCGTGTTCAGCTGGCGGCCGGCCCCGGTGCAGGCGGCATGGCTCGGATACGTCGCGACCACCGGCCTGGCCGAGATCGACTACGTCCTCGCCGATCCGACCGTGTCGCCGCCCGGCTCGTCGGGCGAGTTCGTCGAGCAGGCATGGCCGCTTCCGAACATCTACTACTGCTTCTCCGCCCCGGCGCTGGCGGTGGAGGTTTCCCCGCTGCCGGCACGAACACGCGGATCGATCACGTTCGGCTGCTTCAACACCCTGGCCAAGGTCAACGACGCCGTGGTCGCCATCTGGGCCCGGCTGCTGCACGCGATGCCGGACAGCCGCCTGATGCTCAAGGCGCCGCCGCTCCGGGACGCGGAGGTGTGCGCGGCGCTGCGCGCGCGCTTCGCCGCGCACGGGATCAACGGGGATCGGCTGCTGCTGGAACAAGCGTCGTCGCGGCTGGAATACCTGCGCGCCTACCACCGCATCGACGTGGCGCTGGACCCGTTCCCGTTTCCCGGCGGCACCACCAGCTTCGAGGCGCTGTGGATGGGCGTGCCGGTGCTGGCGCGCAGCGGCGACCGCTTCCTGTCGCGCGTCGGCGAAACCATCCTGCGCAACGCCGGCCTGCCGGACTGGCTGGCGGAGGACGCGGACGACTACGTGGCCAGGGCGGTCCGGCTCACCTCCGACCTCGACCAACTGGCGCGGCTGCGGCGCGGCCTGCGCGCGCAGGTGCTGGCCTCGCCGTTGTTCGACGGAAACCGCTTCGCCCGGCAGTTCGAGACCGCGATGTCGGGCATGTGGGCGCGCCGGCCGGAGGCGCCGGCCCGGGGCTAGGACGCGCCGAGATACTTGGCGAACCAGGCCAGGGTGCGGCGGCGCGCGTCGGCCTGGTCCTTGGGGTCGCGCAAGCCGTGGCCCTGGCCGGCATACACCACGAACTCGGTCGGCACGCCCAGCGTGTGCAGCGCGTGGTAGAACTCCTGCGTCTGCGGCATCGGGCACTCGACGTCGGCATCGCCCACGAACTCGAAGGTCGGCGTCCGCACCTGGCGGATAAAGGTGATCGGCGAGGACTTGGCGTAGATCGCCGGGTCGTCGTACACCGACGCGCCGAAGAACGGGATCATCCACTGGTCGATGCCGTTCTCGCCGTAGTAGCTCTGCCAGTCCGACACGCCGGCGCCGGCCACCGCGGCGCGGAAGCGGTTGGTCTGCGTCACCGCCCACATGGTCATGTAGCCGCCATAGCTGTAGCCGGTCAGGCCCAGCCGGTGGTCGTCCACCGGCACCGTGCGCTCCACCGCGTCGATCCCGCTCAGGATGTCGCGCAGGTCGCCATGGCCGAGATCGCGCACGTTGGCGGCGGTGAACGCTTCGCCCTGGCCGAACGAGCCGCGCGGGTTGGGCAGGAACACGCGGTAGCCGGCCTCGAGCAGGAACAGCTCCTCGCCGCGCCCGGTGAGGTAGTTCGGGATGTTGGCCGCAGACGGGCCGCCATGCACCGACACGATCATCGGCCCCTTCGGCCCGTTCAGGTCGTCCGACACGCCCTTGGGCGACAGCAGCCAGCCCTGCACGTCGAACTGGTCGTCGCGCCAGGTGATGCTGCGCGCGGTGGCGGGCACGCCTTGTCGCGCGTTGCTGCGGGTGAGGTCGCGCCACCCGCCGGCGTCGTGGACCTCCAGCTCCGGCGCCCGTGTGAAGCTCTGGTGGATCGCCGTCATGGTGTTGCCGCCGCAGGACACGCCGTAATGCCCGCGCTGCGTGGACAAGGTTTCCTCGCCGGACCACAGCACCCGCTGCGCGTCCGCCCCGCCCAGCGACAGCACCTCGTCCTTCGACCCGGCCAGCGCGGCCGCGGTCAGCCCGTCGCCGCAGGACCAGGTGAGTGCCGTGATGCTGGCCCGCAGGTTCGGCACCAGGTTCTGCAGCACCGGCGGGTTGGCCGGCGCGGTGTCCAGCGCCAGCCGGAACGCGTCGCCGCCGGTGGAGCCGAAGTCGCTCATGATGCCGCCGATGAAGGCGAGCGTGCGCCCGTCCGGCGACACCACCGGGCTGGCCAGCTGCTGTCGCTGCGGCGGCGCGTACAGCACGTCCGCCCGCCCGGCCTCGACCCGGTACAGCTTCGCCACCCACCAGTTGTTGTCGCCGTTGCCGTGCGCCGCGGTGGCGACGAAGCGGGCATGGCCGGGCTGCGCCGGGTCGGGACGCCAGTCGTACTCGTAGACGTAGAGGTCTGCCGGCGACTCGTAGTGCAGGGCGCCGTTGCGGACCGTGGCGATGCGCTGCTCGTCCTCGTTGACGCCGATCTCGCCGGTCATCTTCGCCGCCGCCTGGGTGGCGCCGGGCTCCTTGTGCGCGCCCGCCGTCGCCAGCACCGCCAGCGTCCCGTCCGCACCGAAGCGCAGGCCCTGCAGCGTGCCGTCGAACTCCAGCAGCCGGGTCAGCCCGGTGCCGTCCGCCCCCACCGCGTACACGAAGCGGTGCGCCCCCTTCGGCTGCCTGAGCGCGAAGGCGAGCCGGCGGCCGTCCGGCGACCAGGCCAGCGACGAGGGCACGCAGTCCGGGCCCTGGCAGGGCAGCCGCACGGTGACGGCCGCGTTCTGGCCGGAAGCGGGCCGGATCACGATGGCCAGGCTGGGATCCACGCCCTCGTCCGCCGGCTGGTCGGCCTCGAGCGACGCGATCCTGCTGCCGTCCGGCGACGCCGCCACCTGGACGAACAGGTGCAGGGGGGCGGACGCGGCGGACGCCGCCGCCGGGACCATCCCGGCCAGGGCGGTCCCGGCGACGAGCAGCAGCGACAAGGGCGATCGTGTTATGACAGTCATGCGGCGCAGCATGCCGCCTGATCGCCCGCCGGTCGAGGGGTGCGGGATCAGCGCTTGGTGCTGGTCGCCACGTCGAGCCACACCGCCAGCAGCAGGATCAGCCCCTTCACGATCATCTGCCAGAAGGTGTCGACGCCCAGCATGGACATGCCGTTGTCCAGGGTGGCGATGATCAGCGCGCCGATCAGCGCGCCGAACACGGTGCCGGCGCCGCCGCGCATGGAGGTGCCGCCGATGATGCAGGCGGCGATCGCGTCCAGCTCCTGCCCGGTGCCGGCCGACGGCGAGCCGGCGGCGAGGCGCGCGGTGGTGGCGATCCCGGCCAGGGCCGCCATCGCGCCCATCAGCATGAACACCAGCAGCTTGACCACCTGCACGTTGACGCCGGACAGCCGCGTCGCTTCCAGGTTGCCGCCCACGGCGTAGATGCGCCGGCCGAACACGGTGCGGCGGGCCATCACCGTGAACGCGCCCAGCAGCACCAGCACGATCAGCACAGGCAGCGGCACGCCGCGATACGCGTCCAGGATGGCGAAGAACCCGGCGATCACCACCGCGGCGACGGCGAGCTTGCCCAGGTCGACGCCGAGCGACGGCACCGGCAGGCCGTACTCCGCCCGCTTGGTGCGGCTGCGCAGGGCGGTGTAGGCCAGCACCGCGAACACCAGCACGCCCAGCGCGTAGCCGGCGACGTCGGGCAGGTAGCTCTGGCTCACCGACACCAGCGCGCTCGACACCGGGGCGATGGTGACGCCGCCGGTGAGGCCCAGCACCACGCCGCGGAAGGCCAGGAACCCGGCCAGGGTGACGATAAAGGACGGCACGCGCAGGAACGCCACCCAGTAGCCGTTGAAGGCGCCGACCATGGCGCCCAGCAGCATCACCAGCGGGATGTTGACGAACAACGGCAGGTGGTAGGTCACGTCGAAGATCGCGGCGAGGCCGCCGGTCAGCCCGAGCAGCGAGCCCACCGACAGGTCGATCTCGCCGGAAATGATGACGAACACCATGCCCGACGCCACCATGCCGTTGATCGCCATCTGGCGAAGCAGGTTGGACAGGTTGCGCGCGGTGAGGAAGTCGCCTTGGGTCAGCTCGGTGAACAAGGCCCAGATGATCGCGATCGCCACCACCAGGGCCAGGATCTTGTAGCGCGCGAACGCGCCCTTGAAGTGCTCGAGCTTGAGGGTGCGCCGACGCTCGCCCTGGGCGGCTGCGATAGCGTCGGGGCCCGGGGCGATGGAGGTGGTCTCGGTCATGATACGGGCTCCCTTCAGGCGGCGCGACGCAGCGGCGTGATCGCCGCGGTCAGGATCCGCTCCTGGGTCAGGGTGTCGTCGTTGATGAAGTCGCCGCGCAGCTCGCCCTCGCCGATCACCAGCACCCGGTCGCTGATGCCCATCACCTCGGGCAGCTCGGACGAGACCATGATGATCGACATGCCGTCCCGCACCAGGGAGAACATCAGGCGGTAGATCTCGTACTTGGCGCCGACGTCGACGCCGCGGGTCGGCTCGTCCAGGATCAGCACGCGGGGCTTGGGCTCCAGCATCTTGGAGATCACCGCCTTCTGCTGGTTGCCGCCCGACAGGTTGGAGATCGGCAGCACCGGGCTCGCGGTCTTGATGCGCAGGCGCCTGATCGCCTCGCCGATGGTGGAGAACTCCCGGTTCTCGTCGATCAGCCCGGCATTGGTGAAGCTGTCCAGCACAGACAGGGTGATGTTGTAGCCGACGCCCAGCCCCGGCACGATGCCGTGCGCCTTGCGGTCCTCGGGCACCATGCACAGGCCCTGGCGCACCGCCTCCTGCGGCGTGCGCACCGAGATGCGCTTGCCGTCGAGCCGCACCTCACCGGAATGCGGCCCGCGATAGGCGCCGAACAGCGCGCTCACCATCTCGGTGCGCCCGGCGCCGACCAGGCCGGCGACGCCCAGGATCTCGCCCTTCCGCAAGGAGAACGACACGTTGTCGACCCGCCTGCGCTCCCTGTTCTCCGGGTCCAGGCAGGTGATGCCGACCGCCTCGAACACCACCTCGCCGATCGGGTGCTCCTCGCGCGGGAACAGGTTGGTCATGTCTCGGCCGACCATCATGCGTATGATGTCGCCGGTGGTCATGTCGCGCATCGGCGCGTCGCCGATGTAGCGGCCGTCGCGGATCACCGTGACGGTGTCGGCGATCTCCTCGATCTCCTCCAGCTTGTGCGAGATGTAGACGCAGGCGGTGCCGCGCGCCTTGAGGTCCCGGACCAGCCGCAGCAGGATCGCGGTCTCGGACTTGGTCAGCGACGAGGTCGGCTCGTCCAGGATCAGCAGCCGGGCGTTCTTGCTCAGCGCCTTGGCGATCTCGATCAGCTGCTGCTCGCCGCCGGCGTAGTTCGACACCGGCATCGCCACGTTGATGTGGCCCATGCGCAGGCCCGCCAGAAGCTTGGACGCGTCGATGATCATGCGGTCGAAGTCGATCAGCCCGCCCCGCGCACGCGGCTCGCGGCCGAGAAAGATGTTCTCCGCCACCGACAGCTGCGGGATCAGCATCAGCTCCTGGTGGATGATGACGATGCCGACATCCTCGGTGTCGCGGATGGAAGCGCAGCGCAGCTCGCGGCCTTCCCACAGGATGCTGCCGCCCCAGGTGCCGTACGGATACACCGCCGACAGCACCTTCATCATCGTCGACTTGCCGGCGCCGTTCTCGCCGCACAGGCCGACGCATTCCCCTGGCCGGACGCGCAGGTCGATGCCGTCCAGCGCCTTGACGCCGGAAAAGTCCTTGGTGATGCCCCGCATCTCCAGCAAGTACTCGGACATCATCCCAACCCTTCAGCGTCCAGGGAGGCGGTCGGGACCGGACCGCACGAGGCGATCCGGCCCGCGTCGCAGGCTCGATCCGGTGCTACTGGCCGTTGATCTGCGCCTGGGTGAAGTAGCCATCCGTGACCAAGCGGTCGACGTTGCTCTTGGTCAGCGCGATCGGGGTCAGCAGAACGGTGTCGACGTCCTTCTGCCCGTTGTTGATCTTGCTGTTGTAGGTGGGCGTCTGGCCCTTGGCGAGCTGCACCGCCATCTTCGCCGCCGTGGACGCGATCAGCTTCAGCGGCTTGTACACCGTCATGGTCTGGGTGCCCTTCTCGATCCGCTGTGCCGCGGCGAGGTCGGCGTCCTGGCCGGACACGGCGGTCTTGCCCGCGAGCCCCTGCGCGCCCAGCGCCTGGATCGCGCCGCCGGCCAGGGCGTCGTTGGAGGCGACGATGCCCTGGATGTTGTTGTGGTTGGCGGTGAGCGCGTTCTCGGTGTCGGACAGCGCGGTGGTGGCGCTCCATTCCGGCACGAACTGCGAGCCGACGATCTTGATCTTGCCGTTGTCGACCAGAGGCTGCAGCACCTGCATCTGGCCCTGGCGCAGCAGCTTGGAATTGTTGTCGGTGGGAGCACCCCCCAGCAGGTAGTAGTTGCCGGTGGGCGCCGCGTTCACCACGCCCTGCGCCTGCATGTGGCCGACGCGCACGTTGTCGAACGACACATAGGCGTCGATGTTGGAGTCGAGGATCAGCCGGTCGTAGGAGATGACCTTGATGCCGGCCTGCTTGGCCTCGTTGATGACGTTGCCGAGCACCTTGCCGTTGAACGGCACGATCACGATCACGTCCATGCCGCGCGAGATCAGGTTCTCGATCTGCGCGTTCTGCCGGCTTTCGCTGGCGTCCGCCGACTGGACGTTGACGGTGGCGCCAAGCGCCTTGGCGGCGGCGACGAAATAGTCGCGGTCATGCGCCCAGCGCTCCAGGCGCAGGTCGTCGATGGAGAAGCCGATCTTGGGATGCGCCGCGTTGGCGTGCGCCGCGGCCGGCACGAGCGCGGCCAGGCCCATCGACAGGGCGGCGCCGGCCAGCAGCCGACGCGTGAGGCCCGAGCCGCCGAACGCGATCCGGTTGGGAAGATGCGACACGAATGATTCCTCCGTTGCGCCGGTCTTGTCCGGGGACAGCCTGGACAGGCCGGTCAGTTGCCGCTGCCGGCGGCCGCACGGCCACCTCGTCATCGACATTGCCGCGACGAAAGCAAATTGCTGCACGTAAGGCAAGGGGAAGCCGCCGGACCCGTCGCGCGGCGCATTCTCGTTACGGCTCGCACACAACATGTGCCGTCGCCGGGATCAAATGCTCACCCTGCGGACCCGATCTATGCCCGCCAGATTGTTGCGTCGCAGCAAGTCGCCCGGTTCCTGCCGGATCGCTGCTGCGCCCGCTTCCCGTCTTCCATGGCGCACCGGCGTTTTTGATTGACGTGCCTCAAAACCGGGTTCTATCTCCGCCACCGGGGGAAAGGCATGCCCAAGGTCACCGTTTTCGAGGTCGCGGCCTCCGCCGGCGTCAGCCTGGCCACGGTCGACCGGGTGCTGAACGGGCGCAAGGGTGTCCGCCCGGCCACGGTGGAACGGGTGCAGGCGGCGATCAACAGGCTCGGGTTCCGGCGCGACGCCTTCGCCGCCGGGCTCGCGACGCGCAAGCGCGAGCGCTACCTGTTCGTGCTGCCCGGACGCGGCACCAACAGCTTCATGAACGCGCTGCACGACACCATCGCCGCCGCTGCCGCCACCCTGGCGGACCAGCGCGTGCTGGTGCGCACCGTGGAGTACGCCGCCCTCGACGACGCCGCCCTCGCCGCCCTGCTGTCCTCGCTCGACGGCGCCGAATGCGACGGGGTGGCGGTGGTGGCGGTGGAGTCGCCGTCGGTGCGGCACGAGATCGACCGGCTGGTGGAGAAGAACATCCCGGTCGTCACCCTTGTGTCGGACGTGTCGCCATCACGGCGGAGCCTGTTCCTGGGCATCGACAACACGGCGGCGGGACGCGTGGCCGCTTCCCTGATCGGCCGCATGACCGGCACCCACATGACGGCCAGCGGGCGCGGCAGCATCGGCCTGTTCGTCGGCCGGATGACGCTGCACGACCATGCCGACCGCAGGCTCGGCTTCGAGCAGGTGCTTCGACGCGAGTTCCCGCACCTTTCCCTGCTGCCGACGGTCGAGGGGCTGGACGACAGCGCCGTGACCGGGCCGCTCGCCGCGCGCATGCTGCGCCGGCATCCGGACCTGCTCGGGATCTACAGCGCCGGCGCCGGCAACCGCGGCATCATCGCCGCCCTGCGCGCCGACGCCCGTGCGCCGGCGCCTGTGGTGGTGGCGCACGAGCTCACCGCGCACGCGCGCGACGCCCTGCTGTCCGGAACCTTTACCGCCGTGCTGCACCAGGACCAGGAGCAGGAGGTCGAGAACGCGGTGGCGGCCCTGCGTGCCCTGGCGCGCACCGACTCGTTCCTGCCCAGGCCGGTGCGCACCCAGATCTTCCTTCGCGACAACGTTCCCTGACCGGGAACCGCGACCACCTGCCCGACCCTGTTGCCCGGCTCTACTGAAAGAACCCGCCATGGCCACCACCACCCTGTTCAGCGACCTCGAAACGGTCCGCTTCACCGGTCCGGACAGCGACGACCCGCTGTCCTACCGCTACTACGACGCCGACCGCATGGTGCTCGGCCGGCCGCTCCGCGACCACCTGCGCTTCGCCGTCGCGTACTGGCACAGCCTGGCGATGAACGGCAGCGACCCGTTCGGCGCGCCCACCCTCGTGCGCCCGTGGATGCGCAACCCCGACCCGATGGGGGGTGCCCGCGACAAGGCCGACGCCGCGTTCGACCTGTTCCGCGTGCTGGACGTGCCGTTCTACACCTTTCACGACCGCGACGTGGCACCCGACGGCGACGACCTCAACACCGCCTTGCGCAACTTCCGCGAGATGGTCGACTACCTCGGCCTCAAGATGCAGGGCTCGAGCACCAAGCTGCTGTGGGGCACGGCCAACCTGTTCAGCCATCCCCGCTTCATGGCCGGCGCCGCCACCAACCCCGATCCGGACGTGTTCGCCTTCAGCGCCGCCACCGTGAAGCACTGCATGGACGCGACGCTGGCGCTCGGCGGCGACAACTACGTGCTGTGGGGCGGCCGCGAAGGCTACGAAACGCTGCTGAACACCGACCTGTCCCGCGAGGTCGACCAGCTGGGCCGGTTCCTGTCGCTGGTGGTCGAGTACAAGCACAGGATCGGCTTCGCCGGCCAGATCCTGATCGAGCCGAAGCCCAAGGAGCCCACCGCGCACCAGTACGACTTCGACACCGCGACCGTGTACGGCTTCCTCAAGCGCTACGGCCTCGAGCGCGAGGTCAAGGTGAACCTGGAGGCCAACCACGCGCTTCTGGCCGGGCACAGCTTCGAGCACGAGATCGCCACCGCGGCCAGCCTCGGCATCCTCGGCTCGCTCGACCTCAACCGCGGCGACCCGCTGCTGGGCTGGGACACCGACCAGTTCCCCAACAGCCTGCAGGACACGGCGATGGCGCTGTATCACGTCATCAGGGCGGGCGGCCTCGGGCTCGGCGGCTGCAACTTCGACGCCAAGATCAGGCGGCAGTCGATCGACCCGGCCGACCTCCTGCACGCCCATGTCGGCGCCATCGACCATTGCGCCCGCGCCTTCCTGATCGCCGCCGCCATGACCGAGGACGGACAACTGGAGCAGGCGCTGAAGCAGCGCTACGCCGGCTGGGATACCGACGCGGCGCGCGACATGCTGGGCGGCGGCCAGACCCTGGAGTCGATCGCCGCCCGGGCGGAACAGCAGAACCTGTCGCCGCAGCCGCGCTCCGGCGGGCAGGAGCGGCTGGAGAACCTGGTCGGCCGCTTCTTCTGAAGGCCCCGTCCCGGCCGGTTCAGTCCGGAGGCAGCGCGCGCGCCCAGGCGCGCAGGTCCTCCACGAACAGGTCGGGCGCCTCCATCGCGGCGAAATGCCCGCCGCGCGGCTGCTCGGTCCAGCGCGTCAGGGCGTAGCCGCGCTCGACCCAGGAGCGCGGCGGCGTCGGCGAGCGCGGATCGGGATAGGCGGCGAACGCGGTGGGCACCGTGACGCGCCGGCCCGGCGGCATCCTGCGCACCCCTTCCGCCTCGGCGGCCGCGTAGTACCAGGTCGAGGTCGGGAAGGCATCGTTGGCGACGTAGATCATGAGGTTGGTCAGCAGCCGGTCGCGGGGAAACACCGTCTCGAACGGTTTCTCGCGCAGGTCGGCCCAGTCGTGGAACCGTTCCACGATCCAGGCCGCCTGCGCCGCCGGGTTGTCGGCGACCGCGTAGTTCAGCGAGGACGGCCGGCTCCGCTGCAGCTGGGCATAGGCGCCGAGCGCCTGTTCCGCGTCGGTGAACGCCTGCTTCCAGGCTTTCTCCTCGTCGGTCTCCGGCTCCGCGTCCGGCTGCACCAGCAGGTAGTTGAGGTGGATGGCGCGGATCGATGCCGCATGCTCCAGCGCCAGCCAGGCGCTGACGCCGGCCCCCCAGTCGCCGCCCTGGGCCAGATACCGGTTGTAGCCGAAGCCCTCGCGCATCAGCCGGTCGAACAGCCGCGCGGTGCTGCGCGCGCCGATCGGCGACGCGGGCTTGCCGGAGAAGCCGTATCCCGGCAGCGACGGGATCACCAGGTCGAACGCGTCCGCGGCCTGGCCGCCGTGTCGGGACGGGAACGCCAGCGGCTCGGCCACCTGCCAGAACTCGTACACCGAGCCCGGCCATCCATGGCTGAGCAGAAGCGGCCGGCGCCCTTCCGCCTCGCCGACCAGGTGCACGGCATGGAGGTCGATGTCCTCCACCCGGTGCCGCACCTGGGGCAAACGGTTCAGCTCCGCCTCGGCGGCGCGGAAATCGAAGCCGTCGGCCCAGTACGCGCACAGGTCGCGCAGCACGTCCGGATCGCAACCGTAGCGCCATCCCGCCCCGTCCGGCGTCGGCGGCAGGCGAAAGCCGCGCAGCTGCGCACGGAGGCGCTCCACGGTCGCGTCGTCCCAGGCCACCTTGAACGGTTCCATGCCGGTCTCCCCCGCTGTGGCGGGCCGGTCTCGGCCCCGCCTTGAACGCAACTCCCCCGGCCCCGTCGGGTTGAACGGCGACGCCGACGGAGGGGACAAGACGATGAGCAAGCACGAAGGCAGCGACAAGGTCACCAGCCACGGCACGGTGAAGGGCCACCACGCCAAGCCGGGCGACGCCGTTCCCGAGGGCGGCCCGGCCGCGGCGCCGACCGAAGGCGCCGGCGCGGCCAAGGGCGCCGCCTCCAAGGCAGCGGTCGAGGGCGCGGTCGCGGGCGACAACACCAGCACCGCCACCGCCGGCACGCTGGAAAAGCAGCACGCCGCGGGCGTCGGGGCGGAAAAAACGCAATCCGGCCGTGGCCACCGCAAGCACGAGGACTAGATCCCGGTGGATCCGGTATGAACAACGTTCACGTGAACGTTGTTCATAGGAACGACACCGGATCGACGTCGACGTCCACCTGCACCGAGCGCGGCACCGTCGGGGCCAGGGCGCGCCAGGCGCCCATCCAGTGGCGCAGGATCGGCTGCACCGCGACGTCGCGGCGGGTGCGCAGCAGCAGGCGGCGACGGTGCCGGCCGCGCAGGATCGCCAGCGGCGCCGGTGCCGGACCCAGCACCTGCAGCCCTTCCCCCATGGGCGCGCTGCGGCCGAGCGCCGCGGCCGCCCGGTCGGCATCCTCGGCGGTGTCGGCACTGACGATCAGCGCCGCCAGCCGGCCGAACGGCGGCCAATAACCGGGGCGCCGCTGCTCGGCCTCCCGCTCCATGAAGCGGGCGAAGTCGCCGGCCACCAGCGCCTGCATCACCGGGTGCTCCGGGCTGTAGGTTTGCAGCAGCACCCGGCCCGGCTGCTCGGCGCGGCCGGCGCGGCCGGCCACCTGGTGCAGCAGCTGCACGGTGCGCTCGGCGGCGCGCAGGTCCCCGCCGGCGAGGCCGAGATCGGCATCCACCACGCCGACCAGGGTCAGGCCGGGAAAGTGCCAGCCCTTGGCGACGATCTGGGTGCCGATCACCAGGTCCACCTCGCGCTCGGCGATGCGTCGCACCGCCTCCGCGGCGGCGTTGGGGCCAGGCAGGGTGTCGCTGGCCATCACCAGGATGCGGGCATCGGGAAAGGTGGCGCGCGCTTCCTCGGTGATCCGCTCCACGCCCGGGCCGATCGGGGTGAGGCTGTTCTCGGCGCGGCAGGACGGGCAGTGCACCGGCACCGCCTCGGTGTGGCCGCAATGGTGGCAGCTGAGCTGGCGTCGGGCGCGGTGCTCCACCAGCCAGGCGGTGCAGTTCGGGCACTGGATGCGCAGGCCGCAGGCGCGGCACAGGGTGAGCGGGGCGTAGCCGCGCCGGTTGAGGAACAGCATCGCCTGCTCGTGGCGGTGCAGCGTGTCCGACACCGCCGCGATCAGCGGCGGCGACAGGAAGCGGCCGCGCTCGGGCGGATGGTCGCGCAGGTCCAAGGCGGCCACCTGCGGCAGTTGCGCCCCAGCGTGGCGCCGGCCGAGCGAGAAGTGCCGGTAGCGGCCGGTCTCGACGTTGGACAAGGTTTCCAGGCTCGGCGTCGCCGACACCAGCAGCACCGGCGCCCCCGCCAGCCGCGCCCGCACCACCGCCATGTCGCGGGCATGGTAGGTGACGCCGTCCTCCTGCTTGAACGCGGTCTCGTGCTCCTCGTCGACGACCACCAGGCCGAGGTCGGGGAACGGCAGGAACAAGGCCGAGCGCGCGCCCACCACCACCGGGGCCTCGCCGCCGGCCACCGCGCGCCAGGTGATGCGCCGGCGCTTGGAGCCGAGGTCGGAATGCCACACCGCCGGCTCCACCCCGAACCGGCGCGCGAAGCGCTGCAGCCATTGCGACGACAGCGCGATCTCCGGCAGCAGCACCAGCGCCTGGCGCCCTTCGGCCAGGCACGCCGCCACCGCTTCCAGGTAGGTCTCGGTCTTGCCCGAGCCGGTGACGCCGTCGAGCAGCGCCGCCTGGAACCGGCGCGCCTGCACCAGGCCGCGCAGGCCCGCCGCCACCGCGTCCTGGTCGGCCGACAGCACCGCGCCGGCATGGTCCGGATCCGGCCGGCCGAACGGGGCGGCGGCGGCGATCTCCTGTTCGCGCAGCAGCCCGGCCTCGGCCATGCCGCGCACCACCCCGGCGCCGACCCCGGCCAGCCGGGCCAGCTCCGCGGTGCCGCGCGGCACGCCGTCGGCCAGCGCCTGCAGCACGCGGCTCCGCGCCGGGGTGGAGCGTGCGGTGGCCGAGTTGCTGCCGGAGCGGACCCAGCCGGTGGTGACCGGCAGCGCTTGCGCCGCGTTGATGCGCAGCGCCATCGCCAGCACCAGTCCGGGCGGGGTCAGGGTGTAGCCGGCGACCCAGTCGACGAAGCGGCGCAGGCTTTCCGGCATGCGCGGCACGTCGAGCAGCGCGGACACCGGCTTCAGCTTGCCATCCGGCACCGGGGCCGCGCCGGGTGCGAGAAGGTCGGCCGGAAGCCCGTCCGGCGGGTCCCACACTACCCCCACCTCGGCACGACGGTTAAGCGGCACCAGCACCACGTCGCCCGGTTGCAGCGCCAGGGACGCGGGATGGGCATAGTCGAACGCGCCGGCGAACGGGTACGGCAGCAGCACCGAAACCCGTCCGACGCCGGCCCGGGGCGCGCCGGAACGCGAAGCACCGGCGCGGCTTGCCGCTGCGGCCGGGAGGTCTAAGCTCTGCGGCGTGATACGCGTGACGGACAGAATTGCATCCAGTGCGGGCGGTCTGCTCCAGAATGGGAGCGATCGGCACCATGGACAATGAGACCGGCCCGGCGCGCGACACCGAGGAAGACCGGGTGGCGCGCTTCCTGGCCGAGAACCCCGACTGGCTGGCGACGCAGACCGAGCTGTACGAGGTGCTGTCGCCGCCCAGGCGCGTGCACGGCGACACCCTGGCCGACCACATGGCGGCGATGATCGACGCGGCGCGGCAGCAGGCGGCCAGCATGACCGCGCAGGCCGAAACCGTGCTGCAGGCCGGCCGCGCCGCACTCGGCCTGGCGGACCGGGTGCGCGAAGCGGTGCTGGCGCTGATCCGGGCGACGGATCTGGGCGAATGCGTCGCGGGCGACCTGCCGCGCCTGCTTGGCATCGATTCCGCGCTGCTCTGGGTCGAGGGCCCGGCGCACGGCCTATCGGAGCGGCTGATGGCGCGCAGCCTTCCGCCGGGCACGGTGGTGCGCCTGCTCGGGCGGCGCAACGTGCGGGTCAGGATCGGGCCGCTCGACGCCGGGTCGCTGCACGGCGAGGCGGCGCCCATGGCCGCGCACGACGCGCTGCTGCGGGTGAGCGTGCGGGACCAGCCGCCGATGCTGCTGGCGCTGGCGAGCCGGGACGCGCAGGTGCTGCAGGACGGGCTGCCGGCCAGCGTCACCGGCGGCACCGCCGGCAGCGGCGGCGAAGCGTCGCTGGCGTTCCTGGGGGCGGCGCTGGCGGCACGGATCGAGAGCCTGCCGTGAGCGGCACCGCCCCGTCCGGAGTTGTGCTGCTGGACCAGTTCCTCGGCTGGCTGGCCGACGAGAAGCGGGCCAGCGCGCTGACGGTCACCGCCTATCGCGGCGACGTCGGCCGGTTCCTGCGCTTTCTCGCGCTCCACCTCGGCGCGGAGCCGGACCTCCTGGCGCTGTCGGCGCTGCGCCAGGCGGATTTCCGCGCCTGGCTGGCGGAGGAAGCGCGCGAGGCGGCGGCACGGGCCGATTATTCCCGCGACAAGGCGAACCGCACCCGGGTGCGTCGCATGTCGTCGGTGCGCAGCTTCTTCCGCTACCTGTCGCGCCGCCACGGCGTCAACAACGCGGCACCGGGGCTGATGGCCTCGCCACGGGTGCGCGTGCCGCTGCCGCGGCCGCTGCCGGTGGGCGCCGCCCTGGCCGCACCCGCCGGGATCGGCTCGCTGGCGCACACGGAGCTGGCGGAACATCGCGACGGCGCCCTGTTCACCCTGCTCTATGGCGCCGGCCTGCGCATCGGCGAGGCGCTGGCGCTGGACCTGCGCGACCTGCCGCGCGCCTCCGCCGAGGGGGCCGTGCTCAGGATACGCGGCAAGGGAGCCAAGGAGCGGCTGGTGCCGCTGCTGCCGGCGGTGCTGTCGGCGCTGCAGCACTGGGCGAACCGCCATCCCGACCCGGCGCCGGACTCGCCGTTGTTTCCCGGCGTGCGCGGCAACCGGCTCGACCCGGCGGTGGCGCAAAAGGCGATGCGCGACTACCGCCGCCTGGCCGGGCTGCCCGAGCACGCCACGCCGCACGCGCTGCGGCACTCGTTCGCCACCCACCTGCTGGAGAACGGCGCCGACCTGCGCTCGATCCAGGAGCTGCTGGGGCATGCGAGCCTGTCCACC
>CAXTMS010000019.1:26029-31592 GCA_964245345.1 uncultured Acetobacteraceae bacterium | reverse complement strand
GCGGTGCATCTGGCTGACGATGACGCGCTCGGTGCCGTTGATGATGAAGGTGCCGTTATCCGTCATCAGGGGCATGTCGCCCATGTAGACGGGCTGCTCCTTGATGTCGCGGATCGAGCGCGAGCCGGTGTCCTCGTCCACGTCCCACACGATCAGGCGCAGGATCACCTTGAGCGGCGCGGCAAAGGTCATGCCGCGCTGGATGCACTCCTCGACGTCGTACTTGGGCTCTTCGAGCTCGTAGTGCACGAACTCCAGGCGCCCGCGCCCGGCGAAGTCGTTGATCGGGAACACCGACCGGAACACCTCCTGCAGCCCGGACGGGGTGCGGCTGTCGGGCTGGACGTTCATCTGCAGGAACGCCTCGTAGGAAGCGCGCTGCACGTCGATCAGGTTGGGCATCGGAGCCACTTCGGGGATGCGCCCGAAGCTCCTGCGGATGCGCTTGCGTCCCGTGAACGATTTGGTCATCGCGTTCATCGTGTGGTCCTGCCCCGTCGCCTGCCGGCTCCGGACCCTGCGCGGACGGTGGGGACATGCCACGCTGCGGCAGCCGCACACGTCCGGCCGAACCCTCGGCCGGTATCATCGTTCGTGGTCCGGCCGAACCCGGACCGTGGCTCCATCCTGGTGACGCCGAGGCGTCGCGCGGACGGTTGCAACGCCTCAAGCGCCTGACCCCGCCCGGACACGTCCGGGGGACCAAGGCGCTTCCACGACAGAGGGGGCGGAAACCATTGCTGATTTCCACCCCGCTCAGCCTATCCTACCGGCCGGACACCCGGCCGTGCGACAAGATGCTTACTTGATCTCGACAGAGGCACCCTGCTCTTCCAGCATCTTCTTGAACTTGGCGGCGTCTTCCTTGTTGACGCCTTCCTTCACCGGCTTCGGCGCGCCCTCGACCAGATCCTTGGCTTCCTTCAGCCCAAGGCCGGTGATGGTGCGGACCTCCTTGATCACGTTGATCTTCTTCTCGCCGGCCTTGGCGAGGATCACGGTGAACTCGGTCTGCTCCTCCACCGGGGCGGCGGCAGCGCCACCGCCGACGGGCGCGGCAGCCGCGGCGACCGGCGCCGCAGCGGACACGCCCCACTTTTCCTCGAGGAGCTTCGACAGCTCGGCAGCCTCGAGAACGGTGAGAGCGGACAGCTCGTCAACAAGCTTCGACAGATCGGCCATGATGTGATTGTTCCTGATATAAAGGCTGTGTGGTTCCGCGCAAGCCCGGTTCCCGGACCCGCGATCACTTTTCCGCTGGATGCCCTGCCCGGGAACCGCCTCAGGCGGCCTCGGGCTCGGCGTCCACCTCGTCCTTCTTGGCGTAGGCCCCGAAGACCCGTGCAAGCTGTCCCGCCGGCGCCTGCAGCACGCCCGCGATGCGGGTCGCCGGCGTGGCGATGAGCCCCACCAGCTGCGCACGCAAAACGTCCAGCGACGGCAGCTCGGCCAGCGCCCGGACCCCATCCGCATTCAGCGTCTGGGTCCCGAGCGCACCGCCGAGGATGACGAGCTTGTCGTTTGTCTTGGCGAACTCGACCGCCACCTTGGCCACCGCCACCGGGTCCGGCGCCCACGCGAGCGCGGTCGGTCCCTTCAGCAGTGGCACGATGCCGTCGAATCGGGTCCCATCCAGGGCGAGCGTGGCCAGCCGGTTCTTCGCCACCTTGAACGTCGCCCCCGCGGCGCGCATCCGGCTCCGCAGCCCCGTCACCTGCGCCACCGTCATCCCGTCATTGCGGGTGACGACGACCATGGACGTGTCTGCGAACACGGCGGCGAGCGAGGCGACGAACGCGTGCTTCTCCGTACGGTCCAAATCCCGTCTCCGTCGTGGCCCTCCAGGCGGCTGCCTGTCGGGCCGGGTTGCCCATGGACCTGCGCGCGGATGCCCGCAGCTCCGGTTCGCCTGTCCATAAGCAAGAAGTCGGAACCACCAGCGAACTGGCGTCTCCCGTCTTTCGCGCGCGGACCCCAAAGGATCGATTAAGGCGCCGTTCCGAAGGACGGCCGCCGCGTGCGGTCTTGGACAGGTTCGGAAGAACGGCCAGGAAGCCGCTCCCCTGCTCGCCGGCGCCCGAGCGCCGGCGCATTCGTCAGGACGCGGTAAAGGAGGACACGTCCACCTTCACGCCAGGCCCCATGGTCGAGGACAGCGCCGCCCGTTGCAGGTAGGTGCCCTTGGCGCCGGTCGGCTTGGCCTTCTGGATCGCGTCCACCAGCGCCCGGATGTTCTGCGCCAGCTTGGCCGGCTCGAACGAGGCCTTGCCGATCCCGGCATGGATGATCCCGGCCTTCTCGGCCCGGAACTCGACCTGCCCCGACTTGGCGGCGCCCACCGCGCCCTTCACGTCCATGGTCACGGTGCCGAGCTTGGGGTTCGGCATCAGCCCGCGCGGGCCCAGGATCTTTCCCAGCCGCCCGACCAGGGCCATCATGTCCGGGGTGGCGATGCAGCGGTCGAAGCCGATCTCGCCTGCCTGCACCTTCTCCGCCAGGTCGTCGGCGCCCACCACGTCGGCGCCCGCGTCCAGCGCTTCCTGCGCCTTCGGCCCGCGCGCGAACACGCCGACCCGAAGCGTCTTGCCGGTGCCGTTCGGCAGGCTCAGCAGCCCGCGCACCATCTGGTCGGCGTGGCGCGGGTCGATGCCCAGCCCCAGCGACAGCTCCACCGTTTCGTCGAACTTGGCGGTGGCGTTGGTCTTCACCAGCGCGATCGCCTCGTCCAGGCTGTACGCCTTGTTGTGTTCGACGGTCGCCTCGGCGGCGGCGAGGCGCTTGTTCTTGGCCATGGCTCAGCCCTCCACCACGGTGAGGCCCATCGAGCGCGCCGAGCCTGCCAGCATGCGGACCGCACCGTCGATGTCGTTGGCGTTCATGTCCTTCATCTTGATCTCGGCGATCTCGCGCAGCTGGCTGGTGGTCACCCGGCCGGCCGGCGCTCCCTTGCCCACCGTGGTCGAGCCCTTGGAAACCTTGGCCGCGCGCAGCAGGAAATGGGTGTTCGGCGGCGTCTTGGTGATAAAGGTGAAGGTGCGGTCGGCGAACGCGGTGATCACCACCGGCGTCGGCGTGCCGGGCTCCAGGCCCTGCGTCGCCGCGTTGAACTCCTTGACGAACTGCATGATGTTCAGGCCGCGCTGCCCCAGCGCCGGCCCCACCGGCGGCGACGGGTTCGCCTTGCCGGCCGGGATCTGCAGCTTGATGTAGCCGACGATCTTCTTGGCCATCCTGGGCTCCTTGGCGTTCCAGGACCGCGGTTCATGCGACCGCGCCGCCGGCCATGCCCGCGACGAGATCTCCCGCGTTCCGATGAGGGAGGCGGGCCATTAGCGCAGCGGCCGGCGCTTGGCAAGGTGTTCCGGGCGTCGCCGCCGCGGATCGAGAAGTCACCAAGACGGACGCCCGGTGGATCAAACGTGAGCACGACAGCAGGCCGGCCACCGCCGCTTGTTCCCCGGCAGCCGAGGTCGCTCGTCCAGGCGGTTCCGGAACAGCCATGGGCTAAGATTGGCGTCGCTATTCGATGCCAACTGGGTCGGCCGGGCGAGATCGAAATGCCGGTCAGCAGACCTGCGACTGACCGACCTGAGGTTCACCACCGACTCTAGAAGGGAGCAGGCATCTTGAGGCTTGGAGCATCGACTGGCTGATCATCAATAAACATGTCCAGCGTCACGCCTTTCCAGAACTCGAAAATGAGTCCGCCCGGGAGCAGCTTTGTAAGGGGACTACCGGGTTCTTGCGATAGCACACGAAACTTGAAGCAGGCGCCATCTGCGACCCTGAACCGCTCGGCCCAAGGCTTCAACCAACACAATGATCTGCTGCTCAAGAAGGTTTCTATATCGTATTTCTAGTATTCTTTCAGTCATCAGTATGCCTTGAGCCAGAACTGCGACCTGGCGGTGGGGCGACCAGCTGCTCGACTGATGGCGTGCACGATGTCCGGCATACTTCTGCGCCGCATGATGCCGTGCCCGTTCGAGGATCTCCTCGGTCAGCATCGCGTCGATCGAGATCGGGATGCGAACCCAGCCGGGTGGCTGGTCCTCCAGATCGACGAGGCGTCCCTCGACCGGACCCGGCGGTTCGCCATAGGTGACGGCGGCCTGCATCGTGAACGGAAGGCTGACGTTTGTCGGGGCGGATGCTCCCGGAAGACCTCGGCGCCATTCTACATCGTTCCACCTCGTTCCGACGTCGAAACTCAGGCATAGATGACCTACCCTGCCGGCCTGGACGCCTCCGCCGTCCCGCTCCCGGTCCCATCCGGCCGCGGCCTGCGGTCGCTGCCGGTGATCGCCACCGGGTTGAACGGCAGCACCCCGTTCTCGCTCGGCAGGTCTGCCGTGCTCCAGCCGCCGCCCACCGCGCGCACCAGCGACACCGCCGCCTGCAGCCGCGCGGTTTCCACCTGCACCTCGGCGATCCGCGCCGTCAGCGCCGTCACCTGCGCCACCACCGCGTCCAGGTAGTTGGTCAGCCCGCCGGTATACAGCGCCAGCGTCATCGCCTGCGCCCGGTCCGCCGCCGCCACCGCCTGCTGCTGCTCCTGCGCCTCCGTCTGCAGCTGCGCCGTCAGCGTCAGCCCGTCCTCGACCTCCTGGAACGCTCCCAGCACGGTTGAGCGGTATGCATCCACCGCCTGCTCGTACTGCGACCAGCTCCGCTGCAGCTCCGCCCGGCGCAGCCCGCCCTGGAACAACGGCAGCACGGAGCCGGCGCCGATCGTCCACAAACTGTTCGGCAGGCTGGCCAAGCTGAACCCGGTGTCCTGGAACCCGCCCAGCAGGCTGATGGAGATGTCGGGATAGAACGCCGCCCGCGACACGCCGATCCCGGCGTTCGCCGCCGCCATCTCCCGCTCGCCCTGCGCGATGTCCGGCCGGCGCTGCAACAGCTGCGACGGCACCCCCGCCGGCACCGCCGGCACCAGGAGCCGCGCGTCGTCCACCGGCTCGATGCGGAACGTGCTCGGGTTCGCCCCCGCCAGCACCGCGATCGCGTGCTGCAGCACCGCCCGCTGCCCGGACACGCCGCTTGCCAGCGCTTCCGTCGAGGCCAGCTGGTTTTCCGCCCGCGCCACGTCCACCCCGGAGGCGATCTTGCCCTGGAACCGCAGCTCGGTGATCTCCACCGCCTTGCGGTAGAAGCCGATCGACTGCCTGTACACCGCGTCCTGCGAGTCCAGCCCGCGCAAGGCGACGTAGTCGGTCGCCAGCTCCGCCTGCAGGATCAGCCGCGCGTTGGCGAGGTTCGCGGCACTCGCCTGCGCCAGCCGCTTCTGCTGCCTGGTCTGGTTGCGCAGCCGGTCCCAGAAGTCGGGCTCCCAGGAGGCGGTCGCCTGGATCAGGTTGGAGGACGCCTCGTTCGGCCCGCCGCCGCCGCTGCGGAACAACCGGTGCTCCGACTGCCGGTTGTCGGTGGTGGACGCGTTGCCGACCACCTGGGGGAACAGCCCGGAGCGCGCGTCCGCCGCCAGGTCGCGCGCCTGCACGTACTGCTCGTAGATCCCCTGCAGGTCCGGGTTGTCGGCCGTCGCCTGCGCTTCCAGCCGGTC
>CAXTMS010000019.1:1523-25929 GCA_964245345.1 uncultured Acetobacteraceae bacterium | reverse complement strand
GTTCGCCTTCCAGCAGGCCGAGCGACGGGTTGTTGATCACGCGGTCGGCCTTGTTCAGCCCGGCCAGCACCTGCACCGTGGTGCCGAGGTTGAGCCCCAGCGTGACGTTCTGCAGGTGCACACGGTCATGCGCGTCCACCAGCGCCACCTGCAGGCCCTGCGCCCTGAACAGCAGCGATTGTTCCGGCAGCACCAGGACGTCCGGCTCGCCCGGCACGGTGAGCTGCACGCTGGCATAGGTGCCGGGCCACAGCTCGTGCCGCGGGTTGTCCACGGTGAACTCGGTGACCACCGTGCGGCTTTGCGGGTTCACGGCGTTGGCGGTGGTCAGGAACGTCGCCGGCACCCGGACCCCCGGCCGCTGCGGCAGGAACAGCGCCCCCGTCAGCCCCGGCTTCAGCATGTCGGCGTAGTCCTGCGGCACGGACACGAACACGCGCATCTCGTGGATGTCGGCCACGCTGAACAGTTCCGACGCGGCGCCGCGCGCGCCGACGTCGCCGCCGCCCGCGTTGACGTAGTCGCCGACGTCGGTGCGACGCGAGGTCACCACGCCGTCGAACGGCGCCACCACCCGTTCGAACGCGTGCTGCGCCTGGTAGCGCGCGACCTGCTGCCTGGCGGCGTCGACCTGCGCCTTCTGCGCGGCCGCCCCCGCCACCTGCACGTCCACCTCCTGCTGCGACACCGCCTGGGTGCCGGACAACGCCTTCCAGCGCCCGGCGGTCACCGTCGCCAGCTGGTAGCGCGTTTGCGCCACCGTGAGCTCGGCCTCCGCCGCCGCCAGCTGGGCGTCCGTGGTCGGGCTGTCGATGGTGGCCAGCAGGTCGCCTGCCTTCACCGGCGCGCCGTAGTCCTTGTACCACATCTTCACGTAGCCGGAGATCTGCGCGTAGAGCGGCGCCTCGAACCAGGCGTTGATGTTGCCGGGCAGCGTGATCGACCGGGTGGCGGGACCGGGCCCCGGCGTCACGACCTGCACGCGCGGGATCGAGGCGTCGTCGGCACGCTGTGCAAGCGCGCCGAGCGCGGTTTCCCGGGTCCAGATCCCGTAGCCGGCCAGAACGGCGCCCACGGCCAGCATGAGCAGCGCCGCACGCGCGCCGCCGCCCTTCCGCCTGGGCATCTCGGTGGCGGTCATGCGGCAACTCCTTCGCGCTTCGGGCGGTGCAGCAACGCGAACACGCAGGGCACGAACAACAAGGTGGCGAAGGTCGCGACCAGCAGTCCGCCCACCACCGCGCGCCCGAGCGGCGCGTTCTGGGTGTTGCTCAGCGACATCGGCAACATGCCGATGATCATGGCGAGCGCCGTCATCAGCACCGGGCGGATGCGGCCGTAGCCGGCTTCGATCGCGGCGCGCACCGGGTCGCCGTGCTCCGCCAACCGTTCCCGGGCGAACGACACCACCAGGATCGAGTTCGCGGTGGCCGTGCCCATGCACATGATCGCCCCGGTCAGCGCCGGCACCGAGATGGTGGTGTGGGTGAGGAACAGGCTCCAGGCAATGCCGCCAAGCGCTGCAGGCAGCGCGCTGATGATGATGAACGGGTCCAGCCAGGACTGGAAGTTGACCACGATCACCAGGTAGATCAGCACGATCGCGAGCGCCAAGCCGCCGAGCAGCTGGGCATACGCGTCGAGCATGGTGATGGCCTGGCCGCGCGTGGTGATGGACGCACCGTGCGGCAGGTTCGGCTGCATCGACCGCACCACCCCGTTCACCAGGTCGCTGACCGCGCCGAGGTCGCGCCCCTGGACGTTGGCGTAGATGTCGATCACCGGCAGGATCGAGTAGTGCGACACCAGGCCCGGCGTGCCGGTCTGCGCGATCCGCGACAGCGCGCCGACGATCTGGGGGGCGTTCCCGGACGGGTTGCCGTCGCCCTTGTCGATCGGGATCGTTTCGAGGTCGTTCATGCTGGTGAGCTGCGGCTGCGGCGTCTGGATGTTGACCAGGTGCGACACGCCGTTGGCGGTGTCGAGCCAGTAGGTCGGCGCCACCTGCCCGGAGCCGGACAGCGTCGCCAGGACGTTGTTGGCGATGTCCGACTCCGTGAGCCCGGTGCCGAGCGCGAAGGAGCGTCGCGAGTTGATCTTCAGCGTGGGCTCGTTCATCACCTGCTGGATCCGCACGTCGGCGATGCCGGCGATCCGCTTCATGCGCGCCACCATGCGCGTGGCATACGCGTAGTTGTCCTGCAGGTCGCGCCCGGTGATCTGCACGTCGATCGGCGACGGCAGCCCGAAGTTCAGGATCTTCGCGGTGATGTCGCCGGGCAGGAAGCTGAACTCGGTGCCGGGAAAGCGCTCGGTCAGGCCGGCACGCAGCACCTGGCGATAACGATCGACCGGCGAGGTCGGGCTGTCGAGCAGGATGCCGAGGTCGCAGTCCTGTGTGCCGATGGTGCCGGTCGAGCTGTAGGCCTGGTTGATGCCGCTCACCGGCTGGCCGCAGTTGGACACGATGCTGGTGACGTGGCCGTGCAGAAGCGCGTGCACCTGCTGGTCCACCAGGGTCGCGGTCTTGCCGGTATCCTCCAGCCGCATGCCGATCGGCGCGCGCAGGTGCATGTCGATCTCGTCCGACTTGATGCCGGGAAAGAACTCCTGCCCCGCGAACAGCAGAAGCAGGAGCGACGCCACCGCGGCGGCGAGGAAGCCGGCGGCGAAGCGGCCGCGCTTCAGCACCAGCCCCTCGAGCAGGAAGCGGTAGCGGTCGCGGAACCGGGTGAAGCGGGCCTCGAAGCCGCGCTGGAACCGGGTGAACACGCCCGGCGTCCGTTGCTTGCCGTGCCCCCCGGCCCCGTCATGTCCCTGGCGATGCTTCGCCACCTGCGCGCGCAGCAGCCAGTTGGCCATGGTCGGCACCAGGGTGCGCGACAGAATGAAGGACGCGATCATGGCGAACACGATCGCTTCCGCCAGCGGCAGGAACAGGTAGCCGGCGACGCCGCCCAGCTGGAACAACGGCAGCCACACGATGCAGATGCACAGCGTGGACACGAAGGTTGGCACCACGATCTGGTTGGCCGCGTCGATGATCGCCGCTTCCAGCTCCTTGTGCCGCCCGTGCTCCTCCATCTCCAGGTGGGTGTCGATGTTCTCGATCATCACCGTGGCGTCGTCGACCAGGATGCCGACCGCGAGCGCCAGCCCGCCCAGGGTCATGACGTTGATGGTCTGGCCGAGCCAGGACAGCGCGAGCACCGAGCACAGGATCGACAACGGGATCGACGTGGCGACGATCAGCGTCGAGCGCCACGAGCCCAGGAACAGCAGCACCACCAGCCCGGTCAGGCAGGCCGCCGTCGCCATCTCCTGCACCACGTCGGAGATGGAGTCGCGCACGAAGCCCGACGCGTCGTTCAGCGGCACGATGGACACGCCGGGCGGCAGCGTCCTGAGGATCTGCGGGATCTTCGCCTTGACCCCCCTCACCACGTCCAGGGTGGACGCGTCGCCGGTCTTGAGGATCTCGATCAGCACCGATTGCTGGCCCTTGACCAGGACCATGTTCTGTTGCGGCGGCCCGCCCCTGTGCACGTGGGCCACGTCGCGCAGGTACACCACCGCGCCGCCGACCTGCTTGATCGGCAGGTTGTTGAAGCTGGAAACGGCCAGCGGCGCCGCGTTGGTCTGCACCAGGTAGTCGATGGCGCCGATCTTCTGGTCGCCCGCCGGCAGCACGATGTTCTGGCCCGCCAGCGCCCGGCCGACGTCGGACGCCGACAGGCCGTGCGCCAGCAGTGCGGACTGATCCAGGTCCACCTCGACGTTGCCGGCGCTGCCGCCATACGGCGTCGGGATCGCGGTGCCCGGCACCGACACCAACGACGGCCGGATCAGGTTGGACGACATGTCGTAGAGCTGCGAGCCGGTCATGGTCGCGGACGACACCTGCAGGTCGAGCACCGGCACGGAGGAGGCGTCGAACTCCAGCACCTGCGGCGGCGTGATGCCGGCCGGCATCTGCTTGAGCACGGTCTGCGAGATGGAGGTGATCTGCGCCTGCGCCACCGCCACGTCGGTGCCCGGCTGGAAGAAGATCTTGACGATGCCGCGGCCGTACAGCGACTGGCTCTCGATGTGCTCGATGTTGTTGACCGTGGCCGTCAGCGCGCGCTCGTAGTAGTACACCACGCGCCCGGACATGTCCTGCGGCGTCAGCCCGTTATAGGTCCAGACCACCGCCACCACCGGCACGCGTATGGCCGGAAAGATGTCGGTCGGCGTCCGCCACGTCGCCATCCCGCCGAACAGCAGGATCAGGATGGCCATCACCACGAAGGTCAGCGGACGCTTGAGCGCCGTGACGACGATCGCGTTCAAGCGGCCGTCCCGGTCAGGGCCGGCTGCCGGCCACCGTCCTCCCCAGCCCGCGCGTGTCGACCCATCGCTTCATGCCCCTGCCGGTTCGACCGCAGGGGTTAAGGCAGCACCCGACGCGCACCAATGAAATTACTGTTTAGGCTGCACGCCCAGGCGGATCAGCGATGGCCGCCGCCGCCGTGGAACCCGCCGCCGGCATAGCCACCATAGCCACCCCGGTAGCCGTAGCCGCCATAGCCGCCATAACCGAAACGGCCATAGCCGAAGCCCCCGTAACCGAAGCCGAAGCGGCCGAAGCCGAAGCCGAAATAGTCGAAGCCATACGGATAACCGTAGCCGAAGCCGAACGGGTATCCATATCCGTAGCCGTAGCCGTAGCCGTAGGGATAACCATAGCCGTAGTAGCCGCCATAGCCGCCCCCGTAGCCGTAGCCGGGCGGATAGTACTCGCAGCCCGCCACCAGCAGGACCGCGGCGGCCGCGGCCATGCGGAACGGCCCGGAACACCGGGACAGGGAGGATCGAAGCGTGTGCGGCGGCTTGGGCATGAACGTCTCCCGGCACGAGATCCGGTTGGGGGCGAAGAAGCAACGCAGGAGATGGTGCGCCGGATGTCGGTTCGCCGCTTTCAAAACGTGACCTTTTGTCACGGCACCGTCTCGTTCCGATCGGGCTTCGGGAACACGATCTCGAACACCGCCCCGGTGTTCTCGACTCCTCCCACCAGCACCCGCGCCCCGTGCAGCCGCGCGATCGCGCTGGACAGGCTCAGGCCGAGCCCGCTGCCGCCGACGTGGCGGCTCTTGTCCGAGCGGTAGAACCGGCCGAGCACCGCGTCCCGCTCCGACGGCGCGATGCCGATCCCGGTGTCGGCCACCTGCAGCACCGCGCCTCCGTCCCGCACCAGCACGGCCACCCGGATCGAGCCGCCGGCCGGGGTGAACTTGATCGCGTTGTCCACCAGGTTGGCGAGCAGCTCGACCAGCAGGTCGCGGTCGCCGCGCAGCGTCGCCGACGGCCCGGGATCGAGCAGCAGCCGGTTGCCGGCCGCCTCCACCAGCGGCTAGTAGAGCTCGACCACCTCCGACGCCAGCTCCCGAAGCGCCACGACCGAGAAGCCGCCCTGCCGTCGCCCGTTCTCGATCTCGCCGATGCGCAGCAGCGCGGTGATCACCGAGAAGCACTGGTCCAGGTCGGACACGGCCCGGTTGATCGCCGCGCGCAGCCCGTCCTCCGGCACCGGATGCAGCACCGCCCGCTCCAGCCCGGCGCGCACGCGCGCCAGCGGCGTGCGCAGGTCGTGGGCGATGTCGTCGCCGACGCCCTTGATCTCGTCCAGCAGCCGTTCCAGCCGCTCGAGCATCCGGTTCACGCTTCCCGCCAGCCGCGCCATCTCGTCGCCGCCGCGCCCGACAGGCAGGCGCGCGTGCAGCCCGCCTTCCATGATCCGGTCGATCGCCAGCTGCATCCGGCCAACCCGGACCAGGTTGCGCCGGCTCAGCCAGGCCCCGGCCAGGAGCGAGAACAGCAGAGCGGGGATTGCCGCAGTCTCAATGGCATCCAGGGTGATGCTGCGGATCTGCTGCAGGTCGCGCAAGCCGCGCCCGATCACCAGCACGCGCCCGCCCGGCACCGGCAGCGCCTCGGCGCGAATGGTGCGCACCCCCTGGTCGAGCGGGTGCACGGTGATCTCGCGGATGGCGCCGTCCACCGGCAGCGCTTCCGGCCACTCGACCAGGTTGCCGGCGATCGGCTTGCGATCCGCGTCGAACAGCCCGGCGGCGGTGATCAGCAGCCTGAGGTCGTTGGTGGCCCACAGCCGCATCTGCTCGCGCAGGTCGGCCGGGTCCTGCGCCGCCATCAGCGCCGCCTCGCGGTCGAGCAGCCGGTCGGCCCGCAACACCTCGTACTGCGTGGTGCGCCAGTAGATCAGCGAGAACTGCAGCAGCGCCACGCTGGCCAGCAGGGCGGACGAGCCGAGCGCCAGCCGGAAGGTGGCGGTGCCGAACAGGTCGGCCATCGACCGGATGCGCCCGAACACGGCGGCCGCCTCACCCGGCCCCGTTCGGCCCCTCCTCGACCTTCAGCAGGAAGCCGGCCCCGCGTATGCTCTGGATCAGCGGCGTCTCGTTCGGCGGGTCGAGCTTGCGCCGCAGCTTGCCGATATGCACGTCCACCAGGTTGGTCTGCGGGATGAAGCGGTAGTGCCACACGTCCTCCAGCAGCATGTCCCGGGTCAGCACCTGGTTCGGCCGGCGCACCATGTATTCCAGCAGCCGGAACTCCCGCGGCAGCAGCTCCAGGCTGCGCCCGGCGCGGCGCGCCTGCCGGGTGATCAGGTCCATCTCCACCGGCCCGGCGCGCAGCACGGTTTCCCGCGTTTCCGCCGGCCGGCGCAGCAGCGCGTCCAGCCGGGCCACCAGCTCCTCCATCGCGAACGGCTTGGCCAGGTAGTCGTCGCCGCCCGCCTTGAGCCCCTTCACCCGGTCGTCCACCGCGGACAGCGCGCTCAGCACCAGCACCGGCGTGCGCACGCCCTCCGCGCGCAGCCGTTCCAGCACCGTGAGCCCGTCCAGCCCCGGCAGCAGCCGGTCCAGCACCAGCACGTCGAAGGCGCCCGCCATGGCCTGGTCGAGCCCGTCCGGACCGGTGGCCGCATGGGCCATCGAGAAGCCCCGGCCCGACAGCTCGGCGCAAACCTCCTGCGCGATCCCGGCATCGTCCTCGACAAGCAGCACGCGTCGCTCCCGGGGCGGCGGGACGTCAGGGGAGGAAACCTCGGCTGAAGGAGTCATGGCACCTGATTAGGTAGGACAACCCGGCCGCCAAGCCAGTTAAATCCCGCTCACTCGAAAGCCCCAAGCCATGCGGACCCGGCCGAGCCGGCCCCGCTCCCGCTCAATCGGCCGCAAGCCCGTCCAATCCGTCCTGCTCCCCACGCTCCTCGAGATCCAGCAGCGCCGCCGACCTGGCCGGGTCCGGCGCCTCGACCTCGCGCAGCTTGCGCGCCACCACGCGCGTGCGCCTGCGCGCCTCCTCGATCGCGTTGCTCATGGCCCCGGCGTTGCGGCCGAGCCGTTCCAGCACCCCGTCCATCCGGATCATCTCCTGTCGGGTGGCGCCGAGCAGGTGGCTGATCGCCTCGGTCTTTTCTTCCAGCGCCAGGGTGACGTAGCCGAGGTGGATGGTGCGAAGCAGCGCCGGGATCAGGCTCGGCCCCATCACCAGCACCCGGCAGGTGCGCCCGATCTCGTCGACCAGCCCCGGCACCCGCGCCACCTCGGCATACAGCCCGTCGGTCGGCAGGTACAGCACCGCGAACTCCACCGTCACCGGCGGCAGGATGTACTTGGAGGCGATCTTGCGCGCTTCCAGGCGCACCAGGGACTCCAGGGTGCGGCGCGCGGTGCGCTCGCCCTCGGCATCCACCGCCTCCACCGCGTTCAACAGCCGCTCGTACGCTTCGGTCGGGAACTTGGAGTCGATCGCGAGTAGCGGCGCCGTGCCGCCGCGCATCGGCATCCGCACCGCGAACTCCACCACGTCGGCGTTGGTGGGGTTGAGCCTGCGGTTGCTCTCGTAGGCGCCCGCCGGCAGCACGTCGTCCAGGATCGCGCGCAGCTGCGCCTCGCCCCAGCCGCCGCGTGTCTTGACGTTGGAGAACAACCGCTTGAGGTCGCCGATCTGCGCGGTCATGGTCGACACCTCGCCCATCGCCTTCTGCACCGCGGCGAACTGTTCCAGCACGCGCTGGAAGCTGCGCGTCATCTGCTTCTCGACCGCCGCGTGCAGCTGCTCGTTCACCGCCGACTGGATCGCCGACAGCCGAGCGGCACTCTGCTCGCCCATCTGGCGCAGCGCGTTCGCCATCGCCGTGCGCGCTTCCCCCTGCTCGCGCGCGATCACCGTGGTCAGCCCGCCCAGCCGTTCCTCCATGCCGAGACGGACCTGCCCCAGCCGGTCCGCCATCTCGCGCTCCAGCTGGGCGAGGTGACGGAGCGCGTGGTCCTCCCGGCCCGACGCCAGCAGCACCAGCCGGAGCACGAGCAGGGACACCACCAGGGAGGCGACCGCGCCGGCGGCGGCAAGCAGTTCCAGCACATCGAACGACATGGCGGAAAGGCTAGCAGCGTCGCCCGAGTCGCCCTGGCAGGATTCGCCGCTGCGCGTTCAGCCCGCTGGCGCGGTGGTGGGCTCGTCCAGCCGCACAGCCCCCGACAGGATCGCCTCCGTGTCCTGCGCCGAGCGCGGCACGCCCAGGAAGTAGCCCTGCACGGCGGTGCAGCCCACGCCGCGCAGCGCCGTCAGCTGGGCCTCGTTCTCCACCCCTTCCGCCACCACGCCCAGCCCCATGGCGTGCCCGAGCCACACGATCGTTTCCACGATCGTCACCGCGGCCTGGCGGTTCGACATCCCGGTCACGAAGGACCGGTCGATCTTGATGGTGTCGACCCGGAAACGGTCCAGGTAGCTCAGCGACGAGTAGCCGGTGCCGAAATCGTCCAGCGCGATGCGGACGCCGATGGCGCGTATCCCGTCCAGGATCTCGCCGATCAGCTCCGGCTGCTGCAGGAAGATGCTTTCGGTGACCTCGAGCTGCAGGCGGCGCGGATCGAGCCCGGTTTCCGACAGGATTTCCTGAACAGCGTTCACGAAGCCGGAGCCCTTCAGCTCCTGGCCCGAGCTGTTCACGTTGAGGTAAAGGTCCAGCCCCGGATACCGCTCCCGCCAGCGGCGCATCTGGCTGCAGGCCTCGCGAAGCACCCAGCGGCCGATCTCGCGGATCAGGCCGGTTTCCTCGGCGATGCGGATGAACACGATCGGCGGCACCAGCCCGCGGCTGGGATGGCGCCAGCGCAGGAGCGCCTCGAGCCCGACGGTCTGCCCGGTCGAAACCTTGCAGATCGGCTGGTAGTCCAGGAACAGCTGGTTGCGCGCCAGGGCGTTGCGCAGGTCGGTGCGCAGCTCCAGAGCCTCCACCGCTTCCCCGCGCATGGCGTCGGTGAACACCACGTAGCCGCTTTCGCTGCGCTTGGCGCAGTACATCGCGATGTCGGCGTTGCCGAGCACCTCCTCCGGCACCAGCCGCTCGGTCCTGGCATGGACGATGCCGATGCTGCCCGACGAGAACAGCTCGTGCGCGCCGAGCCAGACCGGGCGGCGGATCGAGGCGAGGATGCGCTCGGCCAGGTCGAGCACCGGGCCGATCTCGTCCACGTCGTGCAACAGCACGGCGAACTCGTCGCCGCCGAACCGGGCGATCGTGTCCTGCACGCCGATGCAGCCGCGCAGCCTGTTGGCCACGTCCATCAGCAGCAGGTCGCCGACCTGATGGCCGAGGCTGTCGTTGACCAGCTTGAAGCGGTCCAGGTCGAGAAACAGCACGGCGCACGGGCGCGAGGCACCGTGCTCCATGCCTTGCAGCGCGGCCTTGAGCCGGCTCATGAAGAAGGCGCGGTTGTGCAGCCCGGTCAGCCCGTCATGGTGCGCGTCGTAGAGCAGCCGGGCCTCGATCCGCCTGCGCTCCGTGACCTCGTCTTCCAGCTCGCGCGCATGGCGATGCATGTCGTCGAGCAGCACCTGCTGATGCTCCTGCAGCGCACGCAGGTCCTGCACGTCGGTGGTGGAGCCGAGCCATTCCACCACCTGGCCGGCCTCGTTCCTGACCGGCACCGAGCGGGTGCGGTGCCAAAGAAAGGCGCCGTCCGCCACCCGGTGCACGCGGAACTCGACGTCCAGGCTGCCGGTCGGGATCGCCGCCTTCCAGGCGGCCAAGGCGTGTTCGCGATCCTCGGGATGGACGGCGTCGAGCCAGCCACGGCCATGGGTCTGCTCCTGGGTCTGGCCGGTGAAGCTGAGCCATTGCGGGCTGGCCCAGGTCCAGTTGCCCATTTCGCAGGAGCGCCAAAGCAGCTGCGGCACGCCCTCGACGAACACGCGCAGCTGTCGCTCGGCAGCGGCGATCCGCTGGCGCAGCTGGTAAAGGTCGTCGATGTCCGCGGAGCTGCCGATCCAGTCCACATGGGGGGTGAGCCAGTCGCGCAAGGGGGCGGCGCGGGTCTGGTGCCAGCGATAGGACCCGTCCTGCGCGCGCCGGATCCGGTGCTCGACGACATAGCCGTCGGAAGCCGACGCCGCGGACCAGGCCTCCAGCGTCAGCTGCCGGTCGTCGGGATGGACCGCGTCGAGCCAGCCGAAGCCGAGGCTCTGGTCCGGCGGAAGGCCGGTATAGACCTCCCATTGCGGGCTCGGCCACGTCCGGTTGCCGTCGCCGCGACATCCGAACACCAGCTGGGGCAAACCCGTGAGCAGGGCCCGGAAGCTTTGGTCCACCAACTCACCGTCCAAGCGCACACCCTTCCCGCCGGTCAACATGAACCTAGTGCCACGGGCGCGCAATATCGAGCCATGTCGCGAACGACTAGACCGTCAATAGTGCGTGAGAGACGATACGGCAACGATCCGGAAGAGCCACCCTCCGGTCAGCGGGTTCCACCTGCCGGCAGGGTGATGACGAACCAGGCGCCCTTCTCGCCGCGGCACGTGATCCGGAGCTTCGCCTGGTCGACCAGGATGTTGACCGTGCGCAGGCCGATCCCGTGCGGCCGGAACCGGAGATCGAAGTCCAGAGGAAGCCCCACCCCGTCATCCTCGACGCACAGCACGTGGTGTCCATCGTGCAGCGGGTAGCCGACCACCCAGATCCGCCCCGGCCGACCCGCCGGAAAGGCATGGTACATGGCGTTCGACACCAGCTCGGTCACCACGAAGCCCAGCAAACGGGCCGAATGCGGCGAAACCTCAAGACGCGACAGGCAGGTGCGCAGCACCGGGCCGCCCGGCGCCGGCGACATCGTCTGCCGCTCGGTCGCATAGGGCCGCAGTCGGGCGCGGCCGCAAGCCGGACTCGCCTTCCACGGACCGCGCGAGGCAACGTCGACCGGCCGGTCGGATGTTTCCGGACGCTTGGTCAGCTTTCCAGCTTGAACATCATCAGCGAGCGTCCGACGATCTCGCAGCCGGTGCCGATGCCGTAGGCGCGGCCGGAGGTCATGGTCGGACGGTTGGTGTCCAGGATCAGGTGCCAATGCATGCCGCCGCTGCAGGGCGGCATCACGAACTCCAGCCCGTCATGGTGCCCGTTCAGCACCAGCAGCAGCGTCGCGTCGGTGCCGGGGCGGCGTATGCCGCTGGTCTTGGCGCGCCCGTCCATCAGCATGCCGAAGCAGCGCATCCCCGGATCGTGCCAGTCCTGCGGCCGCATGGTGTCGCCGGTGCCGTTGATCCAGGTGACGTCGCGGACGCCCAGGTCCTCGTCGTAGTCGCCGGTCATGAACCGCTGCCGGCGCAGGATCGGGTAGTCGCGCTTGAGCTGGATCAGCCGCCGCACGAACCCGTAGAACCCGGCGTAACGCTCCAGCCTGGACCAGTCGACCCAGGAAATCTCGTTGTCCTGGCAGTAGGCGTTGTTGTTGCCGTTCTGGGTGCGGCCGAACTCGTCCCCGGCCAGGATCATCGGCGTGCCCTGGCTCAGGATCAGGGTGGCCAAAAGGTTGCGCATCTGCCGCTCGCGCAGCGCCAGCACCACCGGGTCGTCGGTTTCCCCTTCCGTGCCGCAGTTCCAGGACGAGTTGTTGTCCGTGCCGTCCTGGTTGTTCTCGCCGTTGGCGTGGTTGTGCTTGTTGTTGTACGACACGACGTCGAGCAGGGTGAAGCCGTCATGGGCGGTGATGAAGTTCACCGTCGACCATGGCCGGCGGCCGCGCCGGTTGAACTTGTCGGCCGACGCGCACAGCCGCTGCGCCAGCTCGGCCGCCGACGCCTCCGAGCGCCAGAACGAGCGCACGGTGTCGCGGTAGCGGTCGTTCCATTCCGCCCAGCCGGGCGGGAAGCCGCCGACCTGGTAGCCGCCGGGCCCGCAATCCCAGGGCTCGGCGATCAGCTTCACGTCCGACAGCACCGGGTCCTGCCGGCAGCTGTCGAGGAAGCCGCCGCCCTCGTCGAAGCCGTAGCTTTCGCGGCCCAGGATGGTGGCGAGGTCGAAGCGGAACCCGTCCACGTGCATCTCGGTGACCCAGTAGCGCAGGCTGTCGGTCACCATCTGCAGCACGCGCGGATGGCTGAGGTTGACCGTGTTCCCGGTGCCGGTGTCGTTGATGTAGTAGCGTTCCTGCCCCGGCAGCAGCCGGTAGTACGACGCGTTGTCGATGCCCTTGAACGACAGCGTCGGGCCGCTCTCGTTGCCCTCCGCGGTGTGGTTGTACACCACGTCCAGGATCACCTCGAGCCCGGCCTCGTGCAGCCGGGCCACCATCGCCTTGAACTCCGACACGTGGCTGCCGAGGCCGGACGCGTAGCGCGGGTCTGGGGCGAAGAAGCCGAGCGTGTTGTAGCCCCAATAGTTGGTCAGCCCGCTCTTCGCCAGGTGGCCCTCGTCGGCGAACATGTGGATCGGCAGCAGCTCGACCGAGGTGACGCCGAGGTCGCGCAGGTGCGCCACCACCTCCTCGGCCGCGAGCCCGGCGAAGCTGCCGCCCTGGCCGAAGCGCAGCGACGGATGGCGGATGGTGTAGCCGCGCACGTGGGTCTCGTAGAAGATGGTGCGCTCCCACGGCACGCGCGGGCGGCGGTCGCGGCCCCAGGTGAAGGCGGGATCGATCACCCGGCCTTTGGGCACGAAGGCGGCGCTGTCGCGGTCGTCGAAGCTGAGGTCTCCGTCGGGATGGCCGAGGCGGTAGCCGAAGATTTCCGGCACGTGACGCAGCTCGCCGACATGGGCCAGCGCGTACGGATCGAGCAGCAGCTTGTGCGGGTTGAAGCGGTGCCCGGCGTCGGGCGCGTACGGCCCGTGCACGCGGTAGCCGTACACCGTGCCCGGCCGCGCGTCCGGCAGGTAGCCGTGCCACACCTCGTCGGTGTATTCCGGCAGCTCGATCCGCGCGACCTCCTGGCTGCCGGTGGGGTCGAACAGGCACAGCTCGACCCGGGACGCGTTGGCCGAGAACAGGGCGAAGTTCACGCCGAGCCCGTCCCAGGTGGCGCCGAGCGGATGGGGCAGGCCTTCGGTGATCCGGGGAGCGCCCGGCCCTCGTCCGCTCATGAACCGTTCTCCCCCTGCCTTTCCCGTTGCTGCCGTTCGTTGCAGCATCGTCCCTCGTCTAGCGGGCGGGCAAGGCTGCGGTTTCGCTTCACTCGAACAGCAGGCGGCGAAGCAGCCCGGGCGCCAGCGCCGCCAGGGCGTTGACGTGCACGTTTGGGCTCGAAAACGGCCCCTTGATCGACACGGTGGCCGCCAGCACGCCGCCGCCGGTTTCCGGGCTCAGCAGCCGTCCCACCACCGGCAGGCGGCCGGGAAGCTGGTTGATCGCCCAGGCCGGAACCACCGTGCCGCGCAGGTCCAGCCGCTGCGCCGCGAGGTCGATCCGCCCCCGCATCGTCACCCCCAGCGCCGCGCTGTGCGCCCGCGCGTCCGTCAGGGTCAGCACCTCGTCGCGCAGCGCGAACGGCGCCACCATGCGGTCCACCGCCAGCTGCGGCGTGGGCAGGGCCGTCAGCCAGCCGTAGATCGACAGGTTGCGCACGATCCGCGCCGCCAGCGGGGCATCCGGCACCACGAAGCGGCCGATCGTGACGGTGCCGGCGAGCGGCGTGCCCGGCGCCGCGTCGTCGAAGCGGCCATCCAGCCGCAGCATCCCGCCGCTGATCGCCCCGGTCACTCCCAGCGCCTGCAGAAGCAGCCCGGTGTTTCCGGCGGTGCCGGACACATGCCGCCCGTTCGGCTCCGGCGCCAGCTGCACCAGCACCGGGGTCGGATGCGCGGCGACGAGGCGCGCCCGCGCCACGCGCCGCCCGTCGTTCTCGACATGCGCCGTCACGCCCTGGAACGACGTGTCGCGCCCGACATACACCGTGTCGAAGGCAAGGTCGGCGATCCACGGCACGGACGCGGCCTTGGCTGCGGCCGGTGCGCCCGGCGGCGGCGGCACCGGCGTTCCGGCGGGCGTGACGCTGGTCCGGGCTCCCTTGATCGCCGCGGACAGGTCCAGCGCCGGGCCGCGCGCGCTCACCCGGACCGGTGCGGACGGCTGCCCGGGTGCGGCGGCGGCGGGCAGCTCGATGCGTCCCTGCCCGCTGCTTCGCCCGACCGCGAAGTGCCCGACCACCACCTCGCGCGGCCGCCCGCCGGCGACCGCCGCCCGCGCGTCCACCGACAGGCCGGGCCCGTGGGCGTGCAGCGCGTCGATCGCCGACAGGCGCCCGTGCAGCAGGCTGATCCGCGCCGACGCCTCGGCCGGGATGCCGGCGGGCTTGTTCCACACCGCCGTGGCGATGCCGAGCCCGGTCATGTCCAGCCCGAGCGACACCCTCGCCTGCCCGTCCCGCCTGGCGGCGTAGTCGACCACCAGCCCGGCGCTCCCGGACAGGTTGCCGGACGGATCCAGCCCTTCCCGGGCGAGCGCCGCGGTGGTGACGGTGCCCTGCACGCGCGCCTGCTCGACCACTTGGTCCGGCGGCCCGGCGCGGAAGTCCATCGCGTAGTGCAGCCGGGCCGGGATCGCGCCGATCAAGCCGTCGCCGTCCAGCGACAGGCCGTTGGTGTCGGCGGACACCACCAGGCTGGCGCGGTCCAGCGCGCGCCCGGACACCACGTTGCCGAGATGAACGTTGTTCATGATCGAGCGCGCCTGCACCTGCACCTGCTGGATCGACACGTCGTTGTCGAGCGGCAGCGCGACGCTGACAATGGTTTGGCTGCGTCCGGACGGATCGGTGAAGGGGACCGGATGGCTGGACAACAGGTGGAGCCGGGGGTTGGCCAGCTCGTGCAGCAGGTCGCCGAGGTCGCCGGACAGGTTGAGCCGGATCGCGGCGGGCTGGTGCGCGGCGTTCAGCCCGGAGATGCGCATCGAGCTGTCCGACACGGCCAGCACCGGCGAGTGTCCGGGGGTTCCCACCGGCAGCACCGCGTGCGGAACCGACACGAGCACCGCGTCTGTGCCCTCGAACGCGAGGTGGGCGCGCATCCCGACCAGCGGCGGGATCGGCCGAAGCCACCACAGGGTCAGGCCGTCGGCGTCGAAGCCGCCGCTGCGGCCGATTTCCGTCAGCGAGCCCCAGCCGTTCTCGCCGGACAGCCGGGTCTCGACGTGCAGGCCGGTGGCCTCCCCGCCGGTGATGTTGGCGGTGATCCAGCGGCGGGCGTTGGCGGCGGCTTCGGCCGGCCAGTACTGCGCCAGCGTGTCGAAGCCGATGCGGGGGACGTCGGCGACCAGGGTGGCCCGGATGCGCCGGGCGTCGAGGAGGCTGTCCAGCAGCATGCGGCCCTGGACGTGCAGCTCCGGCCCGCTCGGCACCGCACCCGGCGCGTCCCCGGGCGCGCGCAGACGGAGCCCGGCCTCGGCGAGGCGGAGCGTGACCATGCGCTGCGGGCCGTCGGGCAGGCTGGCCTCCAAACGCAGCCGCCCGGCCTCCACGTGCAGCAGGGCGCTGCCGGCCTGGAGGGTGCCGGCGCCGAGATCCGCCGACAGCCTCGCCTGCACCAGGTCCATGAACTGGCCGGGCCCGTTGGCGAAGTCGAGGTCCAGCCCGAGCGACACCGGCAGCGACACGGCGCGGAGCGGCGCCAGGCTCGGCAGCGCGTCCGCGAGCCGCGCCGGGACCACCGGATCCAGCGCCAGGTGCCAGGACACGTCGCTGTTGTCGGGGATACCGGTGCCGACCCCGCGCAGGGTGGTCCGCTGCCCGTTCAGCAGCATGGCCACCGCGAGCCGCCCGACGATGCCGCGGTTCTGCGGTTGGGCGTCCAGGCTGACGTCGCGCAGGACCCAGTCCCGCCCGGCGACGAGGTCGTGCACCGACACCTCCGCATCGGACACCGCGACCCGGCGCAGCCGGTCCCAGCGCAGCACCGGCCCGGAGCTGCCGGCAACAGGTTCCTGTCCGACCGGCGCCAGGCCGAGGCCAAGGCCGTTGCGGGCGTCGCGCCGGAGCGACAAGCGGGCGCCGGACACCCTGATCTCCTCGACCGCGAGCGTGCCGTGCACCAGCGCCAGCCCGTCCAGGCTGACGCCGAGGCTTGCGATGCGGTCCACGACGCCGTCGCCGGCGCGGCGGATCGACAGGTCGGCCAGGCGCAGGGTGAACGGCGTGCCGGCGCCGCGCCGGAAGCCGTCCCAGCCGACCCAGGCGCGGCCGATCCGGAGCTGGCCCCAGGGCTCCGGATGGCCGGCGCCGTCGCGTCGGTCGGGCTCGCCGCCGAGCGGCAGCGGGGTGAAGGCGTGCAGGAGCGCCGTGACCTCGACCGGGCCGGCCGCCAGGCGCAGCGCAAGCCCGAGCAGGCCGAGCACGCCCAGCACCGCCACCGCCAGAAGCGGACGCAGGATCAGGGCGAGCACGGCCCGGCCGGTGCGCGCGCGCCGGGCATGCGCCCGCGCGACCGGCGCGGCGGCAGGCGGCGGCGCGGCCGGCGGCCGGTCGGGAGGAGCCTGGTCCAGCATGTTCACGCAAAGCAGCCTGCCGGTCCGCGGCGGGAAGAACAATGACCGCTGCCGGGCGTGACCGACGGGACGATCATCGGCTTGCAGGGCATGCCAGCCATGAGACACGCGAATAGATCATACAAATGCCGGTCCAGGGGGCGCAGACGGCTTGTATGCACCGCCACTATCCTACCGGCCGCGCCAAGCCTTTGTTGCGGAACGCGAACGCCAGGTCGAACCCGCCGATCGTTGCGCACCATTTGTGTCAACAGGAGAACGATGCGCGAACGGTCGTCGACATGGCATTACGTTTGACGACGCAACGGGTTGTGCCCAGGGATCAGCGGCTCGTCCACGACAGCCGTGCCCGGCGGCGCGTGGACGATCGTTTCCTGATCGCGACGGGGACGGGACCGCAGACCGATCCCGACACGGCCAAGACCATGTTGTATTTCTCGGACATATGGTTTTTCCTCTGCGGGCGCGCCCAGAACGCGCTGGATCGACGGTGTGGCACCGTCGTCAGGACAGCCAGGAGGAACCATGCTTCTCGTTGATCGACGCGTGCCGGCGGCGACGTGCTGCCGCGGCGGTAAGGCTGCGCAGTGCGCAGGAACCGGTCCGATCCGGACCGACCGGACACGGCAGGGAGGCGAGGCATGACCTTCCTTCCGAACCGGACCGGCTGCTTCCGCAACGCGCTGCTCGCCTCGGCCGCCGCGCTGGCGGTGCTGGCGCCGCAGCATCGCGCCGGCGCGCAAACCTTTTCGCCGATCAAGCCGCCGGCAATCCCGCTGATCACGCGTGCGCCCTACGTGAACACGTGGCTGCAGGGCAGCACGGGGATCGCACCCGGCACCTGGCCGGAATACTGGAACGGCCGGGTCAAGGCGATCACCGGCATCGCCATGATCGACAACCAGCCCTATCTGTTCATGGGCGCGCCCGCGGTGCCGACGATCGCCAACAGCATGACCGAGGTTTCGGTACAGACCACGGCGACGCAGTCGATCTTTACCTTCAACGCCGGCGGGGTGAACCTCCAGGTGGACTTCCTGTCGCCGGTGGAGGCCACCGACCTTCGCCGCCTCAGCATGCCGCTGTCCGACATCGTCACCACCGCGAAAAGCAGCGATGGCAGCACGCACACGGTGAGCGTGTACTTCGACATCAGCGGCGAATGGGCGCACGGTGACAGCACGCAGCTGATCAAGTGGGCGCCGGAAACCATTGCCCGCAACTCCGACGGCAGCAACAAGGCCGGCACCCTGTCCACCTGGACCGTCACACCCAACTCGCCCACCGTATTCAACCAGGTGAACGACTACCCGTCCTGGGGCACGGTGCTGTGGTCCACCGCGGCGGGCTCCGACCTGTCCACCCAGTCCGGCGCGGACGCCACGGTGCGCACGCAGTTCGTGGGCTTCGGCCAGCTCACCAACACCAACGACCTGAACCAGCCGCGCGCGATCCAGGACCAGTATCCGGTGTTCGCCTTCGCCAAGTCGCTCGGCACGGTCGGCAGCACCGCCACCAAGCCGTTCACGCTCCTGCTCGGCCACGTGCGCGACCCGGCGATCAACTACCTCGGCAACAGCGTGCCCTCGCTGTGGCGGCAATACTGGCCGGCGTACGAGGACATGCTCGCCTTCGCCTACAACGACGCCGCGGCGGCGGTCACGCGCGCCAACAAGATGGACGCCAGCATCACCACGGCGGCGATGGCGGTGGGCGGCCAGCCCTATGTCGGGCTCGCCGACGCCACCCTGCGACAGGCCTTCGCCGCGACCGAGCTGACCGGGACCACCGACAACCCATACCTGTTCATGGAGGAAATCAGCAGCAGCGACAACGTGTCCACCGTGGACGTGCTGTATCCGTCCATGCCGGCGTTCCTGTACACCAACCCGGAGCTGGTGAAATACCTGCTGGCGCCGGTGTTGGCCTATTCCGAGTCCGGCTACTGGCCGGCCCTGTACGCGCCGCACGACATCGGCTCCACCTATCCCAACGCCACCGGGCACAACGACGGCGGCGGCGAGAACATGCCAGTGGAGGAAACCGCCAACATGCTGATCATGGCCGACGCGTACATGCAGCACACCAGCGCTGCGAACGCGGCGGTGTATGCCTCGACGCACTACGCCATCTTCCACCAATGGGCCACGTACCTGACCACGGTGCCGGCGGGGGTGCAGTACCCGAACGCGCTGGATCCGCAGTTCCAGAACCAGACCGACGACTTCACCGGCCCGATCGCGCACAGCGTGAACCTGTCGCTGAAGGGGATCATCGCGGTCGGCGCCATGGGGCAGATCGCCTCCTATGCCGGCAACAACAAGGACGCCAGGCTGTTCAAGAACCAGGCCGAGTCGATGATCAGCACCTGGGTGCAGCTGGCCCAGAACAGCACCGCGACCCACCTGCTGCTGCAGTACCGCGAGCCCGCCAACGCCTACAGCCCGGACACCACCAGCGAGCCGGACACGTATTGGAGCCTCAAGTACAACTCCTATCCGGACAAGCTGCTCGGGCTGCACCTGATCCCGCAGGACGTGCTGACGGAGGAAGCCAACTTCTACAAGACGCAGGAGCACCCGACGGGAATCCAGCTCGACCCGCGCACCCTCGACAACCCGCCGCACACCTTTGCCAAGGCGGACTGGGAGCTGTGGACCGCGGCCGGCACCAACGACCCGACGCTGACCCAGGACATCATCAACGAGGTGTACACCTACGCCGACACGACGCAGTCCGGGATCCCGTTCTCGGACTACTACGACCCGAACAGCTCGTTCGTCAGCGGGTTCAGGGCGAGGCCGGTGATGGGCGGCGCGTTCGCGCCGCTCACCTTGACGCTCAAGGCGAAGAACTGAACGGTTCGCGGGTGGCGGCGGAACGACGCCGTCACCCGCGGCCTCGTTTGTCGCATGACCTGATCCGGCACTCCGGATCCCGCACACCTGGTCTGGTCGCTGGTTGCCCATGCAGGTCGCATATGTCGGACCATTCGGCGGCTGCGGACAATTGTCATTTGGAGGTCGCGACGTTTTCCTCCTAGGGTGCGCCCATCATCAACCGAAACCCAAGGACGGACCGAGGTCGTTTCAATCCTGGAACACGCGAGACGCGGTGCGGCGCCTTGGACACGAGGAAGGGAAACTTCATGTCTAACAATTGCAAACCGGCGATCGCCGTTGTCGCGTCATGCCTCGCCGTTGCCGGCTTCGCCACGCAGGCGCGCGCTGCACCCAGGCTCACCACCCTGGTGTCGTTCAATGGTGCCAACGGCGCCACACCGACATCGACCCTGTCGATCGACAACACGGACGGCACGCTGTACGGCACCACGCCGTTCGGCGGCCCAGGCACCAGCAGCACCTCGGCCGGCGACGGCACCGTGTTCGCGCTGCAGAAGCAGAACTACCGCGCGCTCGTCACGCTGTTCGCGTTTTCCGGCAGCGATGGCAGCAACCCGTCCTCGTCCCTGGTGCTCGACCCGCCCAACCGGTTGTTCGGCACGACGGCCGGCGGCGGCGCCAACGGTGACGGCACCGTGTTCGAGCTGTCCCACGCCAATGGCGGCACCTTCACGCGGCTGGCGAGCTTCAGCACCGCCACGGGAACGGATCCGACCGCGCTGGTCGCCCTGCCCGCCATCGGCACCGGCGCCGCGTATACGCTCTACGGCACCACCATCGGCGGCGGGACTACCGGCAACGGCACCGTGTTCAAGCTGTCCGGTCCGAGCCTGACCACCCTGGCCGACACCACCTCGTTCCCGAGCGGCTTCGCCGAGGATGCGGGGGCGTCGCTGGTCGCGGGCCCGAACGGCGTGCTCTACGGCACCAACGCCGCCGCCGGCCAGTACGGGCAGGGCATCGTGTTCTCGTTGTCCGGACCCGGCTACGCGACGCTGACCGTGCTCGCCACCTTCAACGGCAGCAACGGGGCGTTTCCGCAAGGGGCGCTGGCGCTGGACGGAAAGGGCAACGTGTACGGCACCACCAGCACCGGCGGTCCGAGCGGCGACGGCAGCGTGTTCGAGCTCAGCGGCGCCGCGCACAACCAGCTGACCACCCTGGTCTCGTTCGGGAACGGCGACCCGCACGGCGCCGAGCCGCTGGGCTCGCTGCTGGTCGACAAGGCCGGCAAGATCTACGGCACGAACTCGACCGCAGGCGGGGCGAGCAAGTCCGGCACCGTGTTCGAGATTTCCTCCGACCACGCCACCTTCACCGTGCTGCACAGCTTCAACGGCGGCACGGACGGCGCGGCGCCGACCGCCGGGCTGGTGAACGACGCGGCCGGCGTGCTGTATGGCACCACGGCGAGCGGCGGCGCGTCCGGCAAGGGCACCGTGTTCAAGATCGACGGCGCCGGGTTCAGCACCGTTTCGGGCTGATCGGCATCGCGGGGCGGACCGGAAGCGGTCCGTCCCGCGGCAGGGGATCGCCCGGCGCTAGAGCTGGGTGTCGCTCGGTTGGGCGCCGGCGGGCGGCTGGGCGCCGGGCGGCAGGGTGCCGGGCGCGGTGGAGTGCTCGACGTCGTAGGCGGTCGCCTTCTGCTCGTAGGAGCCCCTGCTGCCCGGATGCTCCTGCTCGTAGAGCGCCGCCTTCTCCCGCGCTTCCTTGCGGTACTTGTGACGGACATACATGCCGGCGGCACAGCCGCCGACGGCGCCGAGCACGCCGTGATGCGCGACGTGACCGCCCACCGCGCCGACCGCGCCGTATTTGAGGCAGCCGCCCGGCTCGGCCCGGGCCGGCGCCAGCGTGCCGATCAGCAGCATGGCGGCCATCGCCATCGACGTCTTGTTGTAGGTCATGATGCCATCCATGGTTCGCCGCGCGCGGCCGGTAGCCATAGCACGCGGGGACATGGGCGGAGTTCCGGCGTCGGTGCGGAACGGCACCCGGTCAGGAAGCGGCGGGCGGGGAGCCGGTCATTGGGCACAACAGGTCGAGAACGTGGCCGGACATGCCGGTAGGCCGGTTCCGGCTGCCGGACCATTGGCCGCGTGCGTCGGACCCGACCGGCGCGGCGGCGCTGCTGCAGGCGATGCGGACACCCACGGCGGAGGGGCCTGCCCTGCCGCAAGCACCTGCCATCGACGCGCTGCTGGCCTGCCTCGGCGGCAACAGCGTGTTCCTGTCCGACCTCGCCCGGCGCGAGCGCGGGTTCCTGAACCAGCTGCTTCTGGACGGGCCGGAGCGCGCGGCGGCGGCGGCGCTGCGCCGGCTGCGCGCCCTGCGGCCGGACGCGGAGCGGAGCACGATCGCATCCGGGCTCAGGCGGGCCAGGCGGCAGGTGGCGCTGGCGGTGGCGATCGCCGACCTCGGCGGGCTGTGGGACCTCCAGCGCGTGACCGGCACCTTGTCGCTGCTGGCGGACGCCTCGCTGCGCGTGGCGACGGCGCACCTGCTGCACGACGCGCATCACGCCGGGCTGCTGGTCCTGCCGCATCCGGACCGGCCGGAACGGGAATGCGGGTTCGTGGTGCTGGCGATGGGCAAGCTCGGCGCGGGCGAGCTGAACTATTCCAGCGACGTCGACCTGGTGCTGCTGTACGACCCGGCGGCGCACCCGGCGGTGGCGGAGCCGGGCCGGGTGTTCGTGCGCCTGGCGGCCGGGCTGGTCGGGCTGATGGAAACGCCGGACGCGGACGGCTTCGTGTTCCGGGTGGACCTGAGGCTGCGTCCCGATCCCGGCGCCACGCCGCCCGCCGTCTCGCTGCCGGCGGCGATCGCATACTACGAAAGCTACGGCGAAACCTGGGAACGGGCGGCGATGATCAAGGCGCGCCCGGTGGCGGGCGACTTCGACTGCGGCAGGCGGTTCCTGGAGGCGATCCGGCCGTTCGTGTGGCGCCGGCACCTCGACTTCGCCGCCATCGAGGACATCCATGCCATGAAGCGCCGGATCGACCGCCACGCGCCGTCGCCGGCGAAGCGGTTCGGGGCGCCGGGCCCGACCGGATCGGAGACCGGCGGCGCGGGTGGCGACGACGCGGTGGACGCGCTGCTCGGCCACGACCTCAAGCTCGGCCATGGCGGGATACGCGAGATCGAGTTCATCGCGCAAACGCTGCAGCTGGTCTGGGCCGGGCGCGAGCCGGCGCTGCGCGATCCGAGCACCACCGGCGCGCTGGGCCGGCTGGCCGCGGGCGGCTACCTCAACCGGGCCACCGCGCGCTCGCTGGCAGCCACCTATGCACGGCTGCGATCCCTGGAACACCGGCTGCAGATGCAGGCGGACCGGCAAACGCACAGCCTGCCCGCGACGCGCGGGGGGTTCGACGCGTTCGCCTGCTTCGCCGGCGTCGCCAACGGTGCGGCGCTGGCGCACAGCCTGCTGCCGGAGCTGCGTCGCACCAGGCGCCGCTTCACCCACATGGTGCGCAGGCAGGACGGGTCGGGCGGCGTCCGGGATGCAGGGCTGCCGGTTGTTGCGGGGCCGGTCGATGCAGACCGGCGGCATGACGACGCGCTGCCGGACACGTTCGGTGCCGCCATCGCAGGCCAGGCGGGACGCAACCAGGCGCGCGACATCCTGCGCGGCTGGGACGGCGACCGGCACCGGGCGCTGCGCCAGCCTCGGGCGCGTGCCCTGCTGCAGGGCCTGATGCCGGCGCTGCTGCAGGCGCTGGGGCGGCAGCGCGACCCGCTGGCGGCGCTGGTCCGGTTCGACACCCTTCTGTCGCGTCAGGCCGGCCTGGTGCAGCTGTTGTCGCTGTTCGACCGCTATCCGCCGCTGCTGGAGCGGGTGGCCGCGGTGCTCGGCGCGTCGCCGGCGCTGGCCGACCACCTTGCCGCGGTGCCGGGGGCGCTGGACGGGCTGCTGGTGCCGGACGCCGGCGGGGACGCGGACCGGGCGCTGCGCGGCCTGCTCGACCGGCAGATGCGTGCGGCACGCGGGGTGGAGGAGGCGATCAGGGTGGCGCGCGGCCTCCTGCGCGGCGAGGAGTTCCGCTTGTCGGTGGCGCAGATGGAACGGCGCCTCGACATCGACAGGGCCGGGATCGCGCGCACCGCGCTGGCCGAGCGCGTCATCGTGCGGATGCTGGACCAGGTGGTGGCCGAGCACGCCCAACGCCACGGAACGGTCCGCGGCGGCGGCATGAGCGTGGTCGCGTTGGGCAAGGCGGGGTCGCGGGAAATGATGGGCGGCTCGGACCTCGACCTCATGCTGGTGTACGACCATCCGGAGGACGTGGCGGCGAGCGAGGCGGACGGCACCGGGAGCGGGCGGCCGTTGCCGCCGAGCCAGTACTACGCCCGGCTGGCGCACGGGTTGATCGCCGCCTTGTCGGCGCCGGGGGCGGAAGGGCCGCTGTACGCGCTCGACATGCGGCTGCGGCCGTCGGGCAGCCAGGGCCCGGTGGCGGTGTCGCTGCCAGCGTTCCGCCGCTACCACGCCGAGCAGGCCTGGACCTGGGAGCGCATGGCGCTGTCGCGGGCGCGGGTGGTGGCGGGGCCGGCGCCGCTTCGCCGTCGAGTCGCATCGGCGATCGCCGACGCGCTGTCGGCGGGTGCGGTGGCGGAGAACGCGGCGCCGGACGCGCGGCGGGCGCTGCTGCGCCGCGACGCGGTGGC
>CAXTMS010000019.1:0-1423 GCA_964245345.1 uncultured Acetobacteraceae bacterium | reverse complement strand
CGGAGAACGCGGCGCCGGACGCGCGGCGGGCGCTGCTGCGCCGCGACGCGGTGGCGATGCGGGCGCGGCTGGCGCGCGACCTGCCGCCGCGCGGGCCGTGGGACGTGAAGCTGCGCGCGGGCGGGCTGATGGAGGTGGAGTTCATCGCCCAGGTGCTGCAGCTCGCGAGCCCGGATCCGGTTGTGCGCCATCCGACCACGCGCACCGCGTTCCGACGCCTGCGCCGGGCCGGGCTGCTGGAACGCGCGGACGCCGACATGCTGATCGGCGCCGACCGGTTCTGGCGCGAGCTGCAGGGCATGCTGCGCATCCTGCTCGGCGTGACGGTCCCGCACGGGCCGCAAGGCCGGCTGCCGTTGCCGGTGGTCGAGGCGCTGCTGCACGGGCTCGGGCTGGAAACGGGCGATCCGGAACGAGGGCTGGACGCGCTGGAGCGGCGGTGCGACGCGGTGGCGGCGTCGGTGCGGTCGGCGTTCACGCGGCTGATAGGGCCGGTCGCCGAGGCGCGGCCCGATCCCGGATCTGCAAGGAGACAATCGTGACGATCCATCAGCCCGAAGCGCGTGCACCGGAGGCGGGCGACCTGGCGCCGCCGTTCGACCTTCCCGCCAGCTTCAACCGCCGGGTCAGCCTCGACGGGCTGCGCGGCACGCGGTTCGTGCTCTACCTTTACCCGAAGGCGGACACGTCCGGCTGCACCAGGCAGGCCTGCGACTTCCAGGACGCCCTGCCCGCGTTCAACAACGCCGGGCTGACGGTGGTGGGCCTGTCGCGCGACCCGATGGGGGCGATCGAGGCGTTCGCGACCCGGTTCGCGCTGGGGTTCCCCCTCGCCTGCGATGCCGACGGCGCGGTGGTGGCCGCCTATGGCAGCTGGGTGGAGAAGTCGATGTATGGCCGCAAGTACATGGGCACGGACCGGTCCACCTTTCTGGTCGGTGCGGACGGGCGGATCGTGCGCGCCTGGCGCAAGGTGAAGGTGCCGGGACACGTCGCCGAGGTCGTCAAAGCCGCCGCGTCGGCCTGAGGCTCAATACGGCGTGAGCCGCTGCCGGTCCCGACGGGCGGCGTGTAGGCTCGCATCCCGCGCGCCACGCCAGGCGGCTTGAAGGAGTTTTTTCCCATGCGCGTCATCACCTCGATGGGAACGGCCTGCTGCCTGTCCCTGCTGGTTGCGGCCGCCGGCGCCCCGGCCGTGGCCGCCGCACAGCTGGACAGCGGCACCGGACTGCAGGCGAGCAAGGAGGTGGCGAGCCCGCCACCCGCCGCGTCCGGGCACGCGGGCGTCCGCGCAGGCTCGGCCGGGAACCGCAACAGGATGTCGCAGGCGCAGGCGGCCAGGCGGACCGCGCCCGTCTCCTCAAGCGGCGGCAGCAAGAACACCCCGCCTTGAGCCGGACGGGCTGTTTCTAGGGTGGTGAGG
>CAXTMS010000018.1:29933-32398 GCA_964245345.1 uncultured Acetobacteraceae bacterium | reverse complement strand
GCCGATCCCGCCGGTCAGGCCGATCACCTTCACCCGGACCCCGTCATCCTGGCCGATCCAGGTCGGCGCGGACCAGGGCGAGCAGTGCTGCGTCCACCGCCGGGTCGACGCCGAACCAGGCGGCGAAGCCCGGCCGTCCCTGGTGCAGAAGCATCCCCAGCCCCTCGACCGTGCGCAGGCCCAGCGCCCGCGCGTCCGCCAGCAGCGGGGTCACGCGCGGCAGGTAGACGATGTCGGCCACCACCAGCCCGGATGGCGCCCGGTCGAGCGCGCAGGGCGTGCCCGGCATGTGCGCCATGCCGACCGGGCTCGCGTTCACCAGCAGCGCGGTGTCGGCGACGGCTGCCTCACGCGCGTCCCAGTCCAGCACGCGCACCGGGTTGGACGGGCACGGCAGGGCGTGCGCCAGCGCGTCCGCCCGGGACCGGCTGCGGTTGGCGATCCGCACCGCGACCCCCAGCGCCTGCAGCGCGGCGGCGATCGCGCGGGCGGCACCCCCTGCCCCCAGCACAAGCGCCGGTCCGGCGGCCGGGTCGAGCCCTTCGTCGCGCAGGCTGTCGAGGAAGCCCTGCCCGTCGGTGCTGTCGGCCCGGATCCCGCCATCCGGCAGGAACGTGAGCGTGTTGGCCGCGCCGCAGCGCGCCGCCGACGCCGTGGCCTGCCCTGCCAGCCGCAGCGCGTCCTCCTTGTGCGGCAGGGTGACGTTGACCCCGGCGAAGCCCGCCGCGCGCAGGCCGTGCAGAACAACCTCGAGCTGCCCGGGCGGCACCGGCAGCGGCACGTAGGCCCCGTCGATCCCGGCGCGGCGCAGCCACTCGTTGTGCAGCAGCGGCGAGCGCGAATGCCCGACCGGCCAGCCCACCACCCCGGCGAGCCGGGTTTGACCGCCGATCACCGTGTCGCCGTTCCGTCGCAGACGGCGAGCGCCAGCGGCAGCAGGCGGGCCAGCCGTTCCGCCCAGCTGCGCTGCCCATCCGGCTCGGCGATCAGGTCCTGCCTGATTTCCAGCTCCGCATGCAGCAGGCCGCGTCCCTCGCCGTGCACCGGCACGGTGTAATCGTCCAGGTCGGACAGGGCGTACGGCTCGTTGTCGCCGACCACGAGGTCGCCTTCGTCGTGCAGCAGCGCCAGCAGGGCGCGGCCGAAGCGCCCGTCGTGGTTGTGGAGCACGCCTGCGTGCCACGGCCGGGTCCGCCCGCTCATCACCGGCGTGAAGCTGTGCACCGCCACCAGCACGCCCTGCCGCCCCGCCGACGCCTGCGCGTCCAGCGCCGCCGCGACCGCTTCCTGGTAGGGGATGAAGATCGCGTCCCGCCGCGCGTCGCGGGCCGTCTGGTCGAGGTCGTGGTTGCCCGGCACCACGGTGCCGTCGCTGCGCAGGGCGATGGAGGTCGGATGCCCGGGCCTGCGGTTGCAGTCGATCACCAGCCGCGAATACGCCTGCGCCACCACCGGCGCGTCCAGAAGCGCGCCCAGCTGCGCCGCCACCCCCAGCGCGCCGATGTCGAGGGCGATGTGCCGCTCGAACTCGTGCTCGGGCACCCCGAGTCGGCCCAAGGAGGCCGGCACCGCGCGCCCGGCATGGTCGACGCACAGCACGAACCGGGACGCGCCGCCGCGGTTGAGCCAGTGCACCGGCGGCGGGTCCTGCGGACCCAGCAGCGCGGCCGGAGCCGCGGAACCGGGGGATCCGGCGGAGCTCACGCGAGGCTTTCCTTCGGCCCCGGCGCTGTGGTCTGCTGCATCGATCGCTCCGGATTCCCTTGCGGCCGGTCATACTGCCCCATCCCCTCCCCACCCCGGAAGCGCGGAAGGAACCGTTCGATGCCGGTTCTGACGGTCGAGCACGTCACCACCTACCGCTACCGGCGCGCGGTCGGTCTCGGCGAGCACCGCATGATGTTCCGGCCGCGCGACTCCGCCGACCAGCGCCTGCTGTGCTGGGACCTGGCGATCACGCCGCAGCCGGCCGAGCTGCGCTCGATCCCCGACGCGTTCGGCAACGTGGTCACCCTCGCCCGCTTCAACCGCCGCGCCTCCGAGCTGCGCTTCGAGAACCGGCTGGTCGTGGACCACACGGCGACCGTGCCGAAGCCGGACCTGCTGGCGCCCTACGCCAGGACCTGGCCGTTCACCTATGGCAGCGACGACGCCGCCGACCTGTGCCGGGTGCGCGAACGCCACCACCACGATCCCGACCACGCCGTCGATGCCTGGGCGCGTGGATTCCTGCAGGGGCACGGCAGCAACACGCTCGACCTGCTGGCCGGCATGACGGAGGAGATCCGGCGCGGCTTCACCTATTCCGCCCGGCACGAGGAAGGGGTGCAGGAGCCGGCCCGGACGCTGCAGCTGCGCGACGGCACCTGCCGCGACTACGCGGTGCTGATGATGGAAGCGGCGCGGGCGCTGGGCCTCGCGGCGCGGTTCGTGTCCGGCTACCTGTACACCCCCGGCTCCGACGG
>CAXTMS010000018.1:13092-29833 GCA_964245345.1 uncultured Acetobacteraceae bacterium | reverse complement strand
AACCGCATGCTGATCCGCGCCGGCTACGACATCGCCTTCAACGCGCCGGCGCCGACGCCGCTGCTGCTGATGCTGAGCCTGCATCCGGAGCGCGAGCCGGACCTCAGGACGCCGCAGCAGATGGTGTTCGACCCGCCGGTGCCGGCGCACCATTATCGCGACTCGTTCGGCAACGTGTGCACCCGCGTGGTGGCGCCGGGCGGGCTGCTGCGCATCCGCAACGAGTTCACCGTCCAGGACAGCGGCGATCCGGACCGGCACGCGCCGGACGCGCCGCAGCTCGCGGTGGAGGACCTGCCGGACGACGTGCTGATCTTCCTGCTCGGCAGCCGCTACTGCGAGACCGACCGGCTGTCCGACACCGCCTGGTCGCTGTTCGGCCACGTGCAGCCCGGCTGGGGGCGGGTGCAGGCGATCGTCGAGTACGTCAACGACCGCATCACCTTCGGCTACGAGCATGCCCGCGCCACCCGCACCGCGCACGAGGGCTTCATGGAGCGCCGCGGCGTGTGCCGCGACTTCGCCCACCTCGCGGTCGCCTTGTGCCGCTGCATGAACATCCCGGCGCGCTACTGCACCGGCTATCTCGGCGACATCGGCGTGCCCGCGTCCGACGACCCGATGGACTTCAGCGCCTGGTTCGACGTGTACCTGGGCGGGCACTGGTACACCTTCGACGCCAGGCACAAGAAGCCTCGGATCGGGCGCATCCTGATGGCACGCGGGCGCGACGCCACCGACGTCGCGATCTCCACCGCGTTCGGCAGCGCCTGGCTCGCCGGCTTCGAGGTCACCACCTATGAGCAGACCGGCGGACAGCCGGGCGCCGCGCAGGACGGAACCGTCACGACACCAGCCGAGTGACCAGCGCGGCGGCGCCGGGCGCGGCCCAGTCCACCGACCCCGCCACGCGCGCCACCTCGCGCCCGCCGCGGTCGATCAGCAGGGTGGTGGGGATGCCGTCCAGGCCGAGCGCGGCCATCGACACGCTGTGCGGGTCGAGCAGCACCGGCAGCGAGCGGATCGCGTGGGCGGCGAAGAACGCCCGCACCTGCTCGGCGCCGCCATGGTCGAGCGACACCGTCAGCACCGTCACCCCGGCCGGCGCCAGTGCGCGCGACAGCTGATCCAGCGCCGGCATCTCCGCCACGCAGGGCACGCACCAGGTGGCCCACAGGTTGAGCAGGACGCCGCCACCGCCATGCGCCGCCCTGATCTGCTCCAGCGTCAGCACCCGCCCGGCTGCGTCGGAGAAGGACAGCGGCGGCAGCACGCTTGGCGGATGCGCACGCACCACGTCGAGCCCCTGCACCGGCGGATGCAACGGGTCGGGCTGCGCCGACGCTCCGCCGAGGCCGAGTTTGCGCGCGACTGCCGCGGCCAGTAGGGTCCCGCCGGCCGCGAGGACGCCGCGGCGGAGGGTGCTGCGCATGATGCTGGACATGGCATGTCTTTAGAAGCAGACCGGCCGCCCGCAAAGCCGCTTCCCCCGGCCGGCGCCCCGCGCGCCAACGCCCAGTGGGGCGGCCGCTTCGCCGCCGGTCCGTCCGCGATCATGGGGGAGATCAACGCGTCCATCGGCTTCGACCGACAGCTGTGGCGACAGGACCTGCGCGGCTCGGACGCGCATGCGCGGATGCTGGAGGCGGCCGGCATCCTGGACGCGTCGGACGCGTCGGCGATCCGCAACGGGCTGTCGGCGATCGGCCGGGAGATCGAGGCCGGCACGTTCAGCTTCGACGCGGCGCTCGAGGACATCCACATGAACATCGAGGCGCGTCTGGCCGAGCGCATCGGCGACGCCGCGCGGCGCCTGCACACCGCGCGCAGCCGCAACGACCAGGTGGCGACCGATTTCCGCCTGTGGGTGCGCGACGCGATCGACAGTATCGATGCCCAGCTCGCCACCCTGATGCTGAGCCTCGCCACACGGGCGCTCGCGCACGCCGCCGACCCGATGCCGGGCTTCACCCACCTGCAGACCGCGCAGCCGGTCACGTTCGGCCACCACCTGCTGGCCTATGTCGAGATGCTGGCGCGCGACCGTGGCCGGCTGGCCGACGCCCGCCTGCGCTTGAACGAGTGCCCGCTGGGCGCGGCGGCGCTGGCCGGCACCTCGTTCCCGATCGACCGGCAGATGACCGCCTCCCTGCTCGGCTTCGACCGGCCGTCGCGGAACTCGCTGGACGCGGTGTCGGACCGGGACTTCGCGCTGGAGTACCTGTCCGCGCTGTCGATCCTGTCCGTGCACCTGTCGCGCTTGTCGGAGGAGATCGTGCTCTGGTGCTCCGCGCCGTTCGGCTTCATCCGGCTGTCCGACGCCTTCACCACCGGCTCGTCGATCATGCCGCAGAAGCGCAACCCGGACGCCGCCGAGCTCACGCGGGCCAAGGCCGGGCGCATCATTGGCGCGCTGATGGGCCTGCTCGCGGTGATGAAGGGCCTGCCGCTCGCTTATGCCAAGGACATGCAGGAGGACAAGGAGCCGGTGTTCGCCGCCACCGAGGCCGCGTCGCTGTGCCTGGCCGCCACGGATGGCATGGTGCGCGACATGGTGGCCGTGACCTCCCGCATGCGCGTTCTCGCCGGCTCCGGCTACAGCACCGCGACCGACCTCGCCGACTGGCTGGTGCGCGTGCTGCGGCTGCCGTTCCGCACCGCGCACCACGTCACCGGCCGCCTGGTCGCCCGCGCCGAGGCCCGAGGGGTCGACCTCGCCTCGCTGACCCTGGACGAGATGCGGGCGGAGGAGCCCGGCATCACCGCCGACGTGTTCGCGGTGCTCACGGTGGACGCGTCCATCGCGTCCCGCACCAGCGAGGGCGGCACCGCGCCGGTCAACGTCCGGCGACAGGCGGAAGGCTGGATCGCCCGGCTGCAGCCGGAGCCTGGGCCGTGAGAACGGTCTCGGTTCTCCTGGTCTGCGCCACCCTGGCCCTGGGTCTGGCCGGCTGCGGCAAGAAGGGAGCTCCGGAAGCGCCGGGCCCCGGCGACCGCATCACCTATCCGCGGAGCTACCCGACCGAGTGAGCCCGCCGGCCGGGTTTCCGAGCGGCACCGCCACGCCGCCCGCACCCTCCGCCAACGCTCGGACCTGGACGCCGATCGCCGCCCAGCGCCCGTCCGGCCGACGCCACAGCAGCGGCGCGCCGCTGGTCCCGCGCGTGGCGTCGCAGTCATGCGCCAGCAAGGGCCGCCCCCCGCCATCGACGAGCCGGCCGGTCAGGGTGCAGGTCGGATCCGCCACCACGCGCTCGTCGCGGTCCTGGCCGTAGCCGCCGAGCCGCACCGGCAGCGGAAGCCCGGCCGGCGCCGGCGCGGTGTCGAGCACGTCCGACTCCGGCGCCACCGCATGGTCCAGCACCAGCACCGCCCGGTCCGCCCCGGCACTGTTCGCCTCGTCGAGCGGCTGGTAGCCGCTTGCCACCCGGAACGCCGACACCCGGGCATGCGCGCGGTAGCGTCCGCCGTCATAGCCGACCAGCACGTGAACCGAGTTTGGCTGGATGAACCGGCGCACACGCGGCAGGAACAGGCAGTGCGCCGCGGTGATCGCCACCCGGGGCGCCACCAGGAAGCCGCTGCAGCGCTCGCCAAGCTCGGTCTGCACCCGTGCCAGCGCGGTCCAGGGTGCCTGGTCCAGCGGAACCGGAACCCTGCGGTCGACCGGACCGACACCGGGCCGCAACGGCAGGAGGGCGCGCGCCGACGCGAGTTGCGCCAGCGACAACACGACCAGGACGCCTACAGCGAATCGCTTAACCATTTCTTATCGATTTCGAATCGAATATCCTGCCATCAGCCTGCCACGAACCGGCCATAGAGTGTGGATCGTGATCTGAGCTGCCAGGGAGGATGCACGTGACCGAGATCGATCGCGGAGCTGTCGAACCAAGGCTACCGCCGAGCCTGGAGCGGATCGCCGTGCGCGCCTTGTCGCGGCCGGCAACCTCAGGATCCCGCGGCGGCTGGTCGGAGGCAGCCAAGCACCGTCTCTACGCGCGCATGTTCCCCGAGCAATCCGCTGCAACCACGGTGCCCCATGTCGAGCCAGCTGCCTGAGCCCCGCCGCGGGGTGATCGTGATCCACCCGTTCGGACCCTATCGTGAGGCACAGTTCCTCGAGGATCCCGCCGAGATCGAGCAGCTGATCGCGGACGGCGAAAGCTGGCGCGTGACCGATGCGGTTCTGGTCGGCGCCCATTCCTGACCGTTTCGGACCGGCTCAGGCGCCGATAAAGCCGAGGAGGTCCGCGTTCAGCCTGGTCTTCTCGGTGTAGAACAGGCCGTGCGGCGCGCCCTGGTACTCGACCAGCCGCGCGCCTGCGATGGAGGCCGCGGTGCGTCGTCCCGACACCTCCAGCGGCACCGTGGCGTCGGACGTGCCGTGGATCACCAGCGTCGGCACCCGCACCGCCGCCAGGTCGGCGCGGAAATCCGTTCCGGAGAACGAGCGCACGCAGTCGAGCGTGGCCAGCGGCGAGCCCTGCAGCGCCATGTCGGCGCACCATTCCAGCAGCTCGGCGGAAACCGGGGAGGTGAGCAGGCCGGCGCCGAAGAACGCCTTGCCGAAGCTGGCAAGGAAGTGCGGACGATCGGCCTCGAGCTGCTCGACCATCTTGTCGAACACGCCCTTGTCCACGCCGTCGGGGTTGTCGGACGTTCTCTCCAGGAACGGCGTCACCGCCGACACCAGCACCGCGCGCGACACACGCGCACCGCCATGACGCGCCAGATAGCGCACCACCTCGCCGCCGCCCATCGAGAACCCGACCAGGGTCACGTCGTGCAGGTCGAGCGCATCCAGAAGGATCGCCAGGTCGTCTGCAAGACTGTCATAGTCGTAGCCGCCGGAGGGCTGGCCGGAGCGCCCGAACCCGCGCCGGTCCGCCGCGATCGTGCGCAAACCGGAACGGAAAAGCGGGACCATCTGGTATTCCCACATGTCGGCCTGGAGCGGCCAGCCATGAACAAACACCACCGGCCGTCCTGATCCCCAGTCCTTGTAGAAAAGGTCGGTTCCATCGGCAGCTTTGTTGAAGGGCATGTCGAGACTCCTTTTCTGCGGCCGGCAACGGATCGACTGAGATCAAGTTCCCGAGATGTTCACTGCAGGCTTAACCCCTCCTTAAGCATGCCTCGTCACCTTCGCCTCCGGAGCAGCATGGGGCGATGCAATGGACGCGATCACGCACGAGGCAGTCACGTTCCCGCCGGAACCCGTCCGTCTCGACCATGCGCCCACGGCACGGCTCGATGCCACGTTGTCCGGGATCGGCTTCACCACGCCGTCGCCGATCCCGCTGCTCGACCGCTTCGCGCTGGCTGCGATCCGCCTGCTGTTCGACCGCACCTGGTACCTGCTGCGCTATCCCGACATCGCCGCCTCCGGGATCGATCCGTTCGACCACTTCCTGACCTCCGGGCTGGCGGAAGGCCGGTCTCCCTGCATCCTGTTCGACCCGGCCTTCTACCTGAACCAGCCTGGCGCGCCGGACACCGCGGATTTTCTGTTCCTGCACTACCTCACCATCGGCGTGCGGCTGCAGATCGATCCGCATCCGCTGGTCGACGCCGGCTTCTATGCCTCGCAGGATCCGCCGCTCAAGGCCGGCACCAACCCTCTCACCCACCTGCTCGGTCCCGGCCGGCGCGAGAACCGGCGGCCGAACCCGTTGTTCGACGCCGCCTACTACCGCCGGCAGAACCGCGATCTGGACCGCTCGGTGCATCCCCTGGCGCACTACGCTCTACAGGGCTGGCAGGAACGGTTGCAGCCGCATCCCCTGTTCGATCCCGCCACCTATGCGGAGGACCGTCCGGACGTCGCCGCCGTCAGCCTCGACCCGCTCGCGCACTACCTTCATTCCGGCCGCCTCGAAGGCGCGCAGCCGAGCTGGCTGTTCGACCCGGCGCACTACCGCGCGTCCTGCCCGGATCCCCTGGCGCCGGCCGACGCGCTGCTGCACTTCGCGACGCTTGGCTGCGGTCCCGGACGGTCGCCGAACGCCCTGTTCGACGTCGCGCACTACATGCGCGAGCATCCGGACGTGTCCCGCTCCGGCATCGATCCGTTCCTGCACTTCCTCGAGTTCGGCCTGCCGGAGAACCGCGATCCGCACCCGCTGTTCGACAGCTGGTTCTACCGCAACCAGAACGCCGACGTGGTGGAAAGCGGCATCCCGCCCTTTCTGCACTACCTCCGCTACGGCGCCTGCGAAGGCCGCGATCCGAACCCGTTTTTCCCCGCCGCCGCCTATCTCGATCGTTATCCGGACGCGCGAGCCGACCCTGCGGGGCCGCTGGCCCACTTCCTGGCCACGCCCGACACGCACGGGGAGCGGCTTTGCGACGGGTTCGACCCGTCCTACTACCGGTCCTGCTACCCGGCCTGCGCCGAGGCGGCCGCGCGCGGCGTGCCGCCGCTGAGCCACTACCTGTCGTCCGGCCGCAACCGCAACGTTTCGCCGCTGCCGCTGCCGCTGGACTGGCACCCGTGGAGCCTGCCCGTCGCCGCCAACGACGCGGCCGGTGCGGTCCAGCTTCTGATGATCGTGCAGGACGCCTCGCACGGGGAAGCCGGGCTGTGCGCGCTGCGGGCGCTGGAGCAGATGGCGACCGACCCCGCCTTCTCCGGCCACGTCGTGATCTGCCATGACGGGCCGCTCGCCGCGGCCTTCGCCTCCGTCGCCCCGACCCTGGTGCTGGCGGCGGACCGGTGGTCGGACGGCGCGGCGCGGTGCGACCAGATGGCCGACATCCTTTACTCCTTCCGCGATCACGATCCGGCAGGCGTGGTGCTGGTCAACAGCACGGCGGCGGCGGGCGCGGCGGTGCTGGCCGGGCAGCTGGGGCTGCGTCCGCTGGCCTGGCTGCACGAGATGCCGGTCAGCATCGACAGCGTCGGCGGCGGCGACGACACCATGCAGGCGCTGCGGCGCGCGGCGTTCCGCATCCTCACCCAGTCGGAGCCCGCCCGGGACGCGCTGGTCCGGCACTACCGGCTGCCTCCGGACCTGGTCACCGCCGTGACCGACGGGGTGGCGGTGGCGCCGGCCAGCCTGGACTCCCGCCTGGCCAACATCGAGCTCCGCGAGGCGCTGGGTCTGCCGCCCGACGCGCTTCTGGTGCTTGGCCGCGGCGGGATCGAGTTCCGCAGCGGCACCGACCTGTTCATCCGCGTCGCCCGGGAGGTGATCCCGCGCGCCCTGCGGGAGGCGGCGCCGGACAACGCCCTGCGCCAGGCCTTCTTCCTGTGGCTGGGCGAAACCTGCGACCCGCTGTTCGCCGCCCTGTGCCGGCACGACATCGACCGCCTCGGCCTGTCCGACCGGGTGCGGCTGATCGACCCGGAACAGGCACCGGCCCGCATGGTGCCCGGTGCAGACCTGTTCCTGCTCACCGCGCGCGACGGGGCCTCGGGTGCCGCGATCCTGGAAGCGCAGGGCAGCGGGGTGCCGGTGATCGGCTTCGACGGCTGCGGCCAGTCGATCGGCCAGGAAGGGCGCGAGGAGCTGGTCGAGGTCGGCTACCTGGACCTCGACGCCATGGCCGACGCGATCATGACCCGCGGCAACCGGCCGGCCAGGCGCACCCGCAACAGCCTGGGGCCGAGCTGGGCCGACTGGCATGCCGAGCTGCGCGCCCTGCTGGCGCCGGATCGCCCGAACGGCGTGACGCACTAGCCGGGCGGCGTCGATCCCGACGGCTCCGTCGGCAGCAGCTCGGGACCGAACGCGCGCGGCAGCAGCCCGTCCAGGCTGCATACGAGAAGCACCGTTCCGGATGCGTCGACCATGCGCACCGCTGTTCCGGGCTCCGCAAACTCGCGCATCTTCTGGCGACAACCGCCGCAGGGGGTGCACGGCGCGCCGCCCTCGCCTGCAACCACCACCGCCTTGATGCGCCGGCTGCCGGACAGCACCAGCGCCGCGATGGCGCCCGCTTCCGCGCAGGTTCCCTCCGGATAGGCGGCGTTCTCGACGTTGCACCCGGCATGCACGAGCCCGCGCTCGCACAGCAGCGCCGCCCCGACGCGGAACCGCGAATACGGTGCATAGGCCCGCGCCCGCGCCGCCACCGCCGCCTCGATCATGCTGTCCACGGTTGTTCCCTCGCGATGCGGTGCGGCAAGCCTAGCCCGGTCGCCTCCGCCTTCACCACCGGGTGCCGGCCTGCTGCGGCACTTGGAGGACGCCGAGGCGATCCCTATCCTGCCGGCATGGCCAGCCCCGTGTCCGACTGTCCCGACGAGCCCGATCCGAGCGTGGCGGAACTGCTGGCGTCGCGCGCGCAGCTGCGCATGGACCCGTTCGACGGGCTGATGCTGGAGGAAGTGGCGCTCGGCGCGGTCGCCGACGCGCTCGGCACCCCGGTCTGGGTGACGGGCGCCGGCACCCTGCGGCGGCGCTACCGCCAGCTGGCCGCGGTTCTCGTCGAGGCCGGCCTGGACGCGCAGGTGCACTACGCGGTCAAGGCCAACGACCACCTGGCGGTGCTGCGCGTGCTGCAGGCGGAAGGCGCCGGAGCGGACGTGGTCAGCGCCGGCGAGCTGCACCGCGCGCTGCTGGCCGGGATCGCGCCGGACCGGATCGTGTTCTCCGGCGTCGGCAAGACCGACGACGAGCTGATGCTGGCGCTGTCCTCGTCCATCGCGCAGGTCAACGTGGAAAGCCGCGAGGAGCTGCAGCGCCTGTCCAGCCTCGCCGCCGGCGCCGGCCGCGTTGCGCGGGTCGTGCTCCGGGTCAACCCGGACGTGGATGCCGACACCCACGCCAAGATCTCCACCGGCCGCGCCGGGACCAAGTTCGGCATCGCCCATGACGAGGCGCCCGCACTCTACGCGCTGGCGTCCAGGCTCCCGGGGATCGAGCCGATCGGCTTCGCGGTGCATATCGGCAGCCAGATCGCCAACCCTGCCCCGTTTCGCGCCGCCTATGCCCGGATCGCGGCGCTGGTGCGGCAGGTGCGCGCCGACGGCCACGTGGTCAGCACCGTGGATTGCGGCGGCGGCCTCGGCATCAGCTACCGCGACGAGCCCGCCGGGTCGCCGCGCGCGCTGGCGCACGCGATCCGCCTGACCCTGGGCGGGCTCGGCCTGCGCCTGCTGCTGGAACCGGGACGCTGGCTGGCAGCACCCGCCGGCGTGCTGCTGTCGCGTGTGGTCCGGGTCAAGCAACAGGCCGGTGCGCCGCCCTTCGTGGTGCTGGACTGCGCCATGAACGACCTGCTCCGGCCGAGCCTGTATGACAGCTGGCACGGCGTGGTGCCGTTGTCGGCGCGCGACGCGGTGTCGCCCGCGGCGCCGGCGCACCTGGTCGGCCCGGTGTGCGAGACCGGCGACATCCTGGCGCGCGACCGCCTGCTGCCGGAGCTCGGCGAAGGCGCCCGGGTGGCGATCCTGGACACCGGCGCCTACGGTTCGGTGATGAGTTCGACCTACAACGCCCGGCCGCTGGCGGCCCAGGCCCTTGTGGACGGCGCCCGCTGGGCCGCGATCCGTCCGCGCCAGCCGGTGGACGCGCTGTGGGCCGCTGAAACCGTGCCCCCTTGGATCGGCACGGAGCGCAGGGTGCGCACGGGAACCGACGGATGAGCCTGACGCATCCCGCTTCCGGCGGCACCGTGCCACTGCTGGACCGGGCGCGCCGCAGCGCCGGGCGCGTGCTGTGGATCGAGCAGCTTTGGCCGGCGGTCCTGCCCGCGCTGGGCGTCCTGCTCGGGCTGGTGGTGCTGTTCCTGCTGGCGCTGCCGCAGCGCCTGCCGGTCTGGCTGCATTCGCTGCTGCTGCTGGCGGTGGCGGCCTGGCTGGCGCGGCTGCTGCACCGCCGCCTGCGCCTCCTGCACGCCCCCTCCCTGCCGATGCGCGACCGACGCATCGAGCGCGCGTCGCGGCTGCCGCACCGTCCGCTGTCCATCCTGTCCGATCGTCCGGCCTCGGCACCGGGCGCGGACGGGGAGGCCGCCCTGATCTGGCAGGCGCACCTCCAGCGCACCGGAGCCGGGCTGCAGCGGCTGGTCGCCGGTCCGCCGCGCCTCCGCCTGCGCGCGCATGACCGCCACCACCTCGCCCCGGCGCTGCTCGCCGCGCTGGCGGTGTCGCTGCTTGTGGCCGGGCGGGACGCGCCGATCCGCATCGCGTCCGGGTTCTGGCCCGGGCTGGACGCGCCGCTCGGCCCGAAGCCGCTGCTCCAGGCCTGGATCACGCCGCCGGACTATGCCGGCGGCGCGCCGGTCTTCCTCAACGATCCGCACGGGCACTACACCGTGCCGGCCGGCGCCCGGCTGAGCGCCAGCCTGTCCGGCACCGGCGCCCAGCCGGCGCTGACGCTGCGCGGGGCCGGGCCGGCACGCTTCGACCGCCTGTCCGACGCGAGCTGGACCCTGGAGCGGACGCTCACCGTGGACACCCCGGTGGTGGTCCGCGCCGGCGGCTACGGGCTGGCGGACTGGCGGATCACGGTGCAGCCGGTGCCGGTGCCGGTGGCGCGCTGGAACGGCACGCCCGGCCCGGCCACCGACCTGCCCTGGCATACCAGGCTGCCCTGGTCGGTGTCGCATCGCTACGGCGTGCGCACCCTGACCGCCGAGCTTCGACTGGCCGATGGCAGCCCCGGCGGGCGCGTGCTCCGCGTGCCGATCCCGCTGCCGGGCCAACCCGCCGCGGCGCATGGCGTCGCCACGCCCGACCTGTCCGCCGACCCCTGGGCGGGCGCGGCCGTGACGGCGGTGCTGGTCGCCACCGACGCCACCGGCCAGTCCGGCCGCAGCGCCGAGGCGCGGTTCACCCTGCCGGCGCGGGCGTTCCGGAACCCGCTGGCACGCGCGGTGCTGGACCTGCGCCGCAGGCTGGCGCTGGGCCGGGAAGCCCCGTCCCAGGTCGCCGACGACCTCCAGGCGCTGGGCGACACCCCGGGCGCCTTTGCCCAGGACTCAAGCCTGTTCCTCAACCTGAGCACGGACGCCTCCCTGCTCCGGCTGTCCGGCCGCGACGACGCGAGGCGCGACGAGGCGTCGGACCGGCTGTGGCAGCTGGCGCTGGCGCTGGAGGACGGGCTGCACAACGACCGCGCCGGCGCGCGGGCGGCGCTGGAGGTGCGGGCGGCACAGGACCGGCTGGCGGCGCAGATCGAGCGCATGCGCCAGCTTGGGCCCAAGGGACAATCGTCCGGCGAGCAGTCCGAGCTGCAACGACGGATCGCCGCCCTGAAGCAGGCGATCGCCCGGCGCATGCAGGCGCTGGCGGCGCAGGCGATGCGCAACCACGCCGCGATGCCGCCGATGCCGGACCCGTCGATGCTGAACGGCGACGACCTCGGCCGCATGCTGAAGCGCATGCAGGACGAGGCCGCTTCCGGCCATCCCGAGGAGGCGATGCGCCAGCTCGGGCAGATGCAGGCGATGCTGGAGCACATGCGCGTCGCCACGCCGCAGGACCTCCAGGCGGCGCAGCAGCAGGCGCAGGCGCAGCAGCAGGCGCGCGACCAGATGGCGGCGGTGCAGGACCTGGTGCACCGGCAATCCGCTCTGCTCGACCACGCGCAGGCAAGGCAGGCGCGGCAGGACCGGGCCAGGGCGCAGGACGACCCGGGCGCCCAGCCCGGCACCACGGACGACGGCGAGGACGCAGCCGGCCCCAACGCTTCCCCGGGCGAAACCGACGGCGCGGTGATGGACCCGGCGACCCGCCGGCTGATGCAGCAGCTCGGCGTGCCGATGGGCGCGGAACCGGGACAAGCCGGCGCCAAGCCCGGGCAGCAGGCACCCGGGCAGCAGGCACCGCAACAACAAGCCCCGGCACAACAAGTTGACGACGACGCGCGTCAAGGCGACCGGCACGCCCAGCACGTGCTTCGACGCGCCCTGGACGAGCTCGCCACCGAGTTCCAGGCGCTGACCGGCAAGAAGGCCGACTCGCTGGCCAAGGCGGCCGACGCGATGGCGCAGGCGCACGGCGCGCTGGCCAAGGGGCAGGACGGCGCCGCCGCGCAGGCGCAGGTGCAGGCGCTGTCTGCGCTCCAGCAGGGCGCGCAGCAGATGCGCAGCGCCATGAGCTCCGGGCGCTCGGCGTCCGGCGGCCTGGCGCTTCTGCCCGGCGGCGGCAACGACGGAGCCGGCGATGAGCCCGGCGACGAGGATGGCGGCGGGCAGGAAGAGGAACCCGGTGGCCGCGATCCGCTGGGACGGCACATGGCCGCCGGCCATGCCGGGATGGACGACGGCGACGAGACGCACCTGCCGGACCAGGTGGCGCCGGCGCGCTCGCGCGAGATCGAGCAGGAGCTGCGCCGGCGCGACAGCGACCGCACCCGGCCGCCGCCGGAGCTCGACTACCTCGACCGGCTGTTGAAGCCGTTCTGACCGGGCCGCCGGGGCAGGATCCCGCTCGGCCGTGCGGTCACGGCGCCGCGACGGCCGCCTTGCCCGGCACCGGGACCGCCACCGCCGGCCGTTCCCGCTCCACCCGCTCGAACTTGCGTCCGCGCCTGCGCATGGCCGCGAACGCCAGTCGCGACGCCCCGCGCGATACCCGCCCGCGCGGGGTGAAGCCGATGGTCTTGAACATCATGCCCATCGCCCGCTCGATGTGCCGTCGCTGGTAGTAGCCCATCGCCCGCGACATGTACGCCGCGATGCAGCGCTTGTGGTCGTAGCCGACGCCATCGGGCTCGTTGGTGCAGTGATAGGCGTAGGCGAGCTCGTCGTCCTCGCTTTCCGTCACCCGGCCGAGCGCGATCCGGGTGCGCGCGAGCACGCCGAGGCGCTCGCGCTTCAGGTAGCGGTGCATGTGGTCGTAGAACAGCTTGAAGTGCCGGTACTCGTCGGCGGCGATCTGCTTGGCGATGGTCTTCAGCACCGGCTCGTCGGTGGCGTCCGCCAGCGCGGTGTAGAAGCTCGACGTCCCGGTCTCCACCATGCAGCGCGCGATCAGCTCACCGGTGCGCGAGCCGCGCACCGACGCGTCCACCTCGATCGGGATGTGATAGGACGACCGGTAGCGCTCGAACGCGCCCGGGTAGTTCCAGGACGGGTCCGCCAGCATCGCCCACTGCCCGAGCGCGTCGCCGTGCTGCACCTCCTCGACCGCCCAGTTGTCGGCCGCCTGCTGGAAGTCGGGGTCGTCGGTGAACACGTTGTTCAGGTAGACGGCGTAGTCGACGCCGTTGCGCTCCACCACCGAGGCCGCCTTCACCAGGCGCAGCACGTCCGGGTCCACGCGCCCCGGCTCGAACCGGTCCCATGCCACGTCCTCGATCCGCCAATGCTTCATGAACCTGCTGCTCCGGCATCGCCTTCAGCCGGCCATCATGCCACCGGTCGGCGTCCCACCGGAAGGCCGCCGGCGCCGAACGCCGATTGTGCACCGCAGCGTGACTTTGCCGACGCGCGGATGCAAACATCCCGCCCGATGGGATCCGGGCCTCGAACCGGAGCACACGCCAGCCTGCGAGCCGTCCGGACAGCGATCCGCCGATCCTGCTTCCGCCGTGCGCAGGATACCCGAAGGAGCCCGCGCGGCATGAACATCCACGAATACCAGGCCAAGACCCTGCTGAAGGGCTACGGCCTGCCTGTGCTGGACGGCCGCGTCGCGCGCTCGCCGGAAGAAGCGCTCACCGCCGCGCGGTCCCTGCCGGGCCCGGTCTACGTGGTGAAGTCGCAGATCCATGCCGGCGGCCGCGGCGCCGGGCGCTTCGCCAACGATCCGAACGGCAAGGGCGGCGTCCGCCTGGTGAAGAGCCCGGCGGAGGCCGAGGAAGCCGCGACCGCCATGCTCGGCCACGTGCTGGTCACCAAGCAGACCGGCCCGTCCGGCAAGCAGGTCAACCGGCTCTACGTCGAGGCCGGCTGCGACATCGCCAGCGAGCTGTACTTTTCCATGCTGACCGACCGCGAAACCGGCCGCATCGCCCTGATCGCCTCGCGCGAGGGCGGCATGGAGATCGAGGAGGTCGCGCACGCCAGTCCCGAGAAGATCCTCAACGCCACCATCGACCCGGCGCTGGGCTATTCCGACTTCATCGCCCGCGACCTCGCCGCCGGCCTCGGGCTGTCGGGCAAGTCGATCGCCCACTTCGCCAAGGTGGTGCGCTCCATCTACACCGCCTTTGTCGCGCTCGACGCCGCCTCGGTCGAGATCAACCCGCTGGTGCTCACCGGCGCCGGCACGCTGGTGGCGCTCGACGCCAAGATGACCTTCGACGACAACGCCCTGTTCCGCCATCCCGAGCTCGAGGACCTGCGCGACGAAAGCGAGGAGGATCCCAAGGAGCTGGAAGCCGCCCGCCACGGCCTGAGCTATATCGCCCTGGACGGCTCGATCGGCTGCATGGTCAACGGCGCCGGCCTCGCCATGGCCACCATGGACATCATCAAGCTGGAAGGGGCCGAGCCCGCCAACTTCCTCGACGTCGGCGGCGGCGCCACCAAGGAGCGCGTGGTGGCCGCGTTCAAGATCCTGCTGTCCGACAAGAACGTCGAGGGCATCCTGGTCAACATCTTCGGCGGCATCATGCGCTGCGACATCATCGCCACCGCGGTGATCGAGGCGTCGCGCGAGGTGAAGCTGAACGTGCCGCTGGTGGTGCGGCTGGAAGGCACCAACGTCGAGCTCGGCCAGAAGCTGATCGACGAAAGCGGGCTTCCCATCATCAACGCCGACAACCTGTCCGACGCGGCGCGAAAGATCGTCGCCGCGGTCAAGGGGAGCAAGAACTGATGTCGGTCCTGGTCGACAAGAACACCAAGGTCATCACCCAGGGCTTCACCGGCTCGCAGGGTACCTTCCACGCCGAGCAGGCGATCGCCTACGGCACGAAGATGGTCGGCGGCGTCACCCCCGGCAAAGGCGGCTCAACCCATCTCGACCTGCCGGTGTTCGACACCGTGGCCGACGCGCGCGAGCGCACCGGCGCCACCGCCTCGGTGATCTACGTGCCGCCGCCGTTCGCGGCCGACTCCATCCTTGAAGCCATCTCCGCCGAGATGCCGCTGATCGTGTGCATCACCGAAGGCATCCCGGTGCTGGACATGGTCCGCGTCAAGGCGGCGCTGAGGAACAGCCCGAGCATCCTGATCGGCCCGAACTGTCCCGGCATCATCACGCCCGAGGAATGCAAGATCGGCATCATGCCCGGCCACATCCACCGCAAGGGCAAGGTGGGCATCGTGTCGCGCTCCGGCACCCTGACCTACGAGGCGGTGGCGCAGACCACCGCGGTCGGCCTGGGCCAGAGCACCTGCGTCGGCATCGGCGGCGACCCGGTGAAGGGGCTCGACTTCATCGACGTGCTGGAAATGTTCCTGCACGACCCGGAAACCGAATCCATCGTCATGATCGGCGAGATCGGCGGCGCGTCGGAGATCAACGCCGCCAACTTCCTGCGCGACAACGCGGTGAAGAAGCCGACCGTCGGCTTCATCGCCGGCGCCACCGCCCCGCCCGGCCGTCGCATGGGCCATGCCGGCGCGGTGATCACCGGCGGCAACGACACCGCGGCGGCCAAGATCGAGGCGATGAAGTCCGCCGGCATCCACGTGGCGTCGAGCCCGTCGCTGCTCGGCGAGACCATGATCAACGCCCTGCGCGGCTGAAGGCCATCGGCCGAGGGCGCCGGGCGGGTTCCCGCCGGTCAGGCGCGCAGGTCGATCGCCAGCAGAAGGCTCGTCGCCGCCACGAACAACCGCTTCATGCCGGAACCGCCGAACGCGCAATTCGACGGCGTTTCCGGCGTGGCGAAGAAGCCCAGCCGGGTGCCGTCGGCATCGAGAACGTGGATGCCGTCACCCGCCGTGGTCCACACCCAGCCGCGCCGGTCGACGGCAAACCCGTCCGGATAGCCGTGATGGGTCTGGCAGAAGGAGCGACGCTCGGACAGGCTGCCGTCAACTGCCACGGTGAACGCCTCGATGCTGTGGGTCGAGCCGCCGCCATGGTCGCCCGGGATCTCGTTGAGCGACAGCGCCGTGTCCGACACGTAGAGCGTCCCCCCGTCCGGCGAGAAGAACAGCCCGTTCGGCTGCTCGAAATCGGCCATGCGGCGCAGGATGCCGGTCGCGGGATCGAAGCGGTACACGCTGCGGTGATCGAGCTCCGGCTCCACCAGGCTGCCCTGGCTCGGCATCAGCAGCCCGAAGGTCGGGTCGGTGAACCACACCGCCCCGTCCGCCGCCACGGCGATGTCGTTCGGCGAGTTCAGCCGCCGGCCCTCGTAGTGCGTCACGATCGGCTGCGGGATGCCGTCGTCGTTCGACCGGCTGATGCATCGGCGCCCATGCTCGCAGTGCACGAGGTGGCCATCCGCGCCGAGCGCGTTGCCGTTCATGAAGAAGGTGCCGTCGATCGCCACCTCGACACGCCCGTCCGGATGCCATTCCAGCAACCGGCGGTTCGGCACGTCGGACCACACCAGCCGGTCGTTCGCCGGATCCCACACCGTGCCCTCGCCGTGCAGCGTTCCCTTGTAAAGCTCGATCAGCGCCGCGTCGGGCGCCAGCACCTCGGCCAGCCGCGCGTCGTCGATCTGCACGCCGGGAAACGCGGCTGACGGCTTCGGCGGTCCCGGCCTGCGCAGGATGCGGCCCGGCAGCAGGGAGTGGTCCTCGTGCATGGCATGTCTCCTCAGGGATCGCGGCCCGCGCCGCGAGCCAACGCCCGGCCTCACGACCCGCGAAAGGTCGGCGACAGCGGCTGGCACCGTGCCAGCACAGCGGCCGATCCGGAGCCGGGTTGCCCGGCCGG
>CAXTMS010000018.1:0-12992 GCA_964245345.1 uncultured Acetobacteraceae bacterium | reverse complement strand
GCGGCTGGCACCGTGCCAGCACAGCGGCCGATCCGGAGCCGGGTTGCCCGGCCGGCGCGGCTTGTGATCGCAGCGGATCCGCTCCGCCCTTCGAGGCCGGACGGCGACCGCCCTTTTCCCGGCCGCTTCGGCTGTGGCACACCAGCGGCTCCGCTTTCCGGAGTGACCGTTCATGCCCGATGGTGTCGTCGACCGCAGCGCCGTCCACCACGCGGCCGCGCCCACCCTGCGCCACGACTGGACGGCGAGCGACATCCGCGCCCTGATCGCCCTGCCTTTCCCCGAGCTGATGTTCCGGGCGCAATCCGTCCATCGCGCCCATTTCGATCCACGCGACGTGCAGATCTCCACCCTGCTCTCGATCAAGACCGGCGGCTGCCCCGAGGACTGCGCGTATTGCCCGCAGAGCGCCGTTCTGGACGCGCCCATCAAGGCCACACGCTTGATGGCGGTCGACGCCGTGCTCGCCGAGGCCCGCGCGGCCAGGAATGCCGGCGCCAGCCGCTTCTGCATGGGGGCCGCCTGGCGCAGCCCGAAGGACCACGACCTCGAGGCCGTGTGCGCCATGGTCGAGGGGGTGAAGGCGCTGGGCATGGAGTCCTGCGTCACGCTGGGCATGTTGTCGGCGCCCCAGGCCGCGCGCCTGCGCGACGCCGGGCTCGACTACTACAACCACAACCTCGACACCTCGCCCGAATTCTACGGCGCCGTCATCACCACGCGCACCTTCCAGGACCGCCTCGACACTCTGTCCCACGTGCGCGACGCCGGCATCGCCGTGTGCTGCGGCGGCATCGTCGGCATGGGAGAAACCGTTGACGACCAGGCCGGCCTGCTCGCCGCCCTGGCGTCGCTGCCGAAGCACCCCGAAAGCGTGCCGATCAACATGCTGGTGCGGGTCGCCAACACGCCCCTCGCCGACGCCGCCGCGGTGGACCCGCTCGACTTCGTCCGGGTGATCGCCGCCGCGCGCATCACCATGCCGGCGAGCCACGTCCGCCTGTCTGCCGGCCGCGAAGGCATGACCGACGAGACCCAGGCGCTGTGCTTCCTGGCCGGCGCCAACTCGATCTTCTACGGCGAGAAGCTGCTCACCACCCCCAACCCGGCGGAAAACCGCGACATGCGCCTGCTCGAGCGCCTCGGCATGCGCCCGGTCTGACCGCCCCGCCGCTGCCGCGGCCACCCACACGATCCCCGTCCCTCCTACGCCGGAACCCGCACCATGAGCGACGAGGCCGGGCACCAGTCGCCGCACCTGGACGAGCGGGAACAGCAGCAGGCGGCGGACAGCGCGGTGGTGCCGCCGCTGGTGATCCACGAGGTGGTGCGCGAGCAGGGCGAGCGGGAGCTGCAGCGCTCGGCGGGCAGCCTCGGCTGGTCCGGCCTCGGCGCCGGCCTGTCGATCGGCTTCTCGCTGGTGATGCAGGCGACGCTGCAGGCGGGCCTTCCCGCGGCGCCCTGGAGCCGCCTGGTGGACAGCCTCGGCTACACGCTGGGCTTCCTGATCGTGGTGCTGGGCCAGCAGCAGCTGTTCACCGAGACCACCCTCACCGCCCTGATCCCCGCCCTGACCAACCGCTCGCTGTTCTCGCTGCTCGGCACGATGCGGGTCTGGGGGCTGGTGCTGGCGGCCAACCTGCTCGGCACCTGGATCTTCGGCGCGATCGTCGCCTTTCCCGGCCTGTTCCCGCCGGACAGCTATGCCGCCATGCAGTCCCTGGCCACCGACACCATGGCGCATTCCTTTGGCCACACCACGGTCACCGCGGTCGCCGCCGGCTGGCTGATCGGGCTGATGATCTGGCTGCTGCCCGGCGCCGGCCCGTCGCGGCCGCTGATCATCATCCTGCTGACCTACGCGGTGTCGCTGTGCCACTTCCCGCACGTGATTGCCGGCTCCACCGACGCCGCGTTCGGCGTGGTGTCCGGCCATCACAGCCTGTCCGACTACCTGCTGCGCTTCCTTGTTCCCACCCTGCTCGGCAACGTCCTCGGCGGCACCGCCCTGGTGGCCCTGCTGAACCACGCCCAGATCGCCGACGAGCTGGGGCGGCCGGACCAGGACTGACCCGCCGGCGCAGCTGGACAAGCCGTCCCGGCCGGACAACCCTCCGCCCCGACCACGCCGACCGTTGCCTCGGTTCCGCGCTTGAAAGGCTTGTTCGATGACCGACCAGTTCGCGACCTATCCCAGCCTGCGCGGCCGGCGCGTGCTCGTCACCGGCGGCGCGTCCGGCATCGGCGCCTCCATCGTGCGCCACTTCGTTGCCCAGGGCGCCCATGTCGGCTTCCTCGACCGCGACGAGGGCGCCGCCGCCACGACCCTGGCCGGCCTTCCCGACGACGCCCCGGTCCGCTTCGCCCCCTGCGACCTGCGCGACATCGCCGCCCTGCGCGCCGGCATCGACGGCCTGCGCGACCAGCTCGGCGGTTCGTTCACCGTGCTGGTCAACAACGCCGCGCGCGACGACCGCCACGCCATCGACGACGTGACCCCCGAGTACTGGGACGACCGCATGGCCACCAACCTGCGCCACCAGTTCTTCTGCGTGCAGGCGCTGAAAGCCGACATGATCGCGGCCGGCGGCGGCTCGATCATCAACATGAGCTCCAACAGCTTCCTGCTCGCTTCCGGCGGCATGCCCGCCTACACCGCCGCCAAGTCGGCGGTGATCGGCCTGACGCGCGGCCTCGCCCGCGACCTCGGCCCGCACCACATCCGCGCCAACATCGTTTATCCCGGCTGGATCATCACCCAGCGGCAGCTCGACCTGTGGATGACGGAGGAAGCGGAAGCCAAGCGCGCGAGCGGCCAGTGCATCCCCGACCGGCTGTACGAGCCGGACGTCGCCCGCATGGTGCTGTGGCTCGCCGCCGACGACAGCCGCATGGTCACCGCGCGCGAGTTCGTGGTCGACGGCGGCTGGTTCTGACAGGCCGGACATCGGCTCGGTCAACCGCCGGCGTTCTGCCGCTCGCCGTGACGAACCATCCTGCCCAGCCGCATGCCGGGCAGCTCCACCGCCACGTGCATCGCGCTCGCGACGGCGACCACCGCGGCCAGCGCCACCAGAAGCGCCGAGCGGTAGGACAGGTGGATGGCGAGCATGCCGAACTGGATCAGCGCGTAGCCCAGCACGCTGTGCGTCATGTAGACGGGATAGCTGATGTCGGCGAGGCGGTTGACCGGCCACACCGGACGCGCGAAGCGACGCAGCGCGTAGGCGAGCGCAAACGTTGCCAGCGCCTCGCCATACGACCAGGTCACCACCGGGAACTGGTCCCGCAGCGGGCTCGCCAGCCAGACCAGGCACACGAGCAGCCCGCTGCCCGCCACCGCGATGGCGAACCACGGCAACGGCAACCCGCGCAGCCGGAAGAAGAACAGCATGCCGATGGCCATGAAGGACAGGTACACCGCGTCCTGTCCCACCATGTGCGCCACCGGTCCCGCCAGTCGCGGCAGCCCCGACGCGAGTGCGGCCAGCAGGCAGGCCACCCCGAACACGGGCACGATCATCACCTGGCCCCGCCTGATCGCCGGCGCCGCGAGGGCTGCCAGCAGGTAGAACTTGACCTCCACGCACAAAGACCAGTTCACCGTGTCCACGCTCGGCATGCCGAACCAGTCGTAGACCAGCAGCACGTTGGCCAGCAGCGTGCCGGGAGGCGGCCAGCCTGACATTGTTCCCGCCAGCAGGTGCGCCGCCACCAGCCCCAGCACCTGGCCCGAGATCGCCACCGGCAGCAGCCGGAACACGCGCGCCACCAGGAACCCCCCGATCGTGTGCCGCTCCAGCGAGATCGGGATCACCAGGCCGCTGATCAGAAAGAACAGCGCCACCCCGTACGGCCCCGGCTGCCAATGCGGCCAGAAGATCCACCAAACGAAGGACGGCGGCGGTCCCGGCGCGTGCGGCCTGTGGGTGAGGTCGGACACCACGCCCGGCATCGCCCAGAACACGCCCACGAGGTGGCTCAGCACGACGGACACGACCGCCACGGCGCGGAGCTGGTGCGCAAAGACGAGGCGGTGCACGCAAACCCCATGAACAGCGGCCGCGTCCGGCTTGCGACGCAGGCCCGCGCCTTATACCAGATCGCGGCATGCGTGCGACCTCGCCCCAATCCGGACCGGCCGCGTTCCGCGTCGCCGTTCTTCCCGGCTACCTCGTCCTGTCGCTGCTGTTCTGCGCCCGCGGCGCGGACTGGACGCATGGGCTGCTGTCGTCCTCCGGCGGCGACGCGTGGAGCTTCGTCTGGTTCCTGCACTGGTGGCCCTGGGCGCTGTGGCACGGCCAGCACCTGCTCCACAGCGCCTTCGTTTATGCGCCGGACGGCTACGACCTTCCCTGGGCCACCTCCGTGCCGACCGCGTCGCTGCTGTGCCTGCCGGTGACGCTTCTGTTCGGCGCGAACGTGTCGTTCAACCTGCTGACCGCGCTGGCACCCGGCCTGGACGGGTTCTGCGCCTTTCTGCTGATCCGCCAATGCGGCGCAGCCCTGCCCGCGAGCATCCTGGGCGGCCTGCTCTACGGCTTCTCGCCGTTCGAGATCGGACAGCTGCAGGGACACCTCAACCTCGACCTCACCTGTTTCGTGCCGCTGGCCTGCCTGCTCGTGGTTGTCCGCGCGCAGCACCGCATCGGGCCATGGCTGTTCGTGCCCGGGCTGGCGGTCGCGCTGCTGGCCGAGTTCGGGCTGTCGGCAGAGGTGTTCGCCTCGTTCTGCTGCTTCGGCTGCCTCGCCTGGCTGCTGTTCGTCCTGTTGCTGCGCGCGCCGACGCGCCCGGTGCTGCTGCGCCTCGGCCTGGAAGCGCTGGCGGCCCTGGTGCTGGTCGCGGTCGTCGTGTCGCCGTGGCTCCTGCGCATGGCGGCCGGCGCCGACCGCATCCCGGGCTTCGTCAACCCGCCCTGGTTCTTCTCCACCAACCTGCTCAACCTTCTCGTGCCGACCCGGCTGACCCTGCTCGGCGGCTGGCTGTTCGCGCCGGTGTCGAGCCAGTTCGACGGCAACCTGTCGGAACAGGGCGGCTACCTCGGCCTGCCGCTTCTGGTCATCCTGGCCCTGCTCGCCAGGGAGCGGCACCGCGACCGGTTCGTGCTGGCCCTGCTCCTGCTGATCGCAGGCCTCGTCCTGGCCAGCCTCGGCCCGTCGCTGCACCTTGGGCGCTGGAACAGCCGCCTGCCGCTGCCGTGGTGGGTGGCGCTGCACCTGCCGCTGCTCAAGGGCGCGCTGCCCGCGCGCTTCTCGCTCTACGTGGTGCTGGCGGCGGCCGTTGCCGCCGCCTGCTGGCAGAACGGCGCGCGAACCGGTCGCGGCCGCAGGCAGCGCCTTGTCGCCCTGTGCGTCGCCGTCCTGGCGCTGGCACCGGCGCCGTCGGCGATCCGCTGGAACCCGATGCCGGTGCTGCCCTTCTTCCGGCCGGACCGGGTCGCGGCGTCGCTCGGCCGGGACGCCACCGTGCTGATCCTGCCCTACCTGTCGAGCCCGCTCGGCGCCACCCCGGCGATGCTGTGGCAATGGCAGTCCGGGATGCGCTTCCGCCAGACCGGCGGCTACCTCAGCTTCGTGCCGTATCCGGATGCGCGCCTGCCGTTCGTGCAGGGGCTGATGCACAACGAGCGCGGACCCGACTTCGCCAACGACCTGTCCGCCTATGTCGCGCGCGCCGGTGCCAACGCGGTGCTGGCCGGGCCAGGCACTTCGCCGGACCTGCTCGCCGGCCTGCGTGCGCTGCGCTGGGCCGAGCAGGACACCGGCGGCGTCGCGCTGTTCCGGGTGCCGCCGGCGGACACGCTGCGCTTTGTCGCCTTGTCCGGCGAAACCTGGCTGGATGCCGGGTCCTCGTCCTGGCTCGGACGCAGCGCGGTCGTGGTGACGCACAAGCGGGGCGCGATCCTGCACCTCAGCAGCGTCGACCTGCCTTTGCCCGCCACCACCGTCACGGTCACGGCCGCGGACGCGCCGCCCGTCACCTATCGCATCGGCGCGCAGGGCACGCTCGACATCCCGCTCCCCGCCGACGGGCGCTACCGCATCGTTCCCGGCGCGACCTTTCGGCCCGGCCTCGTCTGGCACACCCCCGACACCCGCACCCTGTCGTTCATCGCCACCCTGCAGCCGACCTGATCAGGCCGGACGAGGACGCCGGCACGCACGGCCGTCACGCCGCCGCCGGGCGCAGGACGAGGACGTCGCGACGCGGCGGCATCCCGAACATGCGCGCGTACTCGCGGCTGAACTGCGACGGGCTTTCGTAGCCGACGCGGAACGCCGCCGTTTCCGCGTTGGCGGCACCCGACACCATCAGCCTGCGCGCTTCGAGCAGGCGCAGCTGCTTCTGGTACTGCAGCGGCGTCATCGCCGTCACCGCCTTGAACTGGCGGTGGAACGCGGACGGGCTGAGCCGTGCGATCGCCGCCAGCGCGTCGATCCGCATCGGCTCCGCGTAGCGGTCGCGCAGCGCATGGATCGCTTTGATCACGCGCCGCGCGTGGCCGCCCAGCGTCATCCTCGCCACCTCGCCACCCTGCGGGCCGGTCAGCAGCCAGTAGCAGATCTCGCGCATGATGGCCGGACGCAGCATCGGGATCGCCCGCGGCGTGTCGAGCAGGCGCACCATGCGCAGCACGCAATCGGCCAGCGGGCCGCCGAAGTCGGCGACGCACACCCCGTGCCCGAGCGTCTCGCCGGACGCCGGCACCGCGTCCAGCCCTTCCAGCACCTCGCGCATCACCGACGGGTCCAGCTCGAGCACGAGCCCCAGGAACGGCTCGTCCGGGCTTGCCTCCGTCACCCGCCCGACCGCCGGCATCTCGACGCTGACCACCAGCGCCTGCCCCGCACGGTAGTCGAAGCGCCGGTCGCCGAACGTCGTCCACTTCGCCCCCTGCACCACGACGCAGAGCGCCGGCTTGAAGATCAGGTGGCTCGGCGGCCGTTCATGGTCCGCGCGCAGGATCGCCATGCCGTCGATCGCGGTCATGCGGCACCCCGACGCCCCGACGCGCTCCCCGTGGCGGCGAACCGCCTGCAGCAGCAGATCCGACATGCCGCACCCCTTCCCGCACCCGCCTCACGATCGGCGCCGAAGCAGGATCGGGCAAGAACCGGCAAGGTTCCGGCATTCATCGCGACGGAGGAACAACCCAGCTTCGGGCGCAGGACCAAACCTTGGGAGCCTCGCATGCCGATGCAGAACACGTCCTCGCCCGAGCGCAAGACCGCGATCGTGACCGGAGGCAGCCGCGGCCTCGGCCGCAACACCGTGCTCAGCCTCGCCACGCGCGGCGTCGACTCGATCTTCACCTTCAAGGCCAACCGGACCGAAGCCGCAAAGGTCGAGGCCCTCGCGGCGGACGCCGGGTCGCGTGCGATCGGCCTGCAGCTCGACACCGGCCGCGTCGCCGGTTTCGACGCGTTTTCGGGCAGCGTGCGCGACGCGCTGGCGCAGCTGAACCGCGACCGCTTCGACTTCCTGGTCAACAACGCCGGAACGTCGCACCACAACCCGTTCGGGTCGACCACCGAGGGGGAACTGGACCTGCTCTACGAGGTCCACTTCAAGGGCGTGTTCTTTCTGACCCAGACCCTGCTTCCGCTGATGAACGACGGCGGCCGCATCGTCATGATCTCGTCCGGCCTCACGCGCGTCGCCTTTCCCGGCAGCGCTTCCTACGCGTCCATGAAGGGCGCGGTCGAGGTGCTGGCCCGCTACCTCGCCAAGGAACTCGGATCCCGGCGCATCGCCGTCAACACGGTGGCGCCGGGCGCCATCGCCACCGACTTCAGCGGCGGCATCGTCCGCGACAACCCGGACGTGAACAAGCAGATCGCCGACGTGACCGCATTGGGCCGCGCCGGGATACCGGACGATGTCGGGCCGATGATCGCCTCGCTGCTGTCGGACGACAACCGCTGGGTCAACGCGCAGCGGATCGAGGTGTCGGGCGGCATGCTGGTCTAGCGCGAGCCGGGGCGGGGCCTGCCCGTCCCCCCGCCGGCGCGGCCGGCTAGAACCCGGACGCCGTCGCCCAGCTGGCGATCGCCTGGTTGGCGGCGGCCGGCTGCTCGAAGATGCTGACGTGCCCCGCGTTCGGGATCAGCGCCAGCGTCGAGCCCTTGATCGCCGCCTGGATCTGCTGCGCGACCGGGAACGCGTACACCCCGTCGTCCACGCCCTCGAGCACCAGCGTCGGCACCGCGATGGTCGGCAGCAGCGCGGTGTAGTCGGGACGAAGCACCAGCGTTTCCGCACCCCCCTGCGCACCGGCGACCGACGCCTCGGCGATGATGTCGTCGATCGCGGTGCCGACGCTCGGCGTGTTCAGCAGCGTGGTTCCGGTCAGCAGCGTCGGCACGATGTTGGGCAGGATCGACGGCACGCCCTGCTCGGTCGCCTGCACCCCGTAGCCGATCCACTCGGCCTTCTCGATTGTGGGTGCGGCGGCCGCGACCGTGTCGATCAGGATCATGCCGGCGAAGCGCTGCGGCGCCTCGCGATACAGCTCCTCGACGATCAGACCGCCCATGGAATGGCCGCCGATCACCGCCTTGGCGATGCCCAGATGGTCGAGCAGCGCCAGCACCGCCTGCGCGTAGTAGGCGGTCGAGGCGGAGCCGCCGGTCGCGGTGAACTGGCCGAACCCCGGCAGATCGAGGGTGATCACCTGGAAGCGGCTGGCGAGCCCGGCCTGCTGGTAGGCGAACAGGGCGCCCGACAGCGGATAGCCGTGCACCAGCACCAGCGGCGTGCCGGTGCCCGTCACCTGGTAGAAGATCTGCGCGCCGTTGAAGGAAAACGTGCTGCCCTGGCGCGTGTCGGCGGCGACGGCCTGCTGGTGCGTCGGCACCGGCGTCGCCGCCTGCGCCAGCGGCGCCGCGCCGAGCAGGACGGGAAGAACGAGAAGGCTTGGTTTCACGGCTGTTCTCCGGCTCGCCGCGGACGGTCAGCACGCGCCGCCTGCGGCCGACAACCGGACGTCGGGGTCGGGCCGGGAGTTTCTCGTTTTCGGGGACGCCTGCCGCTTTCGTGACGGACCGCGTCGCCGCCGGCGCCCTAGCCGGGCAGGAACTCCGGCACCGACAGGTAACGCTCGCCGGTGTCGTAGTTGAACCCCAGCACCACCGCGCCCTTGTCCAACTCGGGAAGCTTGGTCGCGATCGCCGCCAGCGTCGCCCCGGACGAGATGCCGACCAGCAGCCCTTCCTGCCGCGCCGAACGGCGCGCCCATTCCCGCGCGTCCTCCGCCTCGACCTGGATCACCCCGTCCAGCACGTCCCGGTGCAGGTTGGCCGGCACGAAGCCGGCGCCGATGCCCTGGATCGGGTGCGGCCCGGGCTCGCCGCCCGAGATCACCGGCGACGCCGCCGGCTCCACCGCGAACACCTTGAGGCGGGGGAACCGCTGCTTCAGCACCTGCCCGCAGGCGGTGATGTGCCCCCCGGTGCCCACCCCGGTGATCAGCGCGTCGATCCCGTCCGGGAAGTCCTCCAGGATCTCCTGCACCGTGGTGCGCAGGTGCACGTCGATGTTGGCCGGGTTCTCGAACTGCTGCGGCATCCAGGCGCCGGGCGTGTCCGCCACCAGCGCCTGCGCCCGCGCGATCGCCGCCTTCATCCCGCCCGCCTTCGGCGTCAGCTCGAAGGAGGCGCCATAGGCCTGCATCAGCCGCCGCCGCTCGACCGACATCGATTCCGGCATCACCAGCACCAGCCGGTAGCCCTTCACCGCCGCCACCATCGACAGCCCGATGCCGGTGTTGCCGGAGGTCGGCTCGACGATGGTGCCGCCCGGCTTCAGCTGCCCGTTGTCCTCCGCCGCCTCGATCATCGCCAGCGCGATCCGGTCCTTGATCGACCCGCCCGGGCTGCTCCGCTCCGACTTGATCCACACCTCCGCCTCGGGGAACAGCCGCGCCACCCGGATGTGCGGCGTGCCGCCGATCGTCCCCAGAACGCTGTCGACCTTCATGCTGCCGGCTCCTCGATCGCGCCGTCCGGGCCGGAGCCGCGCCCGAACGCGATCACGCGCCTCGTGCCGGTGCCGTCGGGACGCCGAACCCTAGCTTCGATGTCGCGCCGGCTCAACCGCGACCGGTGCCAGCGACCATTCCCTGGGCCGGCCGACCGTTTCCCGCACCGGCCGCCAACAGGCGAGCCGACGGATGACGCGGCAGACCCCGCGTGATTTCATCGGTGATTCACAATTCGGACGAGGTGCCGGACGCATAACCTGCGGCGACCGGCAGAACAGGTCGCTGCCGAACCTCGATGTCCTCAGTCGCAGGAACTGCCTGGCATGAAAGACGCTTCCTTCGCCTTCCTGCTGTGCGGGGCGATCATCGTCGGCCTCGGTGCACCCGCACTGGCGGATCCGTCCACCGAGTTTCCGAGCTACACCGTCGGCCCGCAGCAGGACGGCTCGGTCGTCATGTCGACGAACCAAAGGATCACGCCGGCCGGAAAGCTGGTCGACCTCGGCTCGCCGCTCCGCGCCAAGGCGATCGCGGTCGATCCGAGCCCCGGCCGCCATACGGGCGCGGTGCTGCTGATGGGCGCGTCCGCGCCGGTGCAGGTGTTCGACACCCGGACCGGCAAGGTGCTGCAGAGCTTCCTGCCCGCCCAGGATTCCAGCGGCTCCTATGGCGGCATCGCCTATTCGGCGGACGGCAGATACCTGTTTTTCAGCCAGGACAGCAGCTACCTGACGGTGGCGAAGGTGGGTTCCGGCGGGCTGCTGAGCGAGTTCAAGCGGGTCTCGTTGCCGCCGGACACGTCGATCCACCTTTATTCTCCCGGCACCGCCTATCCGGGCGGCGTGGCGGCCTCCGCCGATGGCAGCAGGGCCTTTGTCCTGCTGAACCAGAACAACACCCTCGGCGTGATCGACATGACGACGCCGACGCCGATGCTGGTGAAGCAGATCCGCGTCGGGAACGTGCCCAACAGCATCGTGGTCTCGCATGGCCTGGCCTATATCAGCAACGAGGGTGGCCGCGTCGCCAACACGACGGACTACACCGACCTTTCCGCCGGCACCTCGATCGTCACGGATCCCGATACCGACAGTGCGTCCACCGGAACGGTCTCGGTCGTCGACCTGAGCACCGGTCAGGTGATCGACACCATCGACGTCGGCCTGCACCCGACCGGCATGACGATCTCCGGATCGATGCTGTTCGTCGCCAACGCCTACAGCGACAGCGTTTCGGTCATCGACCTGCGCATCAACCGGGTGATCCGCACCATCGACCTCGGCATCCCGTTCTACCACACGTTCGGCACCATGCCGACCAGCCTCGTGGTCGACCGCAACCTCCTGTTCGTGACGCTTTACACCGCCAATGCGGTCGCGGTGGTCGACCTGACCAGCCACCTGCCGTTGCCGCTGATCGGCTACATCCCGACCGCCTCGACGCCGAGCACGATCGCCTTTTCCGCCGACGGCGAGCTCGTGGTATCGGACGACAAGGGGATCGGCACGCAGGGCTCGCTGGGAAGCGCCGAGGGCCTGATCGGGCTGACCACCAAGCAGGACACCGGCACCGTCAGCATCATCAAGGTCCCGGACATCCCGCACCTGATCGCCGACACCGTCAAGGTGGTCGAGAACAACCACTGGGACCTGCTGCAGAACACCCTGATCGGACCGCAATACGTCGATCCGAACGCCCGGCCGGTGGCCATACCGGCGCATATCGGCGAGCCGTCGCTGATCAAGCACGTGTTCCTGATCATCAAGGAGAACCGCACCTACGACCAGATGCTGGGCGACGTGGCCAAGGGCAACGGCGATCCGTCGCTGGCGATGTTCGGTCCGGCGGTGCCGAACCAGCACGCGCTGGTCCAGCGCTTCCCGCTGCTCGACAACGTTTATGCCCCGGCCCGGCAATCGGCCGACGGACATCCCTGGATCGTTTCCTCGATCTCCGCGTACTCGGTGGAGATCGAGGCCGGAGACTTCGTCCGCAGCTACCCGGGCGGCAACCAGGACGACGAGATGGCGCACACGCCGCGCGGGTTCCTGTGGCAGGCCGCCGCCGCCAAGGGCCTCACCGTCAAGATGTACGGCGAGTGGAGCAGGAAGCAGACGATCAACGGCACCTATAGCTGGTCCGACTGGTACAACTACTCGCAGATCCTGGAAGGAAAGCGCAGCGGCACCTCTCCGATCACCGCCGACACGGACACCGAGTCGAGCCCGATCCGGTCGGTGATACCGATCCTGGATCCGCATTATCCCTCCAACAACACCGGGATCCCGGACCAATACCGCGCCGACTACTGGCTGCCGATCTTCGCCAGGCAGGAGGCAACGAACACGCTGCCGAACCTGACCATCATGTGGCTGCCCGACGACCATACCTCGGGCTACACCACCGGCTTCCCGGTTCCGGCCGCGCAACAGGCCGACAACGACCTGGCGCTGGGCCGGATCGTCGAGGCGATCACGCACAGCAAGGACTGGCCCAGCACCGCCATCTTCGTCGAGGAGGACGATGCGCAGGACGGTGTCGATCACGTCGATGGCCATCGTCAGCCGGTGTACATCATCAGCCCCTACGCCAAGCAGTACAGCCGGACCGCCGACAGCACCACCTACGACGCGGAAAGCATCAACCGGACGATCGAGCAGATCCTCGGGATGGCGCCGCTGACCCAGTTCGACCTGGTGGCCTCGCCGATGTCGACCGCCTTCACCAACACGCCCCACCTGGAGCCGTTCGACCACCTTGCTCCGACGATGGCGCTCGACACCTTTCCGGCCAGCAGCGCGTCCAACACGCTGCGCGGCGCCTGGAACCTCGCCTCGAACAGGCTCATGAAGGGTCACACCAACCACGCCGACTCGGTCGACGAACGCGTTCTCAACCACATCATCTGGTATGCGAGCACCGGCTTCAGGCGTCCCTATCCGGGCGAGAAGACGGTGCTCTGGCCGACTGCCTTCCATCCGCGCGCGCCGAGCCACGACCAGGACGACT
>CAXTMS010000017.1:31002-32612 GCA_964245345.1 uncultured Acetobacteraceae bacterium | reverse complement strand
GCACCGGACACGAAGCCCGACTCCGGGCCGAGCAGCCAGGCGGCGAGGGCGGCGATGTCCTCCACCCGACCCACCCGCCCAACCGGATGCTGGGCGTGATCGGTGTGGGACAGCGGCTCGCCGGACACATCGATCCAGCCGGGGCTGATGCAGTTGACCCGCACCGCCGGCCCCAGGCTGATCGCCAGCGCATGGGTCAGCGCCACCAGCCCGCCCTTGGACGCGGCATAGCCTTCGGTGTCGGGCTCGGACATGCGCGCGCGCGTGGACGCGACCGCGACGATGGCGCCCGCGTCCCCTGCCGGGCCGCGCAGCAGCCGCGCCGCGCTGCGTGCCAGCAGGAACAGGCTGGTCAGGTTGGTGTCCAGCACGGTGGCCCATTCACCAAGCGACAGCTCGGCCAGCGGCTTCCGGACCATGATCCCGGCATTGCTCACCAGCCCGTGCAGCCGTCCCGCTTCGCGGCCGATGCACGCACAGGCTGCCTCCACGTCGGCCTCGCACGACACGTTTGCCGTGACCGGGTGGAAGCGCTCGCCGTGCAGCGTGGCCGGCGCACGGTCAAGCCCGTACACGGTCCAGCCGTCGCGCAACAGGCGGCCGGCGATGCCGGCGCCGATGCCGTGCGAGCTGCCGGTGACCAGGGCGACACGAGGACCCTTCGGGCGCGGGTCGTCTCCAGGGGGGTGGTGTGGCACACTGGTGTCTCCGTTCGCAGGCGTCGCAACATCGGGCGGGTGGCTGGAGATGCCGGATGCGGGCGGTCCCGCATCGGAGCGTGGGAGAAGCGATGGTCGACCGTTCCCACCGCCTGCCGCTGCTGCTGGGCGGCATCCTGCTGGGCGCCGCCGCGCCGGCCGCCGAACCGCAGCCGCCCGCAAGTCTGCCGCCGCCTGCGCCCTCGGCCCCGGCCGCCAGCCCTGGCGCCGCAGCCGCTCAGCCGGTTCCTGCCACCGCGACAAGCCGGCCGGCGGTCCAGGCCGCGGGGCAACCCGTCGGCGAGGCCATCCCGCCGCAGCTGGCCGGGGACCGCGCCGATGCGATCGCGCACGACATGGTGCTGCATCCGCCGCAGAAGCTGGTGCCGCCGCAATCCGCATTCCGGCTGCTGACCGCCAAGCGCAGGCTCGGTGGCCTGCTGGACCGCAGCGTGCGCGGGGTCGAGAACAGCCAGGTCGGACGGGTGATCGACGTGATGATCGGCAACGACGGCCGCCCGGCGGCGCTCGAGCTCGACGTCGGCGGCTTCATGGGCGTGGGCAACCGCAGGATCGCGGTGGCCTGGGGGTTGTTCGACCTGTCCAAGCCCGAAGGAAGCGATCCGCTTCGGGTGGCGCTGACGGAAGCGCAGGTCAAGTCGGCGCCGGCGGTCGAGGAGTCCGGGGAGGTGACGGTGGTGATGGGCGCCAACGCGGCGACAACCGCGGGTCCGGCGGCTCCCGGCACCGGGCCGTCGGTTGCCTCGAACCCTGCCGACGGGTCGGGCATCACCGGTCCGGCTCCAGGCCCCATTCCATCCCCGTCCGGGCCGGGGGCTCCTGCCGTACCCCCTGCCGCCAACCCGGCCGACGGATCGACGATCATGCCGCCCGCACGGCCTTCAACAGCGG
>CAXTMS010000017.1:14000-30902 GCA_964245345.1 uncultured Acetobacteraceae bacterium | reverse complement strand
GCCAACCCGGCCGACGGATCGACGATCATGCCGCCCGCACGGCCTTCAACAGCGGCCGGACGGCTTGCCGGTTGCCCGACCCGGACCGGCTGCCGTCCCGTCGGCTCCGAAGCAGCCGTCCTGAACCTGACGTTGCGGCGCTTGATCCCCGCGGCTGCCCCCGCGGCCGTGTCAGCGGGTCCCGTCGACCGGCGCAGCCAGCGCGGGCTGGACTGGACCAACTTCTTCGTCGCCAACCTCCAGCAGGCGTTCGGGCCGTTCATCGCCGTCTACCTGACCGACCAGCACTGGACCCAGGGGCAGATCGGCCTGGTGCTGACGGTGGGCACGGTGACGGCGATGGCGAGCCAGGTCCCGGCCGGCCTCGCGGTCGACCTCCTGCGCAACAAGCACCTGGCTGCCACGGCGTCGATCGTGGCGATCGTGCTGTCCTGCCTGATGCTGGCGGCCCTGCCGGAACAGCTGCCGGTCGCCCTGGCGGAGGTGCTGCACGGCTTCGCCAGCTGCATGCTCAACCCAGCGATCGCGGCGATCACCCTGTCCGTGGTCACGACACAGGCAATGGGTGGCCGGTCGCCGCAGGACCGGTCGCGCGACGCGGCCTCCGCGGCACTCGGCGAACGGTTCGGGCGCAACAACAGCTTCGCCCAGATCGGCGCCGCCTTGTCCGCCGGCCTGATGGGCGGGGTCGGCTACCTCGTCTCCGCCCGCGCCACCTTCTACCTCGGCGCCCTGATGGCGCTGCCCGGCCTGGTGGCGCTCCGCGCCATCGTCCGGGCGCCGCCGCCGGACGCCGCATCCCCGTCCCGTGCCGACGAAGCGTCCGCCCCGTCACCGCCGTCGCACGGGGTGCGCACCCTGTTGCGCAACCGGCGGCTGTACGGGTTCGGCGTCTGCGTCGTGTTCTTCCACCTGTCCACCGGCGGCATGCTGCCCTTGGCGGCAGGGGAGGTGACGCGCGAGGCGGGGCGGCTCGCCGAGCTGGTGATCGCCGCCTGCATCCTGCTGCCGCAGGTGATCGGCGCGGTGTTGTCGCCGCGCATCGGCCATTGGGCCGGGGTTTATGGCAGGCGCCCGGTGATGCTGCTGGCGTTCACGGCCCTGCCGCTGCGCGGCCTGCTGCTGGCGGTGGCAAGCGCGCCGTGGATGATCGTGGCGGCGCAGCTGCTGGACGCGGTCAGCTCCGCCGCCTTCGGGGTGATGCTGCCGCTGGTGGCGGCGGATCTCAGCCGCGGCACCGGCCGGTTCAACTTGTGCCTGGGATTGCTTGGACTGGCGATCGGCGCCGGCGCCAGCTTCAGCACCACCCTGGGCGGCCTCCTGGCCGACCGCTCCCTTTCCCTCGGCTTCCTGGTGCTGGCCGCCGCGGGCCTGGCCTGCGTGCTGTCGGTCTGGCTGCTGTTTCCGGAAACCGCGCGCCCGACCGGGAACGGCAGCGGAAGACAGGACGAGGTCAGTCCATCCAGGGCGGCACCGGCAGCCCCTTCTGGCGCAGGAACTCCGGATTGAACAGCTTGGACTGATAGCGCGCGCCGCCATCGCACAGGATCGTCGCCACCGTGTGACCCGGCCCCAGGCGGCGCGCCACCCGGATCGCCGCCGCAACGTTGATCCCGGCCGAGCCGCCCACCGAGATCCCTTCGCCGATCAGCAGCGCGAACACCTGTTCCAGCGCTTCGACATCGGGAATGCGCTCGGCGTCGTCGATGTGGATGCCTTCCAGGTTGCCCGGCACGCGCGACTGGCCGATCCCCTCGGTAATCGAGCTGCCTTCCACGCTTAGCGTGCCGGTCTTGACCCAGCCATGCAGCGCCGAGCCTTCCGGATCGGCCAGCACGATCTCCGGCACGGTGCGGCCGGCCTTCTCGGCCACGTCGCGCAGGCCCAGCGCCACCCCCGCCAGCGTGCCGCCGGTGCCGCAGGCGCAGGTGAACGCATGCAGCGCACCGCCGGTCTGCTGCCACAGCTCGGCCGCGGTGGTGGCGCGGTGGCCTTCGCGGTTGGCCAGGTTGTCGAACTGGTTGGCCCACACCGCCCCCATCTCCTCGGCCAGGCGGCGCGACACGTGCACGTAGTTGCCCGGGTCCTTGAACGGCCTGGCCGGCACCAGGCGCAGGTCGGCGCCGATGCTGCGCAGGACGTCGATCTTTTCCCGGCTTTGCGTGTCCGGCATCACGATCACGCACCGGTAGCCGCGCGCGTTGCCGACCAGGGTGAGGCCGATCCCGGTATTGCCCGCGGTGCCCTCCACGATCGTGCCGCCGGGCCGGAGCGAGCCGTCGCGCTCGGCCGCGTCGATGATCGCGGCCGCCGCGCGGTCCTTCACCGACCCGCCCGGGTTCATGAACTCGGCCTTGCCGTAGATGGCGCAGCCGGTGAGCGCCGAGGCCTGACGCAGCCGCAGCAGCGGCGTGCCGCCGATCGCCGCGTCCAGGCCCGGCGAGGCGGACTGCCAGCCCGGCACCCCGGGGTTCGGCATAATTGTGCTTTGGGCCATCACGGACCACCTTTGCCGGCAGGTTCGGAAAACGGGAGTGCTTGCAGATGGTCGAGGACGTCGATGCGCAACAGGCCTATGCGGCGCTGGCAGGGGATCCGGACGCGCAGCTGGTCGACGTGCGCACCGACGCGGAATGGTCCTATGTCGGGCTGCCGGACCTGTCCGCGCACGGCAAGCGGGTGCTGCTGGTGCAATGGCAAAGCTTCCCCACCGGCGCGCCGAACCCCGACTTCGTCGAGCAGCTCGGCGCTGCCGGCCTGACGCGCCAGCACGTGATCTACTTCATCTGCCGAAGCGGCGTGCGCAGCCTGGCGGCGGCGGAGGCGGCGGAACAGGCGGGCTACCGCACCACCTTCAACGTGGCGGACGGCTTCGAAGGGCCGCCAGATGCGAACGGGCATCGTGGAACGGTGGCCGGCTGGAAGGCGGACGGGCTGCCCTGGCGCCAGGGCTGAGCCGCGAGGCTCAGTCCCGGCCTGGCGGCTCGGCATCGGAGTCGTAGAGCACCTGCAGCACCACGCACCAGGAATAGCGGCTGTCGAGCGAGCTGCCGTTCGCCGCCGACAGCATCCCATTATCGCCGACCGGAACATGGGTGAGCGTCACCGCGTCGTCGACGTTGCCGCCGATCATGCTGAGCTGGTGCGCGCTCCGCGCCACCACCAGGCCGCAATGCGCGGGAAAGCCGTTGCGCGTGGGCAGGTTCTCGAAGCGGATCCCACGCCCGGTGCTGCGGCCGGCACAGATCAGGTCGCCCAGCTGCGGCGCGTAGCTCGCCGGATCCTGCGCGCGCAGGCCGGTCGCGGAACCCGACGCGGCGGCGTTGATGTAGGTGGAATGGTTCGGTGCGTAGGGGAAACGGTCGCCGGCGCCGCTGATCCGCATCACGTAGGAGATGAAGGCGGCCGACCAGGCGTAGCGGGCGTCGTGCTGGAAGTCGAACGGGGTGCCGGCGCCGTCATGCTTGCCGGTCCAGCTGACTTCGGTCTCGTATGGGTCCTGGCCGATCCACCAATACTCGCCGACCCGTTCCCACAGCCCAGGGAGGCGCTCCGGCTTGACGCTCGTGCCGGACGCGTCGGGACGCTGCTCGGGATCGTCGTCGTCCACCGGCTCGCCGAACAGGCGCCATTCACGCAACGCGATGGCGACCGCGTCCTGCCGGTTGAACGGTGCGAACGAGCGGGTGGCGAAGTCCGGCACGTGCTCGTCCGGCGCCGCCGGACCCTGCGAGGTGCGATACTGCGCGACCGGCGTCGGTTCCGGCACCGGCTGTGGCGGATGCGCGGGCGGCGTGTCGGCGCATCCGGCGAGCAGCACGCCGAACGACGCCGACAGCGCGACGGACCGGAACCGCCTCAGGCGGGGCAGGACAAGGGCTCGATACGTCAACATCGTGGTGTTATGCCCGCTCCGGGAACAGCGACGCGAGCCCCGACTCGGAAGCATCGCACACGCCGCGCTCGGTGATGAGGCCGTTCACCAGCCGCGCCGGCGTCACGTCGAAGGCGGGATTGGCGGCGGGGGTTCCATCGGGCGTCACCTGCACCCGGACCGGAGCGCCGTCCGGGCCGCGGCCGGTGACGTGCGTGACCTCGTCCTCCCTGCGCTCCTCGATCGGCACCTCCGCCAGGCCGTCGGCCACGCTCCAGTCGATGGTGGTGGACGGCAGGGCAACCCAGAACGGTACTCCGTTGTCGTGTGCCGCGAGCGCCTTGAGATAGGTGCCGATCTTGTTGGCGACGTCGCCGTTGCGCGTCACGCGGTCGGTGCCGACGATCACCATGTCGACCTGTCCGCGCTGCATCAGGTGCCCGCCGGCATTGTCGGAGATCACCGCGTGGCCGACGCCGTGGCTGCCGAGCTCCCACGCGGTGAGGGCCGCGCCCTGGTTGCGCGGCCGCGTTTCGTCCACCCACACATGCACGGTCGTGCCGGCGTCGTGCGCCATGTAGATCGGCGCCAGCGCCGTGCCCCAGTCCACCGTGGCGATCCAGCCGGCGTTGCAGTGGGTGAGCAGGCGCACCGGCGCGTCGTCGCCGCGCGCGCGCTTGGCCGCGGCGATCTCCTGGATCAGGCCGAGCCCGTGACGGCCGATCGCCTCGTTCTGCGCCACGTCCTCGTCGCAGATCAGGCCGGCTTCGTGATAGGCAACGCGCACGCGTTCGGCGGGTGCGGTGTTGCGCAGCCGCGTGAGCATGCGTTCGATCGCCCAGCGCAGGTTGATCGCGGTGGGCCGGGTCGCGGCCAGCAGCGCCGCGTCGCGCTCCATCGCGTCGGTGCCGCTGTCGACGCGAAGCGCCAGCGCCAGGCCATAGGCCGCCACCGCGCCGATCAACGGCGCGCCGCGCACCTGCATGCCGCCGATCGCGTCCGCGACCTGCGCACACGTGGACAGGCGCATGACGTCGAGCGACCAGGGCAGCCTGGTCTGGTCGAAGATGCGCACCGAGAACCCGTCGGCAGGATCGATCCAGACGCTGCGGAAGGCTTGGCCGTTGATCTTCATGTCGGAACACGCTCCGGCGAGAACGGAACCGCCACAACCCCGAGGAGGTGCAGCGGCCGCGGTGTCCTAGCATCGCCTCGCCGCCGGCGCACCTGCTGCCGGATGCCAAAGCGATCGCATCCGCGTGTGATCGGCACCGGCCCCGGCGTCACGGCTGCGGCCGCACCGTCGCGAGGAGCAGCCGAGCCGGATCGCGAGATGCCAGCGCCCGACTGCATCCTCGCGATCCGCATGAAGGATGTGGCAGCGACGACTCATTGGCGCGCGGAAGATCCCGATGCGTCGAGTCGCACGGAACTTTACTGTAACGGTTGCTTTTCGTTGACAGAACTATGCGGTTCGAGGATGAGCGTGTTTGATCGTGTGTCATCGGGCGGCGATTCGCGCTGTTGGCGTTCTGCCGATCGGCCCGCCTCGAGATGACCGCGCGGCCGGAACAGGACAAGCCTGCATGCTGCATGTCAACCGCAGGAGCCGAACGAGGTGCTCGTCATTCACCCGTTTCCGCTCGTGGCGCGAGTCGACCCGCATTCTTCCCGTCCGGCCATCATCTCCACCAAGCAGAGGGTCTCGATCATGAGTAGCGAAACCACCGACGGCAGGCGCACCCGCGCCATGGCCGTACGCGCAGGTGGCCGGCGCACCGCCGGCTCCGGCGCGCGCAGCACCACCGCCCGGACCATGCGCACCGGTCCCACCGCCTCCGCACGATCGGCTGCGGCCAAGAAGCTTGGCAGCAAGTCGACGAAGACCACCAAGGCGACCAAGCCGGCAGCCAAAAGCACGCGCACCACCAAGGCGCCGGCACGGGCGACCGCATCGCGGACGACCAAGGCAACGGCGACGCGCGCCAAGACCGCGCGGGCTCCCGCGCGCACCACCAAGGCCGCTGCGTCCAAGGCTGCCGCGCCGAAGCGGACGACGCGTGCGAAAGCCGCACCGGCGGCCAAGCGCGCTGCTCCCGGTCGCGCGACCGCCCGTGCCACGTCCGGCCGCACCGCGACCACCCGCACCACGCGTACGACCGCGACCGCGACCCGGAAGACGCCTGCCCGCGCCAGCACGACGCGAACCGGCGCGGCTCGGACCACGAAGTCGGCCACAAGCGCACGCGGAACGACCCGGACGTCGACGGGCACCACGCGCAAGACAACCGCCAAGGCCGACACCGCACGCTCGATGCGCACCGCCAAGAGCCCGGCCACCCGTTCCGCGGCGGCGAAATCCCTGGCATCCACACGCAAGACCCGCGGCGCGCGTTCAGACACGGCGGACAAGCCGGCCCCCCGGACCAAGGCGCGCACCACGCGAGCGGCAAGCGAACCAGCGACGCATGCCGGCACGCAGGCCTCATCCGACAAGCACGATGCCGCGGTGAAGATGCGCCGCTCGCCCAGCGCCGCGACGCGCCGGGAAGCCTCGGAGGAGCTGCGCGAAGCGTCGCCGGTCGGACATCGTCGCCGTCGCAAGGCCGCGCCAGAGGCCACAAGCGAGACGGCGCCCCCGGTCGACGAGGCATCACCGCCCGAGCCGCAGGCGGAAGAGCATCACGACGAGAACTAGCGCTTTCCGTTCGAGGCGCACGGAACAGGGCCGGGCCGACGATCGACCCGGCCTTTTTCGTGAAGACGGAACGGGCTGCAGCGGTATGGCGAGGCGTCGCTCGCAACCCGGATCGCCCTCAGGCACGCACGATCAACGCGACGGCGCTGGCGACCGATGAACGTGGCCTGGCGCCGCGTGCACCGTAGCCGACCGGCGCCTGGGCTTGGCGCGCCGCGCTTGCGACCACCCCCATGATCCTGTTCTGCACCTTGATGGCCCGCCTGAGCAGTTCCCGGTTCTCCTCGACAAGCTGTTTCAGCCGGACCGCCAGCGCCTGCCGCACGGGATCCTGCTCCCCCGAGATCTGCCCGGAAGGAGCGGGAGCCGCATTCAGCGCGTCAAGCGCCGCCCGCTTCCTGTCGACGAAGTCGCCGACACGGCGGTAGTCGAGCGCCGCGAGTGCCGCGTTCTCCTCGGCGAGAACCGCCACCAGCTGCGCGGCCGCGTGTTGCTGGTCCCGCGTCATGGCTGCTTCTCCTGCATCTTCAACATCTGCCCGTAGATCCCGTCGGCCAGCCCGAAGCCGCCGTGGCTTTCCACCTGCTTGGCCATCTCGGTGACGAGCATGGGCTTGAAGTTCGACTCGCCCGCTCCCCCTCCGAACAACCCCTGGGACTGGTCCACCGTGTCGAACATTGGCTGGAGCAGCTGTCCGATCGTCATCGCCTCGAAGTCCTGCGCCGCCTTCATCACCTTCGGGTTCACCTCCGACCCCTGCGCCGTCGGGCCCGCGGTCGGCGGAACTGCACTGATCGTCATCGCACCACCAGGTCTGCCTGCAGCGCACCGGCCGCCTTGATCGTCTGCAGGATGCTGATCATGTCGCGCGGACCCACCCCCAGCGCGTTGAGGCCGCCCACCAGGTCGCGCAGGCTGGGACCTTCCGCCAGGATGCCGAGCTGCTTGCCGGCACCGGTGTCCACCTTGATCGACGTGCGCGGCAGGATCGCGGTCCTGCCGCCGGAGAACGCGCCGGGCTGCGACGCGACCGGCGACTCGTTGACCTGCACCGTCAGGTTGCCCTGTGCGATGGCGACCGTGCTGATCCGGACGTTGTCTCCCATCACGATGGTGCCGCTCGCCTCGTCGACCACCACCGTCGCCGGCGTGTCCGGCTGGACCAGCAGGTCCTCGATCCGGCCCAGCGTCGACATGACGTCGCTGCCGGCCAGAGCCAGGGTGACGGTCCGAGGGTCGTCGACCCGCGCGATGGAGCCGATGCTGTTGTTGATGACGGCAGCCATCCGTTCGGCCGTGGTCAGGTCCGGGTTGCGCAGCGACAGGTGCAGCACGTTGCGCGCACCAAGGTCCACCAGGACCTCCTTCTCGACGATGGCGCCGTTGGCGATGTGTGCGCTGGTCGGGATGTTGCGGGTGACGGAGGCACCCGCACCCTTGGCGGAGAAGGCGCTGCTCACCAGCTGCCCTTGCGCCACCGCATAAACGTCGCCGTCGGCGGCCATCAGCGGCGTGACCAGCAGGGTGCCGCCGGACAGATCGGTGGCGTCTCCCGTGGCCGACACCGTCACGTCGATGTGGCTTCCGCCGTGGGAGAAGGCCGGCAGCTCGGCGGTGACCATGACCGCGGCGATGTCCCGGGTCTGCAGCGTCGTTTGCTGGTCGCGTATGTTCACGCCGAGGCGTTCCAGCATGCTGATCAGCGACTCGCGCGTGAACACCGAGTTGTTCAGGCGGTCGCCGGTGCCGTTCAGGCCCACCACCAGCCCGTAGCCGATCAGCTGGTTGCTGCGCACTCCCTCGACGTCGGCGATGTCCTTGATCCGGACCGCCTCCGCGCCCGCGAACCGGGGCCCGGCGAGCATGGAAAAAGCGATCAGGATCAGGAAGCAGAGCGTGCGCATCATGTCCTTCAAGGGTCATCAAGCTTTATGCTGTACATTCTGGCGCGAAAGGACGAACAATGTCTGAACGTCGAGCACGGTCCGATCGAATCCGCGACCGGCAGGGAGCCTGGCAGCCATGAGCGTGTCGTCGATCGGTCCGGCCGCCAGCCTGCGGCCGCCGACACAGGTGCAACCGGTCGGCCAGGCAGGCTTTCTTGTTCCCGCCGGAGCCGCGCCGTCGTCATCGAACGCGCACGGCGTCATGCAATCGGCTCCGGTCGGAGCATCCGTCATGCTCGCCCTGCAGGAACATGCGGGCACCGAGGCGGGTGACCAGGAAGCGCGCCGGCATGGACAGCGCCTTCTGGCTGCACTCGCAGAACTGCAGCGCGCCCTGTTGTCCGGCAGCGAAGCCGATACGCTCCAGGAACTGTCGCGCCTGGTCGAGGAAGGCGGACAAGCGGTCGATCCGGCCCTGGCTCAAGTGATCCGGTCCATCAGGCTGCGGGCCCGTCTCGAGCTGGCGAGGGCGGCGAGGACCGAAGACCGGCGGTTCGTTCCGGGTTCTTGACCGCTCGATGACAGCTCCAGTTGGCGCTTGGCTCCATCCGCGCGCGTGGGTATAAGCCGCCCATTCCTTCTCGGCGGCGCATACCGCCTCAGGAAAGGCGCTCATGATCACCTTGCCCTCCGATTATCGCCCGACTGACGACGAGGAGTTCATGAACCCCCTTCAGGTGGAATATTTCCGCCTGAAGCTGCTCCGCTGGCGTGCCGATCTTCTGAAGGAGGCGGACGGCACCCTCGCCAGTCTGTCGGAAGGTGGCATCCACGAGGCCGACATCACCGACCGGGCCAGCGTCGAGACCGACCGCGCGCTCGAGCTGCGGACGCGCGACCGCGCACGCAAGCTGATCGCCAAGATCGGCCAGGCCTTGTTGCGGATCGAGAACGGAAGCTACGGCTTCTGTGAGGAGACCGGCGAGCCGATCGGCCTGAAGCGGCTGGAAGCTCGGCCAATCGCCACCCTGTCGATCGAGGCGCAGGAACGTCACGAGCGGATGGAGAAGGTTCACCGCGACGACTGATCCCGGTCAGAACGGCAGGATGATGTCCATCAACTGCTGCCCATAGCGGGGCGTCTGCAGATCCGTCAGCTGTCCCTTGCCGCCATAGGAGATCCGCGCTTCCGCCATCCGGTCATGCGTGATGGTGTTGTCGCCTGTGATGTCCTGCGGCCGGACGATGCCGCTGACCTGCAGGACCCTGAGCTCGCTGTTGACCCGGACCTCCTGCCTGGCGCTGACCACGAAGTTGCCGTTCGGCAGCACCTGGGTGATGGTGCCGGCGAGTCGCAAGGTGACGGTCTCGTTGCGCTTGGTGCTGCCGGTCGCCACGTTGCTGTTCGTGCTGTTGGTCGACACCGACGCGGCACCCAGCACCGCCTGCACCACCTTCTGCTTGAGCCCGAACAGGCTCGGCACGCCCATCGCCTCCGACCCCGTGCGCGTGGTGGTGCCGTTGTTCTCGAAATCGGCATTGTCGGTGATGTCGACCAGCACCGTCAGCAGGTCGCCCACCTGGGCTGCGCGCTGATCCTTGAAGAAGGCACGGCTCCCGGGCCGCCAAAGGCTGGCGAGGTCGCTCGGCGTCTGCTGCAGCGGCGGCATCGGCATGGTGAGCGGCCTGTAGTCGCGTGCGGCCGTTGGATCGGTGATGGGCGTCATGCTGGGCGGACGCCCCAGATCCGACAGCCGCGACAAGGCGCCGCAGCCGGAAAGCAAGCAGCAGAATGCCAGTCCGGCAATGGTGGTCGACCTGTTGATCATGGATAGGGCGCCTCCTGCGCCAGCCTGTTCCAGGCCCGGCCGCCGCCTGCGGACGCCCCGGATGCCAGTTGCGGCAGCCCGAGTTGCGTGCCACCGGGCTGCAGGATCACCGGTGCGGTTCCTGCGTCGATCCTGACGTCGGCCATGCTCGTGACCTGACCGATCAGCACGGCGTGGGACACGCTGTTGATTACGTGGATGCGATCACCGGCCGCACCCGCCTCCAGGGCCACCCCTGCGGTCGTCAACGTCAGGCCGGCGCCTTCGAGTCGCAGCACGACGGGACGGCCACGGGTGACCAGCATCGGCCGGATCAGCATGTCCCGCGTCAGCGGAACGCCGCCCGACCCCTGCTGCCTCAACGCGAGGCCGTCCACATCCGCGATGGTTGTTATCGGCACGCCGCGCAGGCTGCTGCTGCGGACACGGACGACCTGCAGGTCGGACGCCGACAGCAGCGAGCCGGCAGGAAGCGGCTGGTTCAGCGCGAGCACATTCACCTGCTGCTCCGCCCGGCCGGTCACGCGCAGGGTGACGGGATCGGCGTCCGGCGCCGGGAACGCGAGCAGCGCTGAAAAGCGCCCGCTCTGTGCATCGTAATCGAGCGTCTGAATTTCAGGAGCGTTCGTCAACTCCGCCGGCAAGGGAGGCGAGGCGAAGGCACCCAGGGACACGTCGCTCCCGGGCGGCGCACCGCTCGCGATCAGGGCAGGTTTGAGGATGGCCACGATCTCCTCCCGCTTGACCAAGCGAGCTGGCCGGTCAAGGACGGCAGACGCGTAGCTTGCGCCTGGCTGCCAATCGACGCCGAACTGAGAGGCGATCGCGACGAGCTGGCTGAACGGGACGACGATGTGTTGTCCAGGAGCCGGAGCCGGGCCGATGTCGCAATCCTGTCCGGGCTGCAAATCGCTGAACAGGTCCGACAGCCTGACGGTGCCACCATGCAATGCCACCTGCCTGCGCAGCGCGGCGGCCGATGCCGGCACGTCGTGCGCCAAGATGGCTGTGGCGGCCGCCACTGCGGCCATGACGTGCGAACGGCGCCTCATTTGAGGTTGGTCAGCGTCTGCATCATGTCGTCGGACGTGGTGATCACCTTGCTGTTCATCTCGTAGGCGCGCTGCGCGCTGATGAGGTTGGTGATCTCGCTGACGACGTTGACGTTCGAGCTTTCGACGAAGCCTTGCATGACGCTGCCGAAGCCGGACGCGCCGGGAGTGCCGGTGGTGGGGGCGCCGGACGCCGTGGTCTGCACCAGCATGTTGTCGCCTTCCGCTTCCAGCCCGGCCTCGTTGGGGAACACGGCAAGCTGCAGCTGCCCCACCGTCTGGGTGGCGGTCTGACCGGCCAGGGTCACCTGCACCTGCCCGGACGAGTTGATGGTGATGCTTTGGGCGTTGGTCGGCACCGTGATCCCCGGCGCCACCGCATAGCCGTCCGAGGTCACGATGGTGCCGTCCGAAGCAAGCGCCAGCGTGCCGTCGCGCGTATAGGCGGTATCGCCCGACGGCAGGGTCACCTGGAAGTAGCCGTTGCCCTGGATCGCGAGGTCGAGGCTGTTGCTGGTCTGGGTGAGGTTGCCCTGCTCGCTGATCCGGTAGATGGCGGCGGTCTTCACGCCAAGCCCGACCTGGGCGCCTGACGGCACGACGCTGCCGCTGTCGGAACTGTTCGAGCCGACGCGTCGGAGGTCCTGGTAGATCAGGTCCTGGAACTCCGCCCGCCTGCGCTTGAAGCCGGTCGTGGTCATGTTGGCGATGTTGTTCGAGATGACCTCGACGTTGGTCTGCTGCGCCTGCATCCCGGTGCCGGCGATATCAAGTGAGCGCATCTGATCCCCTCGTCATTCTGGTTCTCGTCGCTCAAGCCTGCTGCTGGACGATCTTGTCGATCGCCGACTGCTGGCGCTGGTTTTCGCTTTCGACGAACTGCGACACGAACCCGAAGTCGCGCTGCGTCTGGATCATCTGCGTCAGCTCGTTGATCGGCTGGACGTTGCTGGTCTCGACCATGCCTTGGGCGATCTTCGGCTGGGCGGCCAAGGTGGTTCCGGCGGTGGCGCGGTAGAGCGTGCCGCCCTCCGGCACCAGCTGATTGGGATCGTCGACGGTCACCACGCCGATCTGGCCTATCGTTCCGTTCTCGGTCGAGATCGTGCCGTTGCCGGAAACGCGGATGTTCGTGTCAGACGGCGACAGCTGGAGCGGGTTTCCGCTCTTGTCCAGCAGGAGGTTCCCCGACGGGTCGGCGATGTGGCCATCCGGCATCAACCCGAACTTGCCGGAGCGGGTGAGACGGGGACCTGCGGGGGTCGAGACCGTGAAGAAGCCCGTACCGCTCAGCGCCATGTCGAGCGGATTGCCTGTCTGGGTCAGGCTGCCGTCCTTCCGGTCGAGATAGGTGGCCCGGTCCTGGGTGTAGTGCAGGACGGCACCACCGGCCGGTGCGTTCACCCCGTGCTGCTGCGACAGGTAGTCGCTGAACAGCACCCGCTGCGCCTTGAAGCCGTCCGTGTTGGCGTTCGCGATGTTGTTCGCGATCACATCCATGGTCCGCTGCTGGGCATCGAGACGCGACAGCGCGATATAGGTCGTGTTTTCCATCTGCAGGCCCCGAAGACGCCGCATCATCGGGCATGACAGCTTAATAGGCGGTTAAGCCCGCCGCCGTCTCGGGCAGGACCCCATCCTTTCCGTTTAAGCGCCCGTTAACCAGTGTCGCTCCATCATGCTCCAGGACCAGAACGGTCCGAACAGGAGCGGGCGAATGAGCGGCAAGGATGCGGCAGAAGGTCCCAAAGGAGGAAAGAAGCGGATCCTCATGATCGGCGCGGCAATGGCCGTCATCGCCCTGGCGGCTGGTGTCTGGTTCAGCGGCATCCTCAGGCATGCCCACGGACATGCAGCGAAGGCGGCGGTGGCGGCGGTCGAGGCGCCCGTGCTGATCGACCTGCCCGACATCGTTTCGAACCTCGACACCGGCGGCCGTCGCGCCACCTTCATCAAGCTGCACGCGAAGATCGAAGTCGGCCATGCTGCCGAGGCCGCCGCGCTGCAGGCCGGAATGCCGCAGATCCTCGACATCTTCCAGTCCTACCTCAGGAGCACCCGCCCGGAGGAGCTGCGTGGCGGCGAGGGCACCTACCGTCTCCGCGAGGCGCTCATGAACCGCATCGACATGACGCTGGCACCCGTCCAGGTGACGGACCTGCTCTTCACCCAGATCCTCGTGCAATGAGCGGCATGAGCGGCCCGTCCGACGAGGACCTGGCATCGGCCTGGGCGTCCTCGATCGAGAACGAGGGCGGCGGCATCCCGGACGCCGAGGTGACCCCGGACGCCACCCGCATCCTGAACCAGGCCGAGATCGACAGCCTGCTCGGCTTCGACCATGGCGGCGCGGAGGACGTCGACAGCAACGGCATGCAGCGCATCATCAGCTCCGGGCTGATCTCGTACGAGCGCCTGCCGATGCTCGAGATCGTGTTCGACCGGCTGGTCCGCATCATGTCGACGTCGTTGCGCAACTTCACCAACGACAACGTCGAGGTGTCGATCGACAACGTCGTCTCGCTCCGCTTCGGCGACTACCTCGACTCGGTGCCTTTGCCGGCGATGTTCGCGGTGTTCAAGGCCGAGGAATGGGAGAACTACGGCCTGATGGTGATCGACTCGGCGATGATCTATTCCATCGTCGACGTGCTGCTGGGCGGCCGCCGCGGCACGGCGGCGATGCGAATCGAGGGCCGGCCCTACACCACCATCGAGCGCACCCTGGTCGAGCGCCTGATCAGGGTGGTGCTGGCCGACCTGTCGTCGAGCTTCGACCCGCTTTGCGCGATCACGTTCCGGTTCGAGCGGCTGGAGGTCAACCCGCGCTTTGCCGCGATCTCCCGCCTGTCCAACGCTGCCGTTCTCGCGCGCATGCACATCGACATGGAGGACCGCGGCGGGCGCATGGACCTGGTGCTTCCCTATGCCACGCTGGAGCCGGTGCGCGAGCTGCTGCTGCAGCAGTTCATGGGCGAGAAGTTCGGGCGCGACGCGATCTGGGAAACCCATCTCGCGGAAGAGCTGTGGAACACCGAGGTCGATCTGGATGTCGTGCTCGACGAACAGCCGATGCGCTTGTCAGACATCATCGGGCTCAAGCCGGGGAGCCACTTCATCCTGCGACAGGGGCGCGAAGCGCCGGTCCAGCTTCGCTGCGGCCAGGTGGTGCTGTTCGAAGGGCGTATCGGGCGCCGCAAGAATCGCGTGGCGGTCCGGATCGATCAGGTCGTCGGCAGGCTGCCCGGTACCACCGACCCGCTCGGATCGAGGAGGAGCTGATGGTCGGCAGCGGCATGAGCGGGCCCGAGTGGCTGCTCGAGGTCGTCCTCATGGTCATGCTCGCGGCGACGATGTTCCACGCCCTGAGGCTGGAACGGGCACTCGGCGTGCTGCGCCGCGACCGGGCGGCGCTGGAGGAGCTCGTCAACGGGTTCAACGACAGCACGCGACAGGCCGAGGAGGGAATCGAACGGCTTCGCGCCGCCGCGGACGGTGCCGGTCGCCAGATCGCCCGTCACGTCGACCAGGCGCGCGGCCTGAAGAGCGACCTCGAGTTCCTGACCGCGCGCGGTGAAAAGGTGTGCGACCAGCTCGAGGGGATCGTGCGCAACCCCAAGCTGCCCGAGGCGCCGGCCGTCGATCCGACGACGCGGCTTCTTACGCCTGCGCCGTCCTTGAGCCTCGCCAGCCGCAGCGTTGCCGCCGACCACGATACTCGTCCGCGCAGCCAGGCAGAAAAGGACCTGCTGCGCGCCCTCCGGTCTGCGAGGTAATCATGCGCTCGTTCTCCTGGCACAAGCGCCTCCTGCCGTTGACCATGACGGTGATGGCGCTGCTTTTCACGGAAAAGGCCGCCAGCCTGGCACGCGAGGCCACGGCACGGGGCCCGGCGCAGGTCGCCGCCGACGCAAGCGCCGCACCTGCAGCCGCAGTGCAGGCAGCGCCGCCCAGCCCTTCGCTGCCGTCGGTTTCGACGCCGCCGCAGCCGCCTCCCGCCTCGTCGGCAGAGCTGCAGCTCCTGCAGGACCTCCGCAAGCGCAGGCAGGCGCTTGACCAACGCGAGCGCCAGCTCGACCAGAAGGCGGACCTGGTGCAGGCAGCCGAGCTGAAGCTCCAGGCCAAGCTCGACGAGCTGACCGCCCTGCAGACCCGGCTCGAACAGGTCGAGGACGACCGGCGGAAGCGGAACGCCGCCAACTGGAGCGGCCTGGTGAAGACCTACGAGGACATGAAGCCGCGCGACGCGGCCGGCATCTTCAACGTGCTCGACATGAACGTGCTGCTCGAGGTGCTGGACCGGATGGACGAACGCAAGGCTGCCGCGGTGCTGGCCGCCATGCTGCCGGAACGGGCCAGGCTGGCGACACAGATGCTCGCACAGAAGAGGCTTCACGCGGACACCGTCGAACCGCGGCCGGCAGTGGCGGTGCCGGTGGCTGTCGCGGCCGACCAGCATGGTTGAGGAGGCAAGCAGGACGATGTCTGTCGACCCACCGATGAACGTCCCGACCGGCGCGACCGACCGCAGCGTCGAGCCGCTCGAGGCCGGAATCTTCAAGCACAAGATCAAGGAAGCATCGTGTCATGCATGATCCGGTCAGCCTGCAGCGCAGGGTGGGAGAGTTCGAAGTCCGGTATCCGGACGCGAAGTCGGACGTCATAGCGGAGATCGTCGTCTCGATCCTGTCCAGCATGAGCGGCGACATGAGCGCACGCGAGGCCGCGCTGCTGCACGAGATCGGCACCCTGGGCCAGGCGGTCGCGGATGCGAGGCTGGAGATCGCGGCCCTCAGGGTGGACGACATCACCATGAGCTACATCCCGTGTGCCACCGACGAGCTGGACGCCATCGTGGCGCACACCGCTGCGGCCACCGAGTCGATCCTGGAGGTTTGCGAGACGCTCGACAGCTTGGGTGCCGCGATGGACGGTGCAGCCGCGGCCAAGCTGCAGGACGCGACGGTCAAGATCTACGAGGCATGCAGCTTCCAGGACATCACCGGCCAGCGCATCACCAAGGTGGTGGCGACGCTGAAGACGATCGAGAGCACCATCGCCCGGATCGTCGACACCTTCGGCATCGCGCCTGCGCCGGCGGAGCCGACGGGGCGCGTGCAGAAGGAGGGTCTCCTCAACGGGCCGCAACTGCCGGCCGCAGCCATGGACCAGTCGGACATCGACAAGCTTCTGGCAAGCTTCGACTGATGCGCGTCACCTGCATCCTGTCGGTCGTCGTTGCCCTGGTGATCGCGTCGCCGGCTCGCGCTGCGGACAAGGCTGTGGTGTCGGTCCGGTTCGGCACGCATGACCGCTTCGACCGCATCGTGGTGTCGGTTCCGCAGGACGTTCCTTGTTCGGCCTCGCGGCAGGACGACGAGGAGGTGGTGCAGTTCGGCCGGGCCGTGCAGGTCAACAAGTTCCCGATCGGCGTCAGGCCGGGCATTCTGTCGATCCGTCCGTCCGCGGACGGGCTGACGATCCGGCTCAAGCCCGGCAGCATCGTCCACACGATGCGGCTTGGGAGTCATCTCGTGCTCGACGTGCTGGCACCTGCACAGGA
>CAXTMS010000017.1:0-13900 GCA_964245345.1 uncultured Acetobacteraceae bacterium | reverse complement strand
CGTGCTCGACGTGCTGGCACCTGCACAGGAGCAGCATCCGTCCCAACCGGTCGCCGACGCGGCAACGACTGGCGGCACCGTCGCCAAGCCTCCCGGCGGCACCGTGCTGCCCGGCCTTCCGTCACCCATGGTCGCGGTTGTCGACCGGCCGATCGGCCAGTCGGCCGGCATGATCGGCGGCGGCCACGTGGTTCCGCAGCTGTCGGCGTCGCAGGCCGTACCCATGCCGCCATCCCCGCAAACGGTCCAGGAGCAGCCGTCCGGAAAAGCCGATGATGGCCCGGTATCCATAGCCGCCGCGGTTGTGGCGGCATCCAACGGCCAGGATGGCGGGTTGATGCTGCCGTTCGATCGCAAGGTAGGCGTCGCCGCCTTCCGGCGCGGCAACCGGGTTGTTGTCGTGTTCGACAGCAGCAGGCCGATCGATCTGGCACCGGTGGCGGGCGACCCGGTGTTCGGACGCGCGGCGTTCTCGCTGCTCGACAGCGGCGCCATGCTCACCGTGCCGGTCGCGGCTGCGCAACAGGTCACGCTGGCGCGCAAGCCGGATGGCTGGTTCCTCGCCTTGGGTGCCGCGCATCACGCCGACACCGAGATCCCCCTGGTGGCGTCGGGCAGGAATGTCGAGCTTCCGGTGCTGGAAGCAGGACATGTCGTGGTGGTGTCCGATCCGGATCGTGGAACGGATCTCCTGGTCGGCACCACCAGGCAGGACGGGCAGGCCATGACCATGGCCCGGCATGGCAGCGGCTACGTGCTGGGGCCGACCCTGCTCGGGGTGACGGTGGAGCGCTTGTCGGACCAGCTCGACCTGCGCCCGGATGCAGCCGGTTTCCTGCTGACCGATCCGGGCAGCACCGGCCTGCTGGGACACGGGCTGGGCGAGTCGGCTGCCGGCTTCTCGCGCAGCCTCGACCTGGCGGACGCCGCGGTGCCTGAGCTGCAGCGCCGCTACCGGGCCGCCTTGGCCGATGCGGCCGCGGCACCGGTCGCCACGAGGCGTACGCCTCGTCTGGATGCTGCGGAAGCCGCGCTGGGCCTGGGTCTGGCCCGCGAGGCCGGCGTGCTGGCACGCGTCGCAAGCCAGGACGCGCCTGGTCGGGAGAACGAAGCGCGTGCCGTGTTCCTCAAGGGTGCGGCTGCGGTTCTGACCGCTGATCCGGCGGCCAAGGACCTTCTTGCCGATCCGCGTATCGAGAACTCCGACGAGGTCGAGCTGTGGCGTGCCCTGGATCTTGCCCGTCGTGAGCCCGACAGCGCGGAGGCGGCCAGGATCATCGCGGCGCGCTTGAGGCTGCTTTGCTCGTACCCGCAGCCGCTGCGTCGGCAGATCCTCGGGAACGCGGCGCTTGCCCTGGTTTCGGCAGGCACCCCGGCGGCAAGGGAGTTGGTCGCCGGGTTGAAGGGAAATGCCGAGGTCGGGCTGGCCCAGGCGATGGAGGCCGAGGAGCAGCTGACCGATGCCGGGTCGAACAAGCCGACCGCGATCCAGCGCGCGCAGCTGCAGGCAGATCTTGATCGCTTCGACAAGCTGGCAGCGGATCCCGATCCGACGGTGGCGGTGCGGGCGGTGCAGGAGGCGGTAAAGATCCGCCTCGACCGGCATCTGCTGACCCCGAAGCAGGCAGCGGATCGGCTCGAGGCGGAAACCCTGGACGCGCGCATGGCCGGACAGGAACTGGCGCTCCGGCTGCAGGTGGCGAAGCTGCGCGCCCGGCAATCCGATTGGCCGGCGGCCTTGTCGACCATGCGCGATCTCATCCAGGCATTCCCGAACCAGGCTGACCGGCTTCACGACGTTGCCGGCACCATGCTGGAACAGATGGCGGCGCCGAACATCGGCAACGCGCCTGCCTCGGCACCCGACACGATGACGCAGCTGACCCTGTTGGAAGGCAACCAGGATCTCGTCCCGGGCGGCGCGGCGGGTGCCAGGATCGCCATCGACCTGGCGGCGCGGCTGACCAGGCTGGACCTGCCGGATCGCGCCGCCGCCTTCCTGAACAAGGCGATCTCGCAGTCAGGTGCCGCCGACGACCGGGCGCGGCTCGGCCTTCAGCTGGCACAGCTCCAGCTCGACCAGAACGACGCGCCTGCCGCCCGAACCGCGCTTGACGCCACCGAAGCTGCCGGTCTTCCGCCGGATCTCGGAACGTCGCGCGCCGTGCTGCGCGCGAAGGTGCTCGCCGCGACGGGTGACGCCGAAGGCGCGCTGCAGGTTCTGGCACCGCTGAACGGCGTGCAGGCGGATGACCTGCGTGTCCAGGAGCTGTCGGCAAAGCATGACTGGACCGGCGAAGCGGACGCGCTGTCCCGGATGGTTGTCTCGAGACTGCCCGCCTCGGGTCCGCTCGACGGTGCGGGCGAGGACCTGGTGCTTCGCCTGGCCGGTGCGGTTGCCCATGGTGGCCAGCAGGAAGCGCTGCAACGACTGGAGAAGCTGTGGTCGTCACGGTTTCCCGATCCGGCGCGACGCGACATGCTTCGCCTCCTCACCGCGCCGGAAGTCACCGCGGTCGGCGACCTGGCACGTTCGGCCGACGATCTTGCCGCGACGCGCCAGGCCTTGTCCGGTCTTCAGCCTGCGCATGCCGGGAGCGGCAGCTAGACAACGGGAGGTTTTTTAGGCGGCTGCGGCATATTGGGCTTGCGCTGGGGGGCAGCAGGACCTATTTCCCGCCACCTTGGCCCAAGGGGGCGATCCCGCCCAACAGGCTGTCTACTGGTTTGGGGGTACGTGATGAACGCACTTGCTCAACTGGGGATGGTCTCGGATCTTCCGAGCAATATCCAGATGTTCCATGTTTCTTCCGCTGGCTCCGCGGAAGAGGCCAAGGATTATTTCGTCGAGAAGGACGGCATGAAGTTCGCCGGGACGCATCTTCTCGTCGACCTGTGGGATGCGACCAACCTGGGCGATCCCGAGATGATCGACCGCGCGCTGTGCGATGCGGCGGTCGCGGCCGGTGCGACGATCCTGCACAGCCATTTCCATCACTTCTCGCCCAATGGCGGCGTGTCCGGCGTCGTGGTGCTGGCGGAAAGCCACATCTCGATCCACACCTGGCCGGAGCGGGATTTCGCCGCGGTCGACATCTTCATGTGCGGCTCGTGCAATCCGCATCTGGCGATCCCGGTGATGCAGCGTACGTTCCAGGCGACACGTGTCGAGCTGGACGAGCAGCGTCGCGGCCGGATCGGCTGATCGACTTCAACCGGGACGATCGAAAGGCCGGGTCGATCCCGGCCTTTTTCTTGAGCGTCGCGCAAGCGGATCGTTCCGGCGCGATGCGAAACGGTGGATGCCGGCGATGACCGAAACCTGGATCAACGAGACCCTGTATCCAGCCTGGGGGCAGCGCTTCCGGATCCAGCGGGAAGTGGCACGTGTGCACAGCGACTTCCAGGAGATCCTGGTGTTCGACAGCGAAACGCACGGCCGCGTGCTGCTGCTGGACGGCGTCATCCAGATCACCGAGCGCGACGAGTTCGTCTACCAGGAGATGCTGGCGCACGTTCCGCTGCTGATCCATCCCGAACCGAAACGCGTCCTTGTCATCGGAGGCGGAGACGGTGGCGTGTTGCGCCGCGTGCTGCAGCATTCCAACGTCGCGCACGCGGCCATGGTGGAGATAGACGGAGAGGTGATCCGCCTGTCACGAGAGTTCCTGCCGAAGATCGCAGGAGATGCCTGGAACGATCCGAGAGCCGAGATCATTGTCGGCGACGGCATAGCCCATGTGCGTGAGGCGCAGGACGCGAGCGTCGACGTGATCATCGTCGACAGCACGGACCCGGTTGGCGTGGGTGAAGTGCTGTTCACCGACGAGTTCTACCAGAACTGTGCCCGCGTATTGACGCCCGACGGGCTGATCGTGAACCAGTGCGGCGTCCCGTTCATGCAAGCCGACGAGTTGCGGGACACGAGCGTCCGACGAACGAAGTTCTTCCAGACCGTGTCCGCCTATGTTGTTGCAGTTCCAACCTATGTCGGCGGCTTCATGACCCTGGGCATCGCTGGCAAGGGCGACGCCCTGGCCAGACGGGCTGACGTCGACACGACGCGATCCCGGGCCGCCCGCGCTGGAATCCTTGACACCACACGCTATTGGACTCCCGAGATCCAGGCCGGCGCCTTCGATCTTCCGCCCTACATCGCCGATCACCTGCCGCGGCGTTGAGGGGCGACGGCTAGATTCCTCCGCGCTGGCGTGTCCTACAAACGTCCGCGCTCGTCGCGTTCCGCCGCGCGCTCGGCATGTTCGCCGTGTTGGCTGGTGAGGTCCGGCGCGGGCGAACGGTCGAGCGGCTCCGCCTTTTCGACATCCGGTCCGGACTGGACGCTGGTCTTGCCGGCCGGTTCCACGTTCTCCGCGCCGGCACGGGTGCCACCCAGGATATCGGTTCCCGTGGGCTGGTCCGGGTGTGCTCTCGGCTGGTCCTGTGGCATTGCGGTTCTCCTCGCGGTAGCAACGCCGGCTGGATGGCAGGGTTCGTGCGCGTCCGTCGGTCGAGGCGCGGCGCCGTTGCACGAAGCCGCTGGCGATGCGACGTCGCCCGGCGTGCCGCAGCCTGCCGCGGGTTGAAGGGGGTCACCATGCACCGCTTGATCCGGATCGTGGTCTGGCTGCCGTTGCTGGCGTCGGCCTGTGCGACGCCGCAGGAACGGGTCGCGGACAGGGAGGACAGGCTGGCGGCGGCCGGCTTCCGGGCCCGGCCAGCGGACACGCCGCAACGCGAAGCGCTTCTGCAGCAACTGCCGCCGCAGCGCTTCGTGGTGCGGACCGTCCGCGGGCGCTCCCTCTACGTCTACGCCGATCCCCTGGTCTGCGGCTGCCTGTATGTCGGCTCGGAAGCGTCCTATGACCTTTACAGGCAGCAGGTGTTCCAGCATCGCCTGGCGGACGAGCCGCGCCTCGCCACGCCGCTCGACGTCGATCCGGGCTGGAGCCTTGACGAGTGGAACGGTTCGCGGGATCCGGGCCTCGACCGCAGGCCTGGTTCCGGCTTCCAGTGAACCGACCGCACTGGAGCGGACGGCGTTGCCTGCCATCAACCACAGGAGAGCCTCGCATGGCCATGATACCCAGGGACATCCCGCTGCGTCGAGCCGACGGAAGCGCCGCCAGCCTGGCCGACTACGCGGGCCAGGTGGTCCTGGTCGTGAACGTCGCCTCCAAATGCGGGCTGACGCCGCAGTACGAGTCCCTGCAGCGGCTCCATGCCGCGCACCGGGCCGACGGCCTGGCCGTGCTCGGCTTCCCGTGCAACCAGTTCCGCGGCCAGGAGCCCGGCAGCGACGAGGAGATCCAGGAGTTCTGCCGGTCGACCTACGACGTGGAGTTCCCGGTGTTTTCCAAGATCGCGGTCAACGGGCCGGAGCGCCATCCGCTGTATGCCGCCCTGGTGACGGCGATGCCGGATGCGGTCGAGCGGCCGGAGGGCGGGATGCGGGCTAGGCTGGCGCAGCATGGCGTCGTCGGCGGGCAGCCCGGGGACGTGCTGTGGAACTTCGAGAAGTTCCTGATCGGGCGCGACGGCAGCGTGGTCGGGCGGTTCGCGCCGGACATCACCGCGGACGAACCGCCGCTGCGCGACGCGATCGACCGCGCGCTCGCGCAGCCGGCCTAAGGAACGGGGGGACGCGCCGATGAGCGTGCTCGACGCCCTGCTGACCCGCGTTTCGGTGTCGGCGTTGCAGGAACCGGCGCCGACCGGAGCGGTGCTCGACCGGATCCTGGAAACCGGCCTGCGTGCGCCGGATCACGGCCGGCTGGCGCCGTGGCGCTTCGTGCTGATCCGGGGCGAGGCCAGAACCGCCCTGGCCGAGGTGGTGGCGCGGGCGCTGCAGCTGCGCGACCCGGCGGCACCGGCGGAGGCGGTGGCGAAGCAGAAAGCCAAATTCCTGCGCGCGCCGCTGGTGATCGCGTTGGGCGCCCGGATCAGGCCCGACCACAAGATCCCGGAACGGGAGCAGCTGATGTCCGTGGCCGCCGCGACCATGAACCTCCTGAACGCCGTTCACGCCGAAGGCTTCGGCGCGATCTGGGTCACGGGCGCCAACGCCGCCGATCCCCATGTGCAGGCAGCTCTCGGCCTCCGCGCGCCGGACACCCTGGCCGGCTTCCTGTTCGTGGGCACCCCCATCGCGCCGCCGGCGCCGGTGCAACGGCCCGTGCTGGCCGATCACGTGGTGGAGTGGGCCGGGAGCTAGGACTGCACCAGGGTCCAGCTGCCGTTGACCTTCTTGAACTGCAGCTGCGCGGTGTTGGTGCCCTTCTTGGTCACCGCGGTGACGGCGCAGCTGTAGACGCCGTTGTCCTTGGCGGTGCAGTCGGCGTTGGTCACGCTGAAGTCGTTGACGTCGTAGGGGCCGCTGAACAGCCCGAGCGTGTTGGCGGAGGTGCGCTGGTTGGCGGCCTGCATGCGGGCCTGGACGACCTGCTGGATGTCGGCCTTGGTCGGCGCGCCGGCCTGGCCGCACGCGGCCACCAGCAGTGGCAGCGCCAGCAGGAGCCGGCCCGGCGCGGGGATGAACGGTTGACGGATGGATGCGGACAACGGCTTGGCCTCCGGATGGAACGGGACCACAAGCCCGCACCGGATCGCAACGCGGAACGATCCGCACGGTTCATGCCCGGTCGTGCCCGTCAGGCCGCCTCGGCCGCCCCGCGTCGCCGGCCGCTCGTCCCGGGATCTGCGCAGCAGCACGGCGCGGCCACCGTGCAGGCAAGCGTCGCAGCGACACCGTCGGGCTGTGGCGCGTGCCAGAGGCCGGACCGCTGCCGCTCATGCGGGTGACGGCGGGACCGATCCGCGCCGTTCCGCTCCCGGCCATCACGTTCCGCTCGAACCGCTTGCCAAGGCCATGTCACCCGGCGTTCCGCAACCCGGACGGTCGTTCCGCCGGAGCGGCAGGCCGGCCGCCGCCGATCGGGGTGTGGCATCCGCCGGGCACGACCGCCATCCTGTGGGCCGGAGCACGGGGAAGGGGAAAGCCTATGCGCAAGGTCGCCATCGTGGGTGCGGGCAAGATCGGGTCGATGATCGCCGAGATGCTTGGGTCCTGCGGCAGCTACGCGGTGAGCGTGCTCGACCGCGACCCGGCGCAGTTGGCCCGGCTTCAGGTCTCCGGGACGATCACCCGCACACCCGTCGACATCGCCGACGCCCGGGCGCTCACCGAGGCGCTGTCCGGCAGCTTCGCGGTGCTGAACGCGGGCCCGTTCCAGCTGACCACGCGGATCGCCACCTCGGCCTGCGAAGCCGGCGCCCACTATCTCGACCTCACCGAGGACGTCGCCAGCACCCGCACCGTGCGCGCCCTGGCCGATGGCGCCGACACCGCCTTCATCCCGCAATGCGGCCTGGCGCCCGGCTTCATCACGATCGTCGCCAACGACCTGATCAACCGCTTCGACAGCCTGCACGACGTGCGCATGCGGGTGGGCGCGCTGCCGCAGTTCCCGGTGGGCCCGCTCGGCTACAACCTCACCTGGAGCACCGACGGCGTCATCAACGAGTACTGCGAGCCCTGCGAGGCGATCGTCGACGGTCAGCTCCGCCACACCCTGCCGCTCGAGGAGGTGGAGGCCTTTGCCCTGGACGGCGTGCAGTACGAGGCGTTCAACACCTCCGGCGGCCTCGGCTCGCTGTGCGACACCCTTCTCGGCCGGGTGCGCAACCTGAACTACCGCACCATCCGCTATCCCGGCCACGCCGCGATCATGCGCGTGCTGCTGAACGACCTCGGCCTGCGCGACCGCCGGCCGCTGCTCAAGGACATCCTCGACACCGCGATCCCGGCCACCACCCAGGACGTGGTGATCCTGTTCGTGTCGGTGACCGGGCAATCCGGCGGGCGGCTGATGCAGCATTCCTACGCCCGGCACATACGCGCCGCGGAGATCGGCGGGGCGATGCGCAGCGCGATCCAGATCACCACCGCCTCAGGCATCTGCGCCGTGCTCGACCTGCTGGCCGAAGGCCGCCTGCCGCAGCGCGGCTTCGTGCGGCAGGAGCAGGTGGCGCTGTCCGACTTCCTGGCCAACCGGTTCGGCCGTAACTATGCCGATCCCGCTGCGCGTGATTTGGTGCCGCCCGCTGCCCAGCACGCCGCCTGATCAAACGGAGCACGACACCATGAACCAGATGGACATCGCGTCCGTGGCCGCGGAAGCGGCGGAGATCCTGGCGCGGCTCGGCGTCGACCGCGCCTCCCTGTCCGGCGGCACCCTGCTCACGCGCTCCCCCCTGACCGGCGAGGAGACCGCACGCATCCACGAGGACGATGCCGCCGCCGTGTCGGACAGGATCGGGCGCGCGCACGCCGCCTTTCTCGCCTGGCGCACCGTGCCGGCGCCGCGACGCGGCGAGCTCGTGCGCCTGCTCGGCGAGGAGCTGCGCCGGTTCAAGCCGGAGCTGGGACGGCTGGTGACGCTCGAAGCCGGCAAGATCGGCTCCGAAGGCCTGGGCGAGGTGCAGGAGATGATCGACATCTGCGACTTCGCGGTCGGCCTGTCGCGCCAGCTCTACGGTTTGACCATCGCCACCGAGCGCCCGTCCCACCGGATGATGGAAACCTGGCACCCGCTCGGCGTGGTGGGGATCATCTCCGCCTTCAACTTCCCGGTCGCGGTGTGGGCCTGGAACGCGGCGCTGGCGCTGGCGTGCGGCAACAGCGTGGTGTGGAAGCCGTCGGAAAAGACGCCGCTGACCGCGCTGGCGGTGCATGCCCTGGTCGGCCGGGCGACCGCCCGCTTCGGCGCCGACGCGCCGGACGGGCTGTGCTCCCTGTTGATCGGCGGCCGCGCCGTCGGCGAGGCGCTGGTGGCCGACCGGCGCGTGGCGCTCGTGTCCGCCACCGGCTCGACCGCCATGGGTCGCGCGGTGGCGCCGGTGCTGGCGGCGCGGTTCGCGCGCCAGATCCTGGAGCTCGGCGGCAACAACGCCGCGATCGTGGCACCCAGCGCCGACCTCGACCTGGCCCTGCGCGGCGTCGCGTTCGCGGCCATGGGCACCGCCGGGCAGCGCTGCACCACCTTGCGCCGCTTGTTCGTGCACGAGGGCGTCTACGACCGCTTCGTGCCCCGGCTGAAGGCGGCCTACGGCTCGGTGCGGGTGGGCGACCCGCGCGAGCCCGGGGTGCTGGTCGGCCCGCTGATCGACCGCGCCGCGCATGACGGGATGCGCGCGGCGCTGGCGGAAGCGGAAGCGGCCGGCGGAACCGTCGCCGGCGGCGAGCGGATCGCGATCGGCGGCGAGGACGCGTTCTACGTCCGTCCGGCCCTGGTCGAGCTGCCCGGCGCACCTGCGCGGCAGCCGGCGGTGATGAAGCGGGAAACCTTTGCGCCGATCCTCTACGTGATGCGCTACACCGTGCTCGACGACGCGATCGCGGCGCAGAACGACGTCGGCGCCGGCCTGTCCTCCGCCATCTTCACCCTGGACCTGCGCGAGGCGGAGCGATTCGTGTCGGCGGAAGGCTCCGATTGCGGCATCGCCAACGTCAACATCGGCCCGTCCGGTGCCGAGATCGGCGGCGCGTTCGGCGGCGAGAAGGAAACCGGCGGCGGACGCGAGTCCGGCTCCGACAGCTGGCGCGCCTACATGCGACGCGCCACCAACACGGTCAACCACGGCGCCACCCTGCCGTTGGCGCAGGGGGTGGTGTTCGATGTTTGATCCCGACCGCCGCAACCGGAACCCCGGGCGACGCGCTGCATCCTCCACACCGGGAGCGTGCCGATGCCGGAACCGCCCGGGTTGCGATCGAAGCCGGAGCTGATCGTCCACTCGACCAGCCCGTTCAACGCCGAGCCGCGGCCGGACCGACTGGCCGCCTCGTTCCTGACCGCCACTCCGGACTTCTACGTCCGCAGCCATGGCACCATCCCCGAGCCGGATGGCCACGCCCACCGCCTCACCGTTGGTGGGCTGGTAGCGACGCCACTGTTTCTGTCGCTCGCCGAGCTGACGGTGCGGTTCCCCGCGCACGAGGTCGAGGCGGTGCTGCAATGCGCCGGCAACCGCCGCGCCGACCTGCAGCCGGTGCGGCCGACCAGCGGCGACCCCTGGGGCGTGGGCGCGATCGGCAACGCCCGATGGAGCGGGGTGCGCCTGGCCGACGTGCTGCATGCCGCCGGCGTGGACGCCGGTGCCGACCTCCACGTCGCGTTCTCCTGCCTCGACTGGTGCGAGGCGGGCGGGGAGCGGTTCCGCTACGGCGCCTCGATCCCGCTCCGCAAGGCGCTGGCGCCGGAGGTGCTGCTCGCCACCGGCATGAACGGCGCGCCGCTGACGCCGGAGCACGGGTTCCCGTTGCGCGCCGTGGTGCCGGGCTATGCCGGGGTGCGCAGCCCGAAATGGCTGCAGGCGATCACTGTGCAACGCGAGCCGTCGGACAACCACGTCCAGCAGCGCGACTACAAGCTGCTGCCAGCCGACGAGACCGGAGATGCGCCCGACTGGTCGCGTGGCGTCACCATCGACGAGATGCCGGTCAACGCCGCCATCTGCGTCCCGGCCCGCTTCGCCGAGCTGCCGTCCGGCCGAACCGAGATGAAAGGGTGGGCGATGGCCTCGTCGCGCCGGATCGTCCGAGTGGACGTGTCGTCGGACGGCGGCCGGCATTGGCGGCAGGCCAGCCTTGATCATGGCGGCTCCCCCTGGAGCTGGACCTTGTGGGAGATCACGCTCGACCTGGCACCGGGCGAGCACGAGCTGGTGGTGCGCGCCTGGGACGAGGCCGGGCAGACCCAGCCGTCGACGCCGGACGAGGTGTGGAACATCAAGGGCTACCTCAGCACCGCCTGGCACCGGATACGCGTCACGGCGGTCTGAAGCCGGCAGCCTGGCCGCCGCGTTGATGCAGCGCAGTCCCGCGTCCGGCGTTGTCGCAAGGCAGGCCGCCTCGCGGCATCCTCCGGGGAGACACCGTCCATGCCCGACTATACGGACACGCCGACGCTGCGCGACCTGCCGATCGGCATCGCCGCGTCGGGGATGCGCCGGGAAACCGACTCCATGGGCGAGATCGCGGTTCCGGCCGACCGCTACTGGGGCGCCCAGGCGCAGCGGTCGCTGGAGCATTTCTCCATCGGCCAGGACCGGATGCCGATCGCCGTGTCGCGCGCCTACGGCATCGTCAAGAAGGCGGCGATGCTGGTGAACGCGGAGGAAGGCCGGCTGCCGCCTTGGAAGGCGCAGGCCATGATCCGCGCCGCCGACGAGGTGATCGCAGGCCGGCTCGACGAGCACTTCCCGTTGTTCGTGTACCAGACCGGGTCGGGCACGCAGTCCAACATGAACTGCAACGAGGTGATCTCGAACCGGGCGATCCAGCTGCTCGGCGGGGAGATCGGCTCCAAGGTGCCGGTGCATCCCAACGACGACGTCAACATGGGCCAGTCCAGCAACGACACCTTTCCGGCCGCCATGCACGTGGCGACGCTCGGGAGCCTGGAGAACCGGCTGCTGCCCGAGCTCGACGCGCTGGCAGGGTGCCTGGAGGCCAAGGCCCGCGAGTGGCACGACGTGGTCAAGATCGGCCGCACCCATCTGCAGGACGCGGTGCCGCTCACCGTGGGGCAGGAATGGTCGGGCTATGCCCACCAGCTGCGCGACGCGACCGCCGCCTTGCGCGACACCCGACGCGGGCTGCTGGAGCTGGCCGTCGGCGGCACCGCGGTCGGCACCGGCCTCACCGCGCCGCCGGGCTTCGGCGTCCGCGTCGCCGGGCGGATCGCCGAGCTGACCGGCCAGCCTTTCGTGACCGCGCCCAACAAGTTCGCAGCCCAAGCCTCGCTGGACGCCATGGTGCGGGTGTCGGCCGCCCTGCGCGGCGTGGCGGTGGCGCTGATCAAGATCGCCAACGACATGCGCTGGCTGGCCTCGGGGCCGCGCTGCGGCCTGGGCGAGCTGCATCTGCCGGAAAACGAGCCCGGCTCCTCCATCATGCCGGGCAAGGTCAACCCGACCCAGTGCGAGGCGATCGTGATGATCGGCATCCAGGTGATCGGCGACGACACCGCGGTGGCGTTCGCAGGCTCGCAGGGCAATTTCGAGCTGAACGCGATGCGCCCGGTGATCATCAACGACGTGCTGCGCTCGATCAACAACCTGTCGGACGGGGTACGCAACTTCCACCGCTTCTCCGTCGCCGGCACCCAGCTCGATCGCGATCGGATCGCCCAGCACCTGGCCAACTCGATCATGCTGGTCACGGCGTTGTCCCCGGTGATCGGCTACGACGCCGCTGCCCGGATCGCGCACGAGGCGATGGAGCACGGCCTGACCCTGAAGGACGCGGCATTGCGCTCCGGGCTGCTGTCGGAAGCCGCGTTCGACCAGGCGGTGGATCCGCGGCAGCTGGTCGGGAACGGGCTGGCCGGCGCCTAGGCGGCGGTTGGACCGGATGCGGTTCGGATAGCCGGACAGGTAGGTCCGCAGCGGCGTGGACGGATGGCTGTCACGGCCTGGGCATCGTCTCGTCAGGCTTGCGGTCCAGTGTGCAGGGTTTGCCCAATGATCGTTGGTCGGCGAATAGTCAGCCTCGGCGCGTTGGCGTCGTCGGCCGTTCTCCTGGCGGATGCGGCGCCGGCCGAACCGAGGAGCAGGACGATGTATGGGCTGATCAGCCAGCTGATGACGAAGCCGGAACATCGCGACCAGCTCGTCCAGATCCTTGCCGCTGCGACGGGGGAAATGGCCGGCTGCCTCAGCTACGTGATCTCGCTCGATGCGGCGCGGGATGATGCCATCTGGGTCACGGAGATCTGGCGCGACAGCGGCAGTCATGCTGCCTCCCTCAGGTTGCCGCAGATCCAGGCCGCCATGGCGCAAGCAAAGCCGTTGATCACCGGCATGGGATCCAGAACCGCCACACATCCGGTTGCCGGCATCTGAGGCCAGGCCGGACCGGCTTTCCACACAGCCTCGGTCGGCTGCAGACGATCGATTTCAGGCCCTAGCGGACGGGCGGTCGCCCGAGCAGGATACGCACCAGGCGCTGCGGCACCAGCAGGGCGGCCAGCGCCGAGGCCGCCAGTGGTGCCAGCGTGTCGAGCGCCCACAGCGCCCGGTGGTCCATCACCATCAGCAGGCCGCGCTCCAGCAGGCGCGGCAGCAGCGACAGGCGCAGCAGCAGCAGGTCCACCAGCGGCAGCAGGAAGGCGACCAGGAGCTTGGGCGCCACCCGGTGCGGCCAGCGCGCGGCGACGATGCCGACCAGCAGCCCGGCCGGCACCACCCCCTTCAACAGGCCGAGCAGCCCGAGGCCGAACAGCACCGGCACCAGCACCACGGTGAACAGCAGCCAGCGCAGCAGCTCCCAGGCGAACAACGCGGTGATCGCGAACAACGCCGCCGGCACCAGCAGGGTGTAGAGCCCCGTGAACACCACCGTCGCCAGCAGCAGCCGGCCGACCGGGGCAGGGGCCGGTGGTGGCACGCCGGACAACAAAAAGCCGCCCGGCGGGGCGCCGGGCGGCTGGGATGGTTCGGGAAGCGGCGGGAGCGTCAGCTGTGTGGCTGCGCCGAGAACAGCTCGGCCTTGCCCGGCTTGTCCTTCCACTCGTCCGCATCCGCCGGCGGCGTGCCCTTGCGGGTGATGTTGGGCCAGCTCTTGGAATAGTTGGCGTTGGCCTCGGCCCAGGTGCCGGCGCGGTCGTCGCTGTCGGGGAAGATCGCCTCGGCCGGGCATTCCGGCTCGCACACGCCGCAATCGATGCATTCGTCCGGGTTGATGACCAGCATGTTCTCGCCCGCATAGAAGCAGTCCACGGGACACACCTCGACGCAGTCCATGTACTTGCAGCGGATGCAGTTCTCGGTGACCACGTAGGTCATCGCCATCTCCGATCATGCGGCAGGATGTTTACCGGCCACGTGTGAATGCCGC